>JAFZSQ010000043.1 GCA_017619295.1 Lachnospiraceae bacterium
AAGGAAGGCCTTTGAATGTCTTCTTACTTTTATATTCATATTCATATCCGGAATATGCTACAGCTCGACAGTATGAATTCGATTCACATTTCTCGTTTCCAACAAGCTCATCAATACTTATATCAAATAAATTGGCAAGCTGTATTAGTTTATCCATCTCAGGTGTGGTTTCCCCAAGTTCCCATTTGGAAACTGTCTGTCTTGTTACTCCTACCCTGTCACCCAACTGCTCCTGAGATAATCCTTTTTGTTTTCTTAAACAAATAAGTTGTTCATTAAAATCCATTTCTTTACCTCCGACTGTTATTGTTGTCTCTATCGTAGAAAAAGCAGTCGATTTTATCTACCAATCACGCTTGGAACTTTGTCAACCAAACTTAACATTGCCTGATAAATGGTGCAATTGGGGACTGTCCCCAATTGCACCTACACATGCCTCGTAACTGTAAATCTTTGCAGCTCCACCGGTTCATCCGGAGCAATTCCCGCCTTCTGCTTGGAAATCGAAATCTGGCGCTCGACTGTGTCCACACCGTCAAGGTCCGGTAAAAGCAATCCTCTTCTTCTTCCGTTTGTAACAATGACTCCATACTTTTTTGGATCAAGTTCTGCTTCGGATTTAATCGGTTCGGGTGTACTGAGAACGTCCACGTTTATTTCAAGCCAGGGAAGTTCGTCAGGCTCAATGGGATTAAATCTGGGATCCTCTGTGGAGGCACTTACGGCATTCCTGATTATCTCTTCTGCAAGGCAGTCGGTTACAGGAAGTATTGTTCCAATACATCCTCTGAGTCTTCCGTGCTCATGAATTGAAACGAAGGCACCTGCCCTGTTGCTCTTCATCTCTGGAAGAATTGATGTCTTACAGTCCTTCATGTCAATCATCCTGCCGGTTTTCAGATAATACTCAACAGATTCGGCCGCAAGTTTAACATATTCATCAGCATTTTCTCTGTCCTTATTTAACTTGCTTTGATGTCTATCCATGTATGATTTAAGGAAGTGTCTGTTTTCGTCATTACCTGTAACTTCGAATGTTGCTATTCCATACCCAACTCCGGTTACATCTTCATGAGATAAGACTTCAGTCTTGAGGCTCTTGCCATCCAATGCGCCTGCCATCATTACAAAAGAACGATGACCGCACTCAGCAGCCTTTTCACAAAAAGTCTCGTCAAAATCAAACATTTCTTCAAAAGCGGCTCTTCCTGCCACATCCATTATTCTTTTGTCATACTCCGGTCCTTCGGGCGCAAACCCATAGGGACCGTATACCTGAAGTTTATGTGAAAGATCTCCGCTTGCAACATAAACCGCATTTCGTCCCAGTTCTTCACAAGCTTTGGCCACAAGCATTCCAAGTTCATAGTGCTTGGTAAGAGCCAGACCGGAAAGTCCGATTCGAACCAGTTTAAAGTCCTTATAGTATTTCTCTATAAAATACAAAGGAACCATGGTGCCGTGATCAAGGCCGGTGTTTTGACGGCCCAATGTGCCTGCATCAAGCCTGTTTAAAGAAGCCAAAGTCTCAATCTTTGCTACAAGCTCAGAATCGTAGGTCTCATCAAATTTCACTTCAGGAGCTCTGAAATCAGCTAAAGACCCTCTATCTCCTTTACCTGATGACATATTGATATAATCCCCATACATGGGTGCATGAGGGCTTGAAATTATGATTGTGTCAGGTTTGATCTCCGCTATTCTTTTTGCCACTTCATCATAGGCATTCGCGGTTTTAATAACCTGTTCTTCCGAACCTTTTCCAACCGCAGGAACAATCATCGGCGGATGCGGTACCATAAATGCTGCTTTAATTGCCATCTTGTAACCCCCTTAAGTTAACAGTTTCCTGTGTATACGTATTTTAACTTCTCTCTAGCCAAATCAGCCAGCTTATAAATGTGTTTAACATCCGTTGCCGGCCTGTCAGTCATATGAAACTGCGGAAAAAATCTTGATATATGAAGCGGAATCTCATCAGAAAGACCCGCAATATATCCGGAAATTTCACGCATTTCTTCCTCGGTGTCATTCTCTCCGGGAATAATTAGAGTTGTCAGTTCCACGTGGGCATACTTCACAGCCTCCTCAATAAAGGCCTTTACACACTCAAAATCGCCCTTCAGAACATCCCTGTAATATTCAGCCGTAAATCCCTTTAAATCAATGTTCATGGCATCAATATAGGGCTCCAGTTTTCGGGCAATAGAAGCATCCGCAGTACCATTGCTTACAAGAACATTTACCATTCCATTCTCATGAATAAGCTTGGCGCAGTCAATGATATATTCGTAGTCAATCAGAGGCTCATTATAGGTGAAAGCCACGCCCACATTGCCTTTATCTTTACAGTTAACAGCCATTTTGCAAAGTTCTTCGGGAGACACATATTCACTGTCTCTCTCAAGCATATATGCAAAATCAGACCAGGAAATCTCGTGATTCTGGCAAAAAGGACATCTAAGATTACATCCATAGCTTCCAACAGATAATATCTTACTTCCCGACATAAACCTGGCCAGGGGTTTTTTCTCAATTGGATCAAGAGCAAGGGAAGTAATCCTGCCATAGTTTACAGGCTTAATCACCCCATCTTTGCAGGTTCGAACCTTACAGAAGCCTCTGCCGCCCTCTTCAATTTCGCAATGTCTGAAGCACACTTCGCATTTTGCCATAAAAAAGCTCCTTATGACTTATATTCTAAGCCATAAGGAGCATCATTGCAAAACCGTCAGAATTGAAATTAATATCCTTCGCGATGGAACCAATAAGGTGCTCCGTTTCCTCCCATGTAGCCAAAGCCATCAGACAGGAACTGAGGATAGTCGCTGGCATCGCTGAATACTACAACCGCATTACCCGTTCCGCCTCCCGGGCCACGGCTGCAATCAAACAAAGTAACAATAATATCATCCATTTCGGATTTTGGATCAATATAGGAATATGTTCCTCTGCTTGTCCAATAATCGCCTCCAATGGAGCAGTCTAACTCATAAGTTCCGTTTTCATATAAACGCAAGCAAGGCCATATCTCAGTATCAAAATACTCTTTGTCAAAGTCCGTTTGTGGACTTGCCAAGAATGTTCCATAAATGCAGCCAATCCAATATCCGTTTGGACCGTACTCTTCACCGTTAGGAATAATTTGGCCGTCTTCCTTTACGGCATAATCAAGAGAGTCTTTATCGTAGTCAACAGAATCCACATATTCTTCCGCGACAGTCTGTGTTCCTGAACTTGAATCCTTCCTTACCGGAGAATCTGAACTCTCATAGAAATTGATGTCGTACTTTATTACTTCAGAGGTATAGAAGTATTCCTCAACAAATTCTGCCTCATCATTATGCTGAATACAAAGCCATCCATTTTCGGGAAGACTTTCAAAGGAAAAACCTGAAACTCCTGAGCAATTGATTCGCATGTTTATTACGTCGTCACCCATATGCAAATCAATAACATCAAAGTATTCCATGTTATCAGATCCATCAGATCCGGCACTATGATGAATCATGTAACTCTCAATCACGCCATCAACTTCACCAAGGTCACCGCAGATAAATTCCCAATCATCAAATGTAAGAACTGCTCCTCTTATTTCATCACCGCGATTATCTTTGGTATCAATTATTAAATTTGCCTGACTGGGTCCTTTAATCAGAAGTTCTAAAACTCCATCTTTAACTTTGGATTTACCATTTACCAAAGGTGCCTCTTCGTTTTTTGAAGAAGATGAGGAATTGTTCACCGAAGAATTGCCTGTATCAGATGTGCTCGAAACACTGCTTGCATTCTCATTTCCGGAATCTCCGGAATCTTTGTTAAGTACAAACTTCCAAATACCAGCTCCTGCCAAAGCCAATACAACTACCGCAGCAATTGCAATTCCGGCAACTTTTAGCCCTTTCTTATTACCAGCTCCAGTGCTTTTCGAGCCAACCACCTGCTTAGGTCCAGGTACGTCAATACTCAACTTTCCTACAGGACCTGTCGCGACTACGGGTCCTCCTGCTAAAGGTGCTCTTCCATTAATAGGAGTAATTTTCAACTCCGGTTCCGGAGGCGCAGGTTTAAGGCCTGACGTCACCGACTCGGAAGCCTGTACCACACTTCCTTCAATTGGGTAAACATCCTGCCTGTATTCTCCTGTGTCGGCGTTAAACCAGGTGACAACCTGACTCTTTGCGCCCTTTTCGTCCTCTGCAATAATCTGTGTGTAATATAGGCCCGTATTTGAGTCCAATAGATAACCTTCAGGTGCCTGATACTTTGCCATAACTGTTTCCCCTTAATTTACTCTCTTAAACTCGTAAGGTGCTCCACCGTAACCCATACAGCCAAATCCTTCTTCTAAGAAGTAGCCGTATTCGGCACGTTGATAGTCTATGCAAAATGTACTTGTGGCAGGTACACCATTTTGAGTGCCGTAATCGCTAAGGTATATATCTACACCGTAACCGTTTTCAACCACCTTATACTCTCCACCGTAATCATTAAATCCCTCCAGGAAATTTACATGCATGTAAAAGCTTCCGTTCTCATAAAACTCAATGGTGGTAGCTGCATCACCCGGTAAATTTGGATCGGTGGTCGCGAATTTATGAAGATAGCAAGGAACGTAATCTGAGTCGCCATAGTTTCCGGCTGCAATCTCCATCTTCTCATCATCACTATAATCCGACTCATATGTGTTCAATCCACCGAACAAATCTGCCGGCTTTTGTTTCTCCTTCTTATCCTTATCCATACTTGCGGAATGATATGGCTCATCAACTGAAACATATAAATCATCCAGTGTCACAGCATCGTCCCAATATGGGGCATATACCTGAAATACAAATTTTGTATCTCTATTCATGTCCCCATCCAAACCGTTTGAGAAGTCGTAAAAGCACAAATTGTAGCCATCCACCTTCACCAAGGCAGTACCGGTATCACCCTTATATCTGTATTGGCATTTCATGTCCCTGGCATATATTTCTTCTGCTCCTGAAGTCTCATCATAGCTATTGTCTAAATACACTTCGAAAATATTATCACTCGAGCATAAATACCACATATAATTACAGCTCATGTTCGAATTTTTTGCAGGAATGTTCGGGAAAGCTTGGCTCACATTTCCAATAGTTTCAATATTAATCTGGTAAACGTCGAAGTTCCCATTCTTATACATTCGAATAAAAGAATTCGAGAAAGAATCCTGAGGGTAATAATCGTAATCAGCATAATTTACATCAGCTGAAGTTAATTTGGTTGTGCTACTCTCATTTCCCGACGAACTAAACGCATCAATAACAGCCTCTTTCTTAGCCTGCTGTAGTTCCTCATAATCTTCCTTGCTCATGGTGCAGGAAGACTCGCCCATAATAAATCTGATGAAGAATATTACAAGCAAAGCGAGAATCAAGCAAACAATCAAAAATACTCCAAGACCCTTCATGAAGTTCTTATTCTTGTAATACTGATAATCGTCTGATGTATCTACCTTTGGCGGCCTGGGAACAGCATTCAGCTTTGCCTGCTTAGCTTGTTTCTTTACCTCAGATTTAGATGGGCCTTTAGGAGCGTTTGAGGAAGCAGTCGCTTTTGCCCCATTAGAAATAGGAGGCGCAGTATTTGCCCCTCCCTTAACAGGATAAACATCCTGCCTGTATTCTCCTGTGTCCGCATTAAACCAGGTGACAACCTGGCTCTTATTTCCGGCTGCATCCTCACCTATAACCTGAGTATAGTAAAGTCCTGTATTTGAATCTAAAACGTAACCTTCCGGTGCCTGATACTTAGCCATAAGATTCCTCTTTTCTAATATCTGCTACCAAACTGATCGTAAACTCTTCCCTTGCTGTCAACGTAAGTAGGCTCGCTGAGGGCCATCTTAAGTACGAAGGGTCCGATAATTACGAAGGTTACGACAAAGATAATAAGCGCGATAATCCACATTGCGAGAACTCCTATCCACATAGCGCCCATTCCCACAAGAATGGCTGTGGTCCAAAGTTCAACTGTGGGTAAACCAATCTTTGCGAATCTGCCCTTAACCATGAAGTAAGTCATCACGTAAGCAATTGCCACAACGAAGTACCAAAGGAAGACAGGTACAAGTCCCGGCTGCAGCCACGCATCCTTCATAATTCCGAAGGATACCGCAATTACGCTTGGCATCATAAGGATACCGATTATGCAAAGAACTATGGGGCGAACAACCATCAAAGGTTTTGCGCCGTACTTTCTCTTAAGGTCAATAAGGTGAACAATAAGGAAAGGAATGCAAATAAAACCAAGGAACAGCGAGCTTCTGAAATCCTGAGTCTCATCGGGTTTGGCAACAGCCACAATGATATCGATAAGCATGAGAACCATAAGTGGCGCAAACTTAAGCCACAGAGGACACTTGTTTACGAACTTTTTGAAAGCGTACAGAAGCTTTCTGATGATTCCGGGCTCCTTAGGATTGCCGTTTTTGTCATATGCGTAAAAAGCGTATGCATCTTCTCCCACGGCTGCATCTTCATATCCTGTGCTGATTCCTGCAGTAGCATTTCTTAAGTCTTCACTTGCCTTGCCAAATATGCCCTTAGCCTTACCTGCAATGTCTTTACCAAACTCGGAAGCCTTTGCTCCCAAGTCACCGGTGTTAAAGTTTGAAGCGAATCCACCTAATCCGGCACCTGCCTGCTTTACTTCAGGTGCGCCGTCACGTGAGAAGGCAGCTGCTTTTCCCACATACCCGGCAGGAGTCACAGTCTGTGCCACCTGCGACCCCTGAATGGGATATGTATTTTGTGTATATTCGCCTGAGTCGGCATTGAACCATGTCACAACCTGTACCTGATTCCCTGCCTCGTCATTCGCAATAACCTGTGTGTAATAGAGCCCTGAGTTAGAGTCAAACTCATAACCTTCGGGAGGTAGATAGTTTGCCATATATTTCCCCTTTAATTTATCTGATAGCGAATCTTATGTTTGAATAGTCCAAGTTTTCCTTCAAAGAGGGATTCTCATCGTAATGAACAGAAGCCTTGTCTTCTGTCTTGAAGTCGATTACTGCAGGGAAGTAATTGCCCCTGCCGCTGTAGTTGGCGAAACACTGCATTTCTTTTACAGCCTCGTCAACTGTATATATCTTTGAAAAAAGAAGTTCGCCTTCTACATCATCGAAGAATTTTACCTTAGCCTTCTCGGAACCAATTGACTCAACGGTAGCATAATAATAAAGCCCGTCCATGCCAGATCTTGCAAAGCATTTCTCGCCTTCCTTAAGGTCTCCGCCATTGGCTTTGGCCTTGGGCTTGGCCGCTTCGATTCTTGCTTCTTCCTCTTCCTTTTCCTTCTCTTTCTCAGCATCTGCAAGACTCATGGATGTTCTTCCTGAGCCACCTGTCAGTTCTTTACTTACTGAAGGCGCAGGTGCAGGTGCAGGTGTGGGCGCACCCATAGATAATCCTGCCGGTAACGGCGGAGGTGCCGGAGCTGCCTTTGGTGCTGCCGGAGGTGCCGGTGGTGTAGGAGGTATAGGTGGTGCTGGAGGCGGTGAAGCCTGTGCACCTGCGACATTAAGTCCTGCGGGAAGTGGCGGAGGCGGTGGTGCTGCGTTCCCCGCAACTTTCATTCCGTTTGGCAACGGAGGCGGAGGCGGTGCCTGCAAGTTATCATTTGAACTTCCCAATACATTTGCCATTTCTTATTCTCCTTTTATTCGATTCCATAATCCAGCTCTTCGCGACATTCCTGCCTGTATTCTCTGGTGGCATTGTCATACCAGCTGGTGATTTTCAATGTCTTTCCGTCGGGTCTGATGGTGTACTCTTCTTTATAAAAGAGCCCCTCTCCGTTAGCGTGGCGATAACCGTCTGAGTTGTAAGAATTCATAATCATAATTGTCTCTCCCATTGTGATCTCCCCTCACAAGTTTGAAACAAAAAAACAGTGAAAGATATCATCCTTCACTGTCAATGTTACTTGAATATGCATTTTTACCACATTGTAATTATTACGCTTGAAGTAACATATATTACTATTTTACATGCCACAAAGCTTATTTAACACACCTTCTACCCTGAAAATGGCTTCATCCACCTGAGCTCTTGCTCTGTTGATCTTTGACTGAACATAAAAGTCAGCTATAAATCCGTCAAAGAAGAAATCCGCAAACATGGCAAAATCAGAAATACCGAAATCTGTTCCGTAATAACCGGAAACGTCATTTAATTCGGTGCTGAACTTCTTCAAATCATACTTGGCTTCCTCAATGCATCTGCTGGCATTGCTTATCTTACTGTGTTTGATGGCTGATGAAATGAGTCCGCCTCCGAGAATATCATATATTCCCCAGCCTCTGGCGCTGTTTAACTCACTCTTTGCCCTTCTCAAGGAACTAAGTGCCCTCTCTCCGGCCTCAATGGCCTCTCTTCTTTCTTTTTCCAAATCGTAAGGCATAACCTTTATACTCTCCTTTATCTGCAGTATTTCCTGATTAAATGATAATCATGTTTTGTAAAAAGCAGATGCCTCTCCCCTTCCTCTTCGGTGGTGTAGGTCAGATTGATCCCATCTACCTTAATATAGTGATCGTTTCTCTCCACGAAATCAACCACATCCATGATCTTCATGTATTCTATTCTATCATGTTCCGGCATCAAATTCTCAAGTCCCTGCAAATAAAAGCTTACAAACAATTCGCCGTTTGAGGTATTGTCAACCAGAGGATAATAGCCATCCGGAATATCGGGGAAATTCTTACAAGGCAGATACATATCCGTATCTTTAATACTGATTAAGAAATCCGCCAAATCTTCAGTATCTTCCGCCGCATCGTCAGGTTTAAAGTCATCTGAATCCATGAACTCATCTATGTCGCAGTAAGGAACATATTCTCCGTTAACCTCACCGTAACAACAGCACATTTCATCGCCCTTATAGTATCCCATTTCAGGATTCTTGAAATCATCCATGAGAATTCCAAAGAACAAATGGTACCCTTCTCTGAAAGAATAGTCGACTATACGGGTGAATTTGTACTCGGGCTCCAAATCGCCTTTTACATATACAGTCATTACCTGGTCAATCTTGGCCTGATATCTGAATTCATCAAAGCCCGTCATTTGCCTTGTTTTCTCAACAGATTCGGAAGCCTTGTATTTTGCCATGGCATCCAGTTTATCCTTAAACTTCCTGCCAATGGTTCCGTCATCCCCCACAAATCCAAAGTCTAAATCCAGATGATCCTGCATCACAATATATCTGGAAATGTTTGGATTGCCTTCTCCATACCAAAGTTCTCCGCCATTCTCATATGCAGGAGCAAGGACCTCCAGTATAAGTCCATCTACGGGCTCACACTCGCAATAAGTAAGTATGCAGTTTGCCCCTTCCGGCATATTAAAGCCTTCCAGATAATCCTCTGTACTTGGCGTAATCGGTACTGTTACATAATGTTTATAGAAATGTCTGAACTGACGTCTGTCAAAAATCATTGCTTACCCCCATTTAAAGCTAGTTCAACTCAAGCACGGTATATTCAGCAGTATATGGATCTATATGAAATGCATATTTGCTGAACACCAGCCAATTGGCCTCAAATCCCACAAAATAGTTGTCGCCTCTTATCATCAGACGCTCTTCAGGATCCGGTTCATCCGGCCAATCCGTGCGGTAATCATATTCTCTGTCTCCAAGAATCCCCTTCATACATACACGCATGTCGGTATTGTTATGGTCTCCAATCTTATAACTGACAATTATAAAAACTTCATCAGTTCGACCAATAAATTCAAATCCTCTATATCCATACGCGCATTCACATCTTCTCTCTTCGTTATATCTGAACAGTTCTCCATTGCCACCGAATGCGGACCAGATTGAAATCATATCAGGGTTAAACCCAGTGTTCTCATATGCGCTAAATAGTTCTCTGTCATAAAGCCCCAAGGCGCCCATACCTGCGCTGGGGATTTCGGGAATAATATACGACTCCCATTTTGTGTTCAAATCCCATGTGTCTCTATTGAAAACCATGGTATAAAGGAAGCAATCGTCAAGACACGATATAGCAAGAACATTGTCCATAAAGCCAAATTCACATGTCACTGTATATCCGTCTGATATGGGATCATCGTCATCATCATGAATTTCTCTGCAAAGCTGCTGATAATCAATAAAGCTTAGATCTGTAATCCCCTTATCTCCTGTCTCAGGGTTAAAAGCCAGCAAATCTCTTCTCTCGCCGTTACGAAGCCATAAATAAATGCGACCTTCATAAGGCACAAGAAGTGAATACTCATCCTGCAGGAATACCTGCTCTTCACCGGTATTCTTATTCCTTTGGATATAAGTCATATTCGAAGACCTGTAATCGCCTGTACTGTAATACAGATAATCGCCCATAAGACAGAAAGTATACACATACTCATCCGGAGAAACCACTGTCTCCACACCGCTGCTTCCGTCTTTCTTAAACCTAATAATACTTCCGTAGGGCATTCCGCCTGCGCCATCTTCTTCGTCTATTCCGATAGCTGCCGGTCCAAAACTAAAGTTGCTATTAAAAGGTTTAAAAGCATACACATACTCATCATCAGCCCAAACTGTATTATAGTGATAGCCTACGCCTTCACGTTCATCACACCAATCCCAAATGGTAGTCAAATCTCCGCCGGGATTATGATAATCAATGATAGGCTCGTTCTTTTCACTATCATCATTGCTTTCTGATGATGAATCACTCGAATAATTGAAAGCCTCAAGATCAGGCACATACACATCAGATGAATCGTTCCCTCTGCCTTTAATAAACCTGATTCCAAAGAAAATCAAAAGTCCCGCAGCAGCAAGTGACACCAGTGCAATAATTGCCTTCTTGGCTTTATTCCCATTTACATGAGCACCTTGTTGGTCATAATTATTTGCAGCATTATTAACACCATCGGGATAAATATCCCTGGTGTACTCGCCTGTATCTGCATTAAACCATGTTATTACTCTTACATTTTGCCCGTTTTCATCCACGGCCCTTACCTGATTAAAGTAAAGGCCTGTGTTTGGGTCATATTCATAACCTACGGGTGGTTGATATTTTGCCATGTATAATCTCCGCTTGTGTTTTAAGTATTAATAATCTATAGGCTCGTACTTCTCATGATTACTTATTATCATATTGAAAGCCCTGTTAACCATAGTCGGATCTTTCTTAGTCAAACCCCATTTATTGGTTACAGGGGCGAGAATATTGCCAATAGTTTGGAAAAATCCCGGATTGAGAATGCTCATCAAATAATTGTAAGCTTTCTGGTCTGAAATCAAACCTTGATCATAATTGTATTTAAGACTGTCAATCAAATCCTTTCTTTCTGCCGGCTTTATAGTATTCAAGAAGTTTTTAAGTTTCTGCTCCGTATTGTATAAATCACCCATTTTACCATTAGCGTACGCGCTAAACAGTTCTTGCCATGCTTTTGACAAAGCAGGTTCAATAGGGTCTTCTAATTTATCTTTCTTTCTGCTAAAGTCTACCGGTGTTCCGCCACCCTTTTTTACAGGTTCTGAAGAACCCATTGGTTCAGCACTCGAGTTATTTGAAGAGTTAGACTCAGAACCCGATGGCGCTGATGAACCGGTCTGGCCGGACTGGTTATCCGAAAATAGATTCTGATTATTCTGCTTACTTGACGAATTACTGAGCGTAGCATTTACAGGGCTGTAATTTTCATCTGATATTAGTCCTACAATTTTCCCCGAATCTGCTTCCGTCATTCTCCAGTGTTTCTCTGTTTCATCGTAAGTGACTTTGAATTTATCTGTTCGTTGCACTGCTTTTTCCCAGCTGACGTTTTTAAATACATACATAAGTATTTTGTACATCTGGGTTCCTTTATCATCTGAGCCTTTAACTCCGGCACCCAATTTCCAATCGCCCCTGTCAATTAGAGTTTTTGCTTCAGTTCTTGGTATGTAGAATATTTTAGAAACCGTCACAGATACAATAGCAGTCTTCTTATCTTCAGATGTTTCTTGAAGTGATATTTTTATATCTTTATTTGTGAATATATTTTTTACAATATCGCAAATGAAATTCTTAATGCCGTCTATTTGACTGTCGTTAAACCCATAACTTGTGAAAGTCGAATCAAATTCGCCAAGAAAAGTTTTGTAACTCAATCCGTTTTTTGCCGGAGCATATATTTCAAGAAACCTTTTCTGTGTCGCTGCAGTTGTATTATAAGTACATCCGTTAAAATTCTCTCCAAGATTACCTGACCAGGTGAACATATCCCTGACTTCTTTTACAGCATCATTAGGGTCAATATTTTCTTCAGGTTTTTCTTCTGCTTTTTCTGTGGGCTTAGACTCAGCTTTTTCCGTCGGCTTATTTTTTTGTTCGCTTTCCTTCCCTTTCTTAATCTCTCCCTGTCTTTGCTTTAATTTAGTCTCTTTTTCCCCTGTGATTCTGTCATCCGGCGGGAACACGGTAGGGCCCTTGTCGTCCCCATCAACACCCGGAGACTTATCTAACTCTGCCCCCGGAGGTAAAAACCATCCAAGACCCGGGATGTAAATCCATCCTTCTTTTTCCGGGTCTTTTATTGGCTGTCCATTTTTATCACGCGGGTAATCCGGCCCATATTGAACATCATTTCCTTGATTATTATTTCCTTGATCATTATTCCCGAGATTATTATTTCCTTGATTATTATCTCCTTGTCCATTATTTCCCGAACCATTGCTCCCTTGCCCGTTCGAATTCTGGGGGCCATTACCTTGACCTCCGTTATTTATACCCGGTTCTTGCGTTCCTTCTCCTGACCCTATGTCCCAGCCTTCGCCATCACGTATAATTCCAGTAATAGGTGGTTCTTTAGAAATAGGGGTTTTTGTTATATCAGTGGGAGTGGGAGTTGGAGTTCTTCGTCTGCGCCAAACATTCCCGCCGGCCATCATTTCAAGCATATTTTTCCAATCATTTACCCCAACAAACTGCGTTACCTCGAAAGGCGCAAACCAATAATCCTTCGTAATAACGAAGTTCAATGAAGCATATTGGGAATAACCATTGCAGTAAATAATATCGGAACTGACATAAAAGTTATATATAGGGTAGTATGAAATAACGTAGGCAGAATCATTACCCGGCTCTATAGCATATAAATAAAAATCCGATGTGCTTTGGAATACTATGCGCTTGCTGACAAGATGCATGTTCATCCCATATATGGCAGTTTTTCTTCCGCTTCCGTTATCCCTGTCGATGCAAAGGATATATCCGCCATATTTATCATCATCCGAATTATCTGTCATTATTTCGAGGTATAAAAAGCCGCTAATTTCGATGGAATTGACAATGGTTTCTCCTGATTCGATACTGATGTATCCTATAACCTGTCCGGATTCATCCAACTGGACATACTCAGTGGTACCATCCTCATAAGTAATAAGCGAGTAGAATCCGGTTTCATCAAATTTAAGATTGCAATACGTACATCCTGGATAGCCTATATTTTGAATACTTACGCCATTCGCAATTCCATTAATATCATCAATCAGATATAAGTTCCCGCCATATTTTGTCTCTCCATATCCCATTCCCAAACTTGTTGTTGTGGTAGTTGTTCCGGAAACATCTGTAAAATACAAAGTATTGCCATGTACCACAATGTTGGCCGCGGGAAAATTTGCCAATGTAAACCTATTCTGATTATTTTTATTCAAAGCAGTAAAGCATCCGGAATTTATATCAGAGTAAAATAGCCATTCATTATTTTGGGCTACAAAGCTTCCTCCGTCATAGGTATCTTCCGCCGTAAATTCAAGGGATGCAAAGTCTATGTTCTCGTTATCAGCAGCCTTTACATATAATGAAGGTGCAATATTGGAAAATGCCAAAATAAAACTCAAAATAGATAAAAGCACTCTCTTTTTCATCTTATAATGCCCTCCTCATTTATTTCCCCATCATAATCTGAAAAGAATATTGTACTCTCAACAACAGAGTCCAGCTCATATATCCTTTCCAATTCCTCCAACTCTTCATCAGAAAAATGAACAATTCCACTATTCATTCCCCTTATATAGGAAATTACAAAAGCAACAGCAACAAGTGCCAATAAAACGGGAATGGCAATCCGTAATTTCCTTGATATAGCCTTTGTTCTATCAGATTCCTCTGACAGTACAAAACTCTCCTGCCTGTATTCCCCCGTATCGGCATTAAAATAATACCGGTGATCATACTGAACACCCGCCTTATCCGATACCACCATTTTCTTCACCCAAAGGCCCGATGCCGGGTCAAATGAGTATCCTTCCGGTGCCTGGTAAACTGCCATGACTTTCCTCCTTAATTCCCATTTCTAAACACAAAAGAGACAACATCGTTTATGTTGTAATCAAAGTTATAACTATGTCCATCTTCGTAGTACTCAACGTGGACTGATATATCGTCAACAAGGTCTGTCATTTCCAAGTCAGCTATTTGAGTCAAATCAGCGTCAATAGCAATGACAGGATCGTTTATGTTGTAATTGGCATCTGCCACATAAGAATAAGAAACATTTTCTTCGGTATCTTCATTTTTCTTCCAGATACTGCATTGAGTAATGCTTCCTTTGTCATCCCAGTCGTCAACTGAGATAGAATAATCTCCCATGTAAAATGACAAGTGCTTTACATGCGTTCCCTCTAAAAGGTCCGTATGGCAAACCAGGGTTGCAAAGCCATCATCATATATAAAGATTTCTATAAGCCCATTCGGTTTTGAAACATCTCCCGGATTAAAGGTTTCTTCTGATAGGACATCGGTGCTTGATCCGCTAAACCAACCAAGCTTCAAATAACCAAATGCGAGAACTCCTACAGCCACCAGTAAAGCCACCAAGCATATAATTAACGGTGCTTTACTTTTCTTCTTAGCTTTCTTTGGAGTCTCAACTATCGATGATTTATCTTTAATAGGATAAACATCCTGCCTGTACTCACCGGTATTCGCATCAAACCATGTGACAACCTGTGCCATATTGCCTGCATCGTCTTCTGCGACTACCTGTGTGTAGTACAGGCCGGTGTTTTCGTCTAATATGTACCCTTCGGGTGCCTGAAATTTTGCCATGTTCATATATCCTCCCACCGTCAATGATACAAACTTCTCCTCTAAGGCAATATTGTTAATATTACTCTGATGTTTACATATATTAAGGTGTCGACTGAGTTCCCCTTTCATATTTATAACTTTTTGACAAATCAAGTGAATAATTATAGTTGTAAGTACAACTTTTCATGTGATAAAATTTAACTTAGAAATCACACAACACAAAGCACCGATTTACTTGGGGAAAAGGAGCAAAACATAATGAAAGTCAGAAGATTCAGCATCACTAACAAATTGATTTTTGTAGTTATAGTTCTGTTTCTGGTTTCAGACATTATCCTGGGTTATGTAACATATGAAAAATCCTATGATATGCTTAATAATCAGATAAAAAGCAACACTGAAAGTATTGCATCTGCTGTTGCTGCCATGATAGACGGCTCCATAGTCGCATCGGTAGCACCCGGCGAAGAAGATACCGACGATTACTTAATTGTAAGTAATGATTTGACCACATTCTTAGACAGTACAGGTGTTGAGTATGTTTATACAATCAGACCCGATGGAAACGGCGGCATAGAATATGCCATAGACGCACAAATTGAAGATTATTCTGCAATCGGTGACGAGTTTGATGATGACGAAGCAGCTCCCGCATTAAAGGGCGCAGTGGTTTCAAGCAGCGAGCCCTATACCGATGACTGGGGCACACATATATCCTCATATGCTCCCATTTATTCAAACGGATCCATTGTTGGTGCTGTTGGTGTCGATGTTAGTATGGAATGGATTTCAGCTCAGACATCCGCTCTTCTTAAACAGATTGTTCTTATCTGCGTGATTGTCTTGATTGTAGGCGCCCTTTTGCTTATTATCCTCAGCAAAGCATTGGGCAAGAGTTTTGTTCTTCTTAACGACAAAATTGTTGAACTTACAAACGGCGACGGAGACCTTACAAGACAGATTGATATTACTTCCGGAGACGAATTCGAAGTAATCGGCGGCAATATAAATAAGCTGATAGAATTTATCAGAAGCATGCTTCTCTCCATTCACAGCGAATCCAATAAACTTAACAGTGCTTCAACCCACATAGCTGACAATGTCCGTGGAGCCCTGAGCGAGGCTCAGTCAATTTCAGACATTATTTCCGATATGAACGGAACCATGGCAGATACAGCTTCATCCATTAACGAAATCAACTCCCTTATGTCAGACATAACCTCATCCTTTGGCGAGATTGTCAATGAGATTGACGGTGGACGAGATTTTGCCCATGAAGTTAAAAGCTCTGCTTCCGGAATCGGTGCAACCGCCTCTAAAGAGCGAAGCACCACCGAAGAAAAGGTTGCCAAGATGGCTGCTGCAGTTACAGATCAGATTGAGCGTTCAAAAGCAGTTAAACGTATCGAAGACCTTACCGGTAACATTATTGCCATTGCAAACCAGACTAATCTTCTTGCTCTTAACGCTTCAATCGAGGCTGCCAGAGCCGGTGATGCCGGAAGAGGTTTCGCAGTTGTCGCTACAGAAATCGGAGAACTTGCAAACAACTCTCAGTCCGCTGCAACAGAAATCCAGACTGTATCAGCCGAAGTTATTTCTGCTGTTAACGGTTTGTCGGATGAAGCACAGACCCTTCTTAAGTTTGTAAATGACACTACTCTGGCTGGTTTTGAGAATCTAGCAAAGACCAGTGAAGAATACCAGCAGTCTGCTGAACGTATATCAGAGATGATGGAGCGCTTTGCCGATGCATCAGCTCAGATTCAAAGCAGTATAGACCAGATTCGTGAATCCACCGAATCGGTTAACACCGCTGTTGAGGATGTGGTTAAAGGTGTTTCTACCGCCGCAGAAAAGTCAGTTGAAATGTCCGATAACATGTCCAAAATTGACGTGGACGCAGCTGAAAGCAATGATATTTCAAACCAGCTTAAGACTGAAGTCGGCAAGTTTAAACTTGAATAAAAGACAAATAGTATTACAAAGGCCTTCTGTGATAAAAATGCTTATCACAGAAGGCCTTATTTTTTATGCTATCATCATCCTCATACTGACGGTTCCGTTTTCTTCACCTAATTCTTCAAATCCCATTCTCTTATAAAGCCCATATCCTACCTGCATTACGGAAGGCTTCGTTGTAAATGTAACTTCTGAAAACCCAAGTTCTTTTGCCTTATCTAGCATTGTGTTTAACATTATTCTGGCATATCCTTTTCCTCTATACTCAGGTTTAATAAATAATCGCTTTGCTTCACAGGTATTATCATTCAGCTTTTTTATCGCTATACATGCAACTGGATTATTATCTTCATAGCCGACAAGAAGTGCTCCTCCGCCGTAAAAGGCTTCCAGATCGGCCAGTTCTTTATCAAAAGAAACAAAGCAGCTTTCTGCGCCCTTAATCTGCGAGTATTCTTTAAATAACTCTTTTACCACTTCTGTGTCACTACATTCATTTACTGCAAAGTTTTCCATATTTCTCTCTCCTCATTTATCCTAACTTTTCAAGCAGTTTAATCACTTCTTCGGATTTTAAAACTTTTCCCATAGAAACTACTTTTTCATTAACTACTATAGCCGGCATACTCATTACACCATAAGCCATTACCTTCTCCATATCTGTGATATACTCAACTTCCACAGAAAGGTCAAGTTCCTCAACTGCTTTCTTTACATTCTCATACAGTTCATGACAGCACTTACATCCTGTCCCAAGAACTTTGATACTGTAACACCAATCAAATCCATGTAATCCCATTTATGTACTCTCCTTTTCTTTTATATAAGCATAAATTGAATGGCATTAAAGAAATATCCAACAATAATGATTCCAACTATGCATATCGCAATGAACACACCCAGAAGCTTATTCTTTATAGCTTTTTTTAACATAATCATTGAAGGCAGACTAAGCGTTGTAACACCCATCATAAATGATAAAACAACTCCGAGTCTTGCTCCCTTTGCAAGCAATGCCTCGGCAATGGAAATACACGCGAAGATATCAGAATACATAGGCGCACCGACTATAGTTGCCAGTATAACTCCGAAGGGGTTTCCTGCTCCAAGAAATCTTATAATGATATCCTCCGGAATCCAATTATGAATAACAGCGCCTATACCTACACCTGCCAAGATATATGGGAACACCTTCTTTAATGTGTTTGTAACCTGACTCCAGGAATACTTTATTCTTTCTTTGACTGTAAGCTTTTCCAAGGGCAAATCTATTGGCTTAACATTCCTTATGAATTCTTCAATCTGATCATCAAGGTGCATTTTCTCAATAAGTGTTCCGCCTGCCACAGCTATCACAAGGCCAAGTACCACATATAAAACAGCAACTTTTACGCCAAATATGCTCATTAGCAAAACAAGTGAACCTAAGTCAACCATGGGCGATGAAATTAGAAAACTGAATGTTACGCCCAGCGGAAGTCCTGAACTGGTAAATCCAATAAACAGAGGTATTGATGAACAGGAGCAAAAAGGTGTTACTGTTCCAAGTAAGGCTGCCACCATATTTGCACCTATGCCACGAAATCTACCCAGTATTTTCTTGGTTTTTTCCGGTGGAAAGAAACTCTGTATGTAATTGATAATAAATACCAGACCACATAATAAAATTACAATCTTTATGACATCATAAATAAAAAACTGAACAGCACCGCCTACTTTATCAGTACTATTTAAACCCACTTCTGACAGGAGATTTCCTATCAAATCTTTCAACCATTTCATTCCAAAAATCTGATTCTGTATAAATTCCCAGACCATCGTTTATTCCTCTTTCATATCGATAGTCATCTATGTGTTGGATTAAATTTATGCCGATATATTTCAATCGGCAAATGATTACTTGTTACAGCAACAAGATACTTTTTTATTCTGTTCTTTATTACAGCTGATTGAGTCTAAGTATTCTTTATACTCCGCAAAGCGTTCACAGCTAATGGAATAATGTTGCCATTTTCCATCTTTTCTTGAACTTACCAGGCCGCAATCACTTAAAACCTTCATGTGATGCGATAATGTAGGCTGAGTTACATGTAATTCCTCCAGAAGTTCACATCCACACTTTTCTCCGGGTGTAAGCATCTCTATAATTCTAAGTCTGTTGACATCAGACATAGCCTTACATATATTTGCAACTTCTTCTCTTGTCATATAATCCCTCACATAGATGCTTGTCTATGTATGAATTCTATACCATACATAGATACCTGTCAATATGTTTTTTTATTTCTTCTGCAATGGTAATCTCACCATCACAGTACAACCTTTATTCTCTTCCGATTCTACATAGAGCCCATACCGCTCTCCACAAACCATCCTAATTCGTCTTTCAATGTTTATAAGAGCTATACGGGAAATTCCTACGTTTGATCCAGCGTGGCAATCCTTAAGTTTTTGCCTGAGTTCCTTTAACTCCGCTTCCTTCATTCCGCTTCCGTTATCTTCCACTGTAATGAAAACATCTTTTTCATCTATAGTAGCCGAAACGGTAACCTTTCCTGCCCTGTCCGTAAATCCATGAATAATGGAGTTCTCGACAATGGGCTGAAGAAGCATTCTGGGAATCATGATATCAAGGAAAGCATCGTCATCAACCGTCTCAAACTCAAACCTCTCGGGGTATCTGGTCTGCATGATTGATGCGTACTGGTTTAGTGCGTGGAACTCATCAAACAAAGAGATATACTCTTCACCTGCGTTTGCATAACGGATAAGGCTCGAAAGCTCGTTACAGATTCTGACGGCCTCCTCTTTCTCACCCTTATTTATCAAAGCTCTTACCGCATTTAAAGTGTTAACGGTAAAATGAGCACCTATCTGTTTTTTCAATAGAGAAATAAGGGTTCTCTCAGTCTGCAGTTCAGACTCCTTAATCTTTAAATCTGCAGCAAAAAGCGCCTTATCTCTGTCCTCAATCCTCTTAAGAGTATCGTTGACGTGAATTACCAGATCATCAAAATACTCCTCGCCTGTAAGGGGCAAAGGTCTGTCTTTATTTTCGTTGGTATTAACGATAATCTTGTAAATAGGCCCGATTATATGCCGTCTCCAGTATTTGACAAAAATCGCCATAACCAGAAGAAGCACCACAATAGCTATGGGAAGGGTAATCTTAAAATAATTGCTGAGTTTATCCGAAACAGCGTTCTCACAGTAAACAACGAGATTGAATCCGGAGAGACCGATTTCTTTTTCCTTGTAAAAAACGCTTTCTCTCAGAATATCATCCAGTTGGTCTTGCGACACATCTTTATTGGAGCATATGATTCGGCCATCGGCCGTAATAACTGTCCCGAGGTAATCCAAATCAGCATAGGAATTCAAAAGGTTCTCAAACCTTGATCTCTCCATCAGAAGCACAACATAGCCAAGTGATATTTCACCGCCCATAATCTCATTCATACACCCTATATAAGTTGTATTATTTGATGATACTGTAAAAATCCTGCTGTGCTCCTTTTCCAGCAAATAGTAGGCTCGCTTAAGTGCTGTGTTGGAAATTTCGCCCTTGATTCTGTAAAATAAACCGTCATTGTTAAAAACCACCACATTGTTTGCGGGACAATAGTTACCTATAATGCTGTCCGCCCTTTCAGCCACTTCCATACCCTCATCGTAGAAAGTTGAGGTGGCTCTGGTGGATGCCATGGAAATAATTCCGTCGAAATGGCTTAAAGCATAAGCGGTATCATTTAGGGTCAGCAATTCATTTTCCACGCCTCTTATGATGGCATCAGATGTGGTCTCTGCCTGGGATACCATGTTGTTAATCATGGAACGCCTGGTGGTGAAATAAAAGAACACCCAAAGAAGCACCAAGAAGCTGCTTAGTGCAAACATAGTAAGCATGAAGTTAATTAGGATGTTCTTTTTCTTCATATTCTTTGTTAATGACTCTTAAGGCATTCTGCCCAGAATTCTCGGATTTTCTCTTTATTCTTAATCAGATAATCCTGATCCGCATCAATCAAATCAATAGCGTTTTGGGGTACATCGTTTCCATCGGGAACGTCGACTCTTGCCGACCAGGTTCCCTGAGTGCAGAAAGGCTTGTATCCTTCACCTTTTCCATCTGCCTCACCAAGCAGGAATCTGATAAAAAGCCTAGCGCAATTAGGGTTCTTTGCTCCTGTTGCCACCATTACCGCGTTGGTTGTGCGGCATCCGGTAAAGGGATTCAGTTCATAGATAGGCTCAAAGGAATAACCCACTTCTCTGTATCTCATTTTGCTGGAAACCATAATTCCAAAGTCAGCGCTTCCATCATTTAACGCTTCCATTACCTCATCGGAACTATTGGTGAAAACCATATTAGGTGAAACGGTAAGCCAGAAGTTTTCTGAAGGGGTATGTGTTTTGTCGAGGTCGTAGCTTTTTCCAAAATACTCTTCATATGAGCTGATAAAATCGTCGTCATGAAGGGTAGATGACCCAACAAACGCATAAGTTGAGAAGGATCTTAAGGGGCTTGGCATATAAATTCTGCCCTTGTATTTTTCATCCGTAAGTTCCCAAATATTCTTAATCGGTACTTTATCAAAACTATCAGAGTTGTAATAAATCATTTCCGCTTCATCAAGAAATGAAATGTACTGGCCTACGTGCCCGGGCTTCATTTTTTCCTTGATGTCCTGAGGCAGATAAGGAACTACCATGGCAGTATCGATTAATTTATCTTTAAAATCACCGGAGCAGTCATTGCATATAACAATATCACACTCACCCTTTCCGGACTCGAAATTGGCTATAACCGCATCAATAAGGTCAGGGCTTCTAAGGTCTCTTACTTCAACACAAAGTCCGGGATATGCAGCTTCAAAGGCTTCTTTGGTCTTTGTTACTCTGGTCGAAACCGTGTAAATAATAAGCACGTCCTCTTTAAGAGCAGCTTCATACAATTCATCGACAGATTTCTCTTCATTTAAGCCGACTTCCTCCATCCACTCTTCTCCGACGGTGCTGACTTCGATAGTTTGCCTTGCTCCACATCCTGTAAGAAATATTGCCGATGCAAGTATTGCTCCTAAAATGTACTTGATTCTGCTTTTCTTATACATTAATTATTACTCCTTATTGAAATATCTTTATTTAACTTAATCCATTCGGAAGGGTTCTCCGCCTCTCTGTCACCCACTATAAAATCTCTGATAACACTGTCTACGTATTGAGCCAGATTTCTGTCATATTCAGCTTCGCTTGATGAGTCTGTCAAATATGGTGCACAACTCATTTGAGCTCTTGCATCAATATACTCGGCATCCGAGTCAACTCCGTTCCAGGTAACACCTCGCAAGTATTTATCGGGAACGTTCATTGCGCCTATTCCGTTAAGATGTTTGTTCTGGGATGTGTTCCAAATATAGTTCTTCGTAACAATGGTTGATGCCGTACGATAAATGCTCACATCGACACCATCCGAATACTCCCAGTCAACTCCCTCTTCGCCGTATCTGGCAATCAGTGAAGCATCTTTGGTAAGCATCAAATCCAGCAGTGTTTCGGCCTCTGTTTTGTGGCTTGATCTTTCACTGATAATTGCCCCAATATCCGGCTTTCTCTCTACCTTTAATGCGTATCTGACTCCCTTTGGACCGGTTAGTGGTGCCACATGAATAAACTTGGCCATTATCTCCGGATTACCCTGATACAAAACGTCGGAAATGGAGTCCGTTGTAAAAGCTCCCACCACGTCCGCGCTACTGTTAACTATCTCGCAAAAGGCTTTGTGATTATATTCAAAAGTCCTTGGATCAAGAAGCCCCTCTGAATAGAGATCTCTGATGTACAGAATGCCGTCCTTAAAGGAAGTTAAATCTGTGGCGTATACCTCCTGTCCTTCAGCATTCCTGCATTTTCTATTATGATATGGATCGTTATAAACAAAACTGTTTAAGATAAGTTCGCAAGGATTACTGGAATAGAAATCCCTGCATCCGATAAGAGGAATTTCATCCTTCTTTCCATTTCCGTTAGGGTCCTTTTCTTTGAAGGCCTTAAGAACTTCCTTTAGCTCTGACGTGGTTGAAGGAGTAGGCAATCCAAGGGTTGTCAGCCACTCGGAGTTAATCCATAATACCTGTCCGCAGTCTCCAACGGCTTTCCTTCCGTAATTGGGGTAATAGTATTCTCCGTGTGAATTCTTATAAATATATCCGGAATCTACATAATCGGTCAATTCAACATCAGTAAGTTCAAATTGCTCTCCAAACATTACAATATCTATATCTGAATCGGAAGAAAACAAAGCGTCCAGATACTCTTTACCGCTTGACTGTCTGACGGTTACAGGCTCGATATCGAAACCGGTCTGTTCCTCCAGCCAGTTAATGTAATAGTTGGTTGAAGGGTCCAAAACATTGTCTGAATAAGGTATCGCAACACGCAAAACGGTAGGCTGTGTGGTTTTGCCACAGCCTACCGTGAATAAACATGAAAATAATAATATAAGTACCGACCAATACACTCTCTTCATGACAGCTTAATTATACCATAAATACTACATTTCTTGCATTTCTTTAGGCGAAACACCATAGTATGACTTAAATACTCTGAAGAAATGATAATACTCAGGATATCCGCAATTGATTGCCACTTCTTTAATGAGAACCTGCTTGTCCTCAAGAAGTTCTTTCGCCCTCTTCATCCTGATATCTGTCAGATAGCATGTAAGAGATGTATTAAAATGCTTTGAAAAAAGACCGCAGATATAGTTCCTTGAAAAGCCAAATTTTTTGGAAAGAATATCAAGGGTAATCTTCTCTGCATAATGTTCATTAACATACTTCACCAGATTGTTAAATCCGGGATTTTCTGTCAAAGGTTCATCATTCTTTTCGGGTTTCTTCTTGGAAAGTCTTCCGATAAGTCCTTCCAAAACCATCTGAATGTCTTCGTTGTTAACAGGCTTAAGAATATAATCAAAACCTGACTGCTGGAAAAACGCTCTGACATTTTCAAAGCTGTCATAGGCTGAAATCATAACAAATTCAGTGTCGACATTTGCTTCCCTAAGGGCTTTAATCAGCTCATTACCATCCATTTCAGGCATCTTAAGGTCGCAGAAAACCACATCCGGCTTAATGAACTGGATTTCTTCCAGCGCAGTCTCCGGATTGGTCTGGCTTCCCACAACTTCAAAACCGTTGTCAAGCCAGGGAACCATGTTGATAAGTTCCTCCAGTATTAAGGTGTCGTCGTCTACAAGATAAACGCTATACATCCCTAAACCTCCAATAATAATATTAACATTAAACATGCTATATGCAATATGGCATATCTTAAGACTGTATTGGTGAATATTACGATGGATTTGATTGTTTAAATCACAGTTCTTAATAATTTCTGTAATATTTATTCAAAAATGTTAAAGTTTTATAAATATTTAGCCCATAACCTTGCCTAAATACGACATTTTTTGATAGTATATTAATACACTTTATGAACAGGAGGGAACTTATGGATTTTACACTGGGAAACCCCTATTCGGTTGTAACACCCGAAATTGCTCGCATGGCAGAAATGTGTCAAAGTGCGGATATTATAGATACGGAATTATACACTAAGCTTGATGTTAAAAGGGGTCTTCGTGACCTTAACGGTAAGGGCGTATTGGCCGGACTTACCAATATCTCCGACGTTCATGCCAAGGAGATTATTAACGGCAAAGAAGTGCCCGTTGCAGGACAGCTCTATTATCGTGGCTATAACGTTGAGGATCTTGTTAAGGGCTTTACTTCAGATAACCGCTTTGGCTACGAAGAGATGACCTATCTTCTCCTCTACGGAAAGTTGCCGAGTGCAAGCGAACTTGAAGAGTTTAAGCGTATCCTTTTCGGATACCGTTCTCTTCCCACCAACTTTGTAAGGGATATCATCATGAAAGCTCCCAGCAGAGACATGATGAATACACTGGCAAGAAGCGTGCTTACGCTTTACTCATATGACGATTATGAAGATGACACTTCTCTTCCCAACGTGTTGAGACAGTGCCTGCAGCTTATAAGCCTTTTCCCTCAGCTGGCGATTTACGGATATCAGGCATATCACCATTATTACAATGGTAAAAGCTTATATATCCACCATCCCAGACAGGACCTTTCTACTGCCGAACATATACTTTACCTTTTAAGATCAAACAAGAAGTTTACCGATCTCGAGGCAAAGATACTTGATATTGCATTGGTTCTTCATATGGAGCACGGCGGAGGTAATAACTCATCCTTTACTACTCATGTTGTTACTTCAAGTATGACGGATACATACTCAACCATCGCCGCAGCGTTAGGTTCATTAAAGGGCCCCAGACATGGTGGAGCAAACATCAAAGTAGTTCAAATGTTTGATGATTTAAAGAGACATGTAAAGAACTGGGAAAACGATGACGAGGTTGCAGTATATCTTGAAAAGCTTTTAAACAAAGAAGCCTTTGACAATGCAGGTTTAATATACGGCGTTGGACATGCAATCTATTCTAAGTCTGACCCCAGAGCCGTAATCTTCAAGTCCTTCGTTGAAAAGCTTTCCGAGGAAAAGGGACTTCACAAAGAGTTTGAGCTATATAACAGAGTTGAGAATCTGGCTCCCGATGTAATTAGTAAATCACGCCAGATGTATAAGGGCGTCAGCGTAAACGTGGACTTCTACTCAGGATTCGTATACAGAATGCTCGGTCTTCCCCTTCAGCTCTACACTCCCATCTTCGCAATAGCAAGAATTGCCGGTTGGAGTGCTCATCGTCTTGAAGAACTTGCCAACAATGGTAAGATTATAAGACCTGCATATAAACCTGTGTGTGAGCATAAAGATTACGTGGATATGAACAAAAGATAAATTAAAGAGCTCGGCAGATGCCGAGCTCTGTTTTTTATTCTTCAATTTTACCGATTACAACCGGTTCTGCAGATGTGATTGCAAAGAAGTTGTCACGGAATTTGATATCATCATCCCTGCTTTCAAGGAATACGTAAGGCACAAATGTGGGTGATGAAATCCAGGTGGTCTTCTGTCCGCTTTCAAAGTTAACTTTCATAATGGGTGATTCTATATTTAAATCTTTGATAGGAACAAAAGTTGCCCACTCACTGTAATCGCCGAAGCTCATCTCAACAAATACGTCATTTAACTTAAGATGAGGCTTGTTCTCAAAGACCTCGGTGAAATCGTACTCAAACACCTTAACTGCTGAAAATCTGGGAACAAAAATATCAACTCTGTTTTCGAACTCATTCTTGAAATCCATTGTTTTCAGATGGAAATTGCAAAGTGTGCAAATTCTTTGTCTGCTTTCGTTGGAAATCCAGAACTCTACTTTTTTATCCTTAATTACAATACTGGGCGCTACCGGCGCATAGAATTTCCTTGCCATGTAGTGAAGAGCCTTATATCTTCCGTAGTAATCTATGCTGGACCATGAAGCAACAGGCCAGTTATCGTTAAACTGCCAGTAAAGGCTACCCATGCAACGTCCTCTGTTTCTCCTCATATGATCAACAGCGGTCTTCATGGCAATACCCTGCATAATCTGACTGTCAAGAACCAGCTCTTCAAAGTTTCCGGGCTCATTAAAGCACTCTTTGAGATAAGCAAGAATCTTCTCATTTGCAGAAGGATTCTTCTGATGCGACTCCATAATCTCAGAATCAATTCTAAAGTCATCTTCCTTCTCAACAAACTCTGCGATAGTCTTCATTGAAGGGAAGGACTGGAAGCCAAATTCAGACAGGAATCTGAAATAATGATTCTCGTAATCTCTGAAAGGTTTCATTCCATGCCATACCTTCCAGTAATGGCTGTCACCGTCATTCTCATTGTCAGGATCATCAAATCCGCCGCCCTTTGAAGGTGAAGAAGGTACATAGAATGTATCGGGAGCATATCTCTTGCAAAGTTCAGGGATAAGTTCCTCAAACTGTTCTGTATAGTCTTTTCTTAAAGTATCGGAATGGTGCTTGGTAATCTCCCACTCAATCCATGCAAGTTCCATCTCGTTGTTACCGCAAAGGAGTCCTAAACATGCATGGTTTCTGATACGTTTTGTTACATATCTAATCTCTGCTTTAACTAAATCTCTGAAGGCTTCACCATTCTCGAGCTTGGCCTCAAGATCATAAACATTGCAAGCAAACATGAAATCCTGCCAGAGTATAATTCCTGCCTCATCACAAAGGTCATAGAATTTATCTCTGGGATAGAATCCGCCGCCCCATACTCTTAAGCAATTAAAGTTGGCAAATTTGGCAGCTTTAATATCTCTTTCAAGTGTCTCGTCATCAATCATGCCGTAGAAACAGTTGTCAGGAATATAATCTGCACCCATTGCAAATATCTTATGACCATTAACGGTAAAAGCGAATTCTCTTCCCCACTGATCCTTCTCTCTGGATACCGTGATAGTTCTAAGTCCGATACGGGTACTTAATTCATCGCTTTCCCCTGTATCACGACTTGTGGCAGTGACTTTAACAGTATATAAGGGCTGTTCGCCATAACCTGCGGGCCACCAGAACTCAGGATTATATATTTCAATCTCTCTGAAGAATTCACCTTCATAAATCTTATCACCCGAAGGATCAAACACTTCGGTTTTAATGTCTGCTTCAACGATTCCTATACCCTGTGAGAAAACCTTAAGGCCAACCACGCCTTCTCCTAGATTATGGTCCTGTCTTACCCATACATCATCAAGTCTCACTTCATCGTAAGCAATTAGCTCCATGGGCTCATAAATACCGCAATCGGGAAGCTGAGGGCCCCAATCCCAACCAAAACTTGAATGGGATTTCCTGATGTACTGAGAATTGGCCATGGTACCGGTATTGATCATGGTAATTTCTCTGTCAGGGCCGGGCTTTACGGCATTAATCAATCTCGTAGCAGAGAAGAATCTGAATTCCAGTTCGTTCTGTTCTTTTAGAATATCAGACACATCTATTCTGTACTTGATATGAGCATTCTCACAGTGTCTTATCTTATTTCCGTTTAAATAAACGTCACAAACCGTATCAATGCTCTTAAGAACCAGTTCTTTCTTTTTCTTCTTAAGAACCTCTTCATCAACAACAAAAACTCCCCTGACAACAAAATCATTGTCAAGGAAGTCTCTTACTTCATACTCATTGGTTCCGATGTAAGGATTCTTAATATCGCCGGATAAAACGAAAGACTGCATTGCAGAGCCGGGAATATCAAATTTCTTCCAATCCTCAGAACCTGATAATGCTATTTTGAAAATACCTTCAATAGTTTTCTTCAATGTAATACCCCCATTAATTATTGTTTTTTTATAACCCCAAAATATTGCAAACCGTATCGCACATCTTATCCTTGTCACAAACTGTATCGTGAAGGACCTTGGCGTTTCTTATATCTTCGATGGCCTTGGGGACCTTTACGTTTGCGACTTTGGAAAGCTCATCCACAAGTTCAAAATCTCCGGCCTTATCACAGTCACCTTTAAGGGCTTCCATTACGCTTCTTGTAAACTTGAAAGGACTTGCTGTAGATGCAATTACCGCAGGTGTTGCCAAGTCACCTGTATCCTTCGCAAATTTCTCATATACACAAGCCGCCACAGCTGTATGAGTATCGATTACATATCCGCAATCGTCGTATATCTTCTTAATAGTGCCGGCGCATTCTTTAGTGTTTGCCCAGTTCCCGTAGAAGTCCTTTAATCCCTCTTTCATCTCGGATGTAATGGAATACTTACCGGAATCCTTAAGACTGTTCATAAGCTCTGCGCACTTAGAAGCATCATTTCCTGCAATCTTGTAAATCAATCTCTCAAGGTTGCTGGAAATAAGAATATCCATGGAAGGAGATGTTGTAAGAATGAAATCTCTGTTTCTGTCATAATCTCCTGTTCCAAAGAAATCGAAAAGCACTTTGTTGTCGTTTGAAGCACAAACCAGTTTCTTAATGGGAAGTCCCATGTTCTTAGCATAGAAAGCTGCAAGAATATTACCGAAGTTTCCGGTAGGAACTACTACATTAATCTCCTCACCTGATTTAATCTTCTCTTCCTTAAGAAGGGTTGCGTAAGCATATACATAGTAAACAATCTGAGGAACAAGACGACCGATATTAATGGAGTTTGCAGATGAGAACTGCATTCCTGCATCGCTCATTCTCTTCTTCATACCCTCATCGGAGAAGATAGCTTTTACTCCGCTTTGAGCATCGTCAAAGTTACCTCTGATGGCAACTACATGTGTGTTGTCACCGGTCTGAGTAACCATCTGCTTCTCCTGGATAGGGCTGACGCCATCCTTGGGGTAAAATACAATAATCTCAGTTCCGGGAACATCGGCAAAACCCGCAAGTGCTGCCTTACCTGTATCACCTGAAGTTGCTGTAAGGATAACAATCTTCTTATCCATCTTATTCTTCTTTGCAGAAGTGGTCATAAGATGAGGAAGAATAGATAAAGCCATGTCCTTAAAAGCAATTGTTGCTCCGTGGAAAAGCTCAAGATAATATGTATTTCCTACTTCAACAAGAGGAGCGATGGCCTCTGTGTCAAATTTAGAATCATACGCTTTTTCAATGCAGTTCTTAAGCTCATCCTCAGTAAAGTCTGTAAGGAACTGCTTCATTACATTGTAAGCAACCTCTTTATATTCCATCTTAGCAAGTTCTTCCAAAGAACAATCAAGAGTAGGAATCTTATCGGGAACATATAATCCACCGTCCGGTGCCAAACCTCTTAAAATGGCCATGGAAGGTGTAACCGCTTCCTTGTCTCCTCTTGTGCTAAAATACTTCAACTCCATTTGTTACTGATCTCCTTTCGGGGGTACATTATAATTAACTATCTTCTCAGATATGATAAGTCTCGAATACATATCAGCATACTGCCTCGGCGACAAACTTTCAACATAATTCGGTGAAAAATTCTTGTGAAATCCATTCCTTTTTAGTATATCAATGGCCTTGTTATATGCCACAGCCGCCTCTTCCGCCGTTCTGTACGTCCCAACAAGATAATTGCCGTTAATATGTATGTGTGCCTGATACACGTTAATGTTCTTTTTCTTCTTCTGTTTAACCCCGTGATAAGAATTTATGATGTGAATGTTCTCATATCTGAAATCCGTAGGGTCATCATTGTAGAACTCGTAGTCTTTTCCCAAAACAGCATTACTCATGATGCCATAGCGGTTCATGATGTTATACTGCATTCCATACTCAGCCACGAAAAAGTGACCGTTTCTCCTCATAATCTTATGGGACGAATAATAGAAAAGGTCATCCATATCAAACTTGAACACAAAGTCAGGAGAAAGATAATAATAGAAAAACTTCTCCTGAAGATAAATCGGGTTCGCAATATAAATATCGTTGTCCCTGAGATTAATGATGGAAACGAATTTATCAAACTGTATGGAAGGATTGATTTTGTTATAAGCGTCAATCTTTATGCTTGGATCTTTAAGTAATGCGTCGGCATCCTTATAAGCCAAATGCGCAGCAAACATAGAGTCATAACTGCCAAGACTTATATGCTTACGCTTATAAGTCATTGAGGCTCTGTAGTACTCGGTTCCGTCTTTTTTCTTAGCGGGATAAACACCCGGTAGGGATTTTCCTTTGGCCATGTCGTTCACCGTCTAAAGATTGAAAACTAAGCTGCTATTTATTGGAATAATCAACGAAGCAAATATTAAGGTTTGCCGGTCCTGTAATACCGTTAACTGTACCCGATGTGGAATACTGCCACATGGAAAACTTATAGGGATAATCGGGAAGGTCTCCGGGCTGGGATAACCACACTTCATATCCTGCAAGTTTCGTCAAATCAATTTCCTTAATCAGCCATTCCTTATTGCCGTAAAGACTTGGTCTGAAACCCTTTGCGCTTATGGCATCCATAAAGGTCTTGGCTATGTTTGTTTTGTCAGCCTTGGAAAGGGCTTCAATTCTTGATGCGTCGTTCTCAACGAATTCCATGTCGTAAGCAATAGGATAAGTAATCTTGTATTCTCCTATTGCATTAAGAACAACGTTGGCTTCTTCAGTCGCTTCCTCAACAGTAACTGCCTGTGAGTAGAAATATAAACCGATTCCAAGTCCTGCATCGGTAGCTTTCTTAATGTTATCTGCAAAGAATTCGTCTATGGTGATGGTACCTGAGCTGTAACCTCTGCCTCCGACTTTAAGCATTACAAAATCGATGCCTGCATCTTTAAGTGCATAGAAATCAACTGTTCCCTGGTACCTGGAAATATCCGTGCCCCAGAAGGACTTGTTCTTTCCGTCATCCTCGTATTTAAGAATGCCGTTCTGTATTACAAACTTGGTTAAGTCGTAGTTGTTCCTGGTGAGATAATTGCTGATTGCAACCCACTCTTCCGTGCCGTCACGATATTTAACCAAGGTATGCTTTCCGTCGTCGGAAGCATCTTTGGTATCTTTATTCTCCTCCTCGGACTTCTTTTCATCAGAGGATTTGTCCTTATCTTTATCCTTGTCTTTGGAGTTCTTTTCGGAAGCTTCCTTCTCCTTTTCGTTGGTGGTGTCGGTAGTTTCCTTATCGTCCTTATTTTTCTTCTTATTGTAATCGGAGAAAATATCCAAATCGTCAGGATGAAGCTTTTCTTTCTCACCTCCGAGGATGGACTCGGTACTGGGCATTCCGTAGATGTCTGTCTCCTCCTCAGCCTCTACCTGGGCAGGCTTGGTTGAAACAGATGACGACTTTTTCTTCTTATCGGCATTGCCCGAAATCACAAGGACTACAGCGAGAATAAGCAAAATAAATAAAGACACGAGAATAAATATTGCCGTGCCGCTCATTCTTTCATTGCCGTATTCAAAATTGTCGTCGTAGTTGTCGTTAAGCTTCATGACGATATTATATCACACCTGGGGCCTGCTTGACTAAACAAAAGCATTTTTGTATATTCATGGATATGAAAAAGATACTTTCTGCAGCATTGCTGTTAATTCTGCTTATAATAACCATATTTCTCGTAAAAAAAGGACCGTCTGATTCGAAGTCCGTTTCAAAGACTGCCTTTGGACTTGATACGGTTATCACCATAACAATATATGATGATGGCGCTGACACTGAAGCCACACTCGATGGTTGCTTCTCACTTCTGAAAGATTATGAATCAAAGTTCAGCAGAACGATTGAAGAATCTGATGTCTATAAGATTAATCATGCCGAAGGTTCACCTGTTTTAGTATCATCTGATACTTATGAACTTGCGAAACTGGCTGTTTCATATGCCGAAATGTCAGAGGGTCTCGTTGACCCTACTATCGGCTCCGTTTCGGAGCTTTGGGACTTTCATTCCGATTCGCCCGCTTTGCCTGATGCCAAGGCCCTTGCTGAGGCTGTTAAACACGTTAATTATAAGAACGTTGTATTTGACGATTCCGCTGAAACGATAACACTTTCTGACCCTGAGGCCAGATTGGATTTAGGATTTATCGCTAAGGGATATATCGCAGATAGAATTAAAGAATACTTGATTAATAAAGGTGTTAAGAGCGCCGTTATAAACCTTGGTGGCAATGTCTTGGCTGTGGGTTCAAAGCCTGACGGTTCCCCCTTTAAAATCGGAATTCAGGACCCTAAAAAGCCCACTGGAACGCCCTATACCTCGCTTGATATAACAGATAAGTCAGTTGTCTCTTCCGGCTCATATGAAAGGAACTTCGTAGTTGATGGTATCACTTACCACCACATCCTTGACACTAAGACCGGTTATCCTGTGGATACGGACTTAGCTTCCGCATCAATAATAACTGAGACTTCTGTTGAGGGCGATGCGTTGTCGACCTACCTTTTTATTCTTGGTACAGATAAAGCTGAAGAATATGCCAAGTTGCGGCACGATGTTGAAATACTATTAATTCCCAAAGAATAAAAAACCCGGCTATATGCCGGGTTTTATTAATTCTGGAAAATGTTCTTTAAGAAAATATCTGTATTCAGGATGATCTTCAGAGTTCTCATACTCTTCTTTTGTGATTTTCGCTAGCCATTCAATCATTTTCTGCGGTCTCTCGTCGTACCTTATGATTGTTATCAGGCCTTCCCTCTCGGCTTGTAAGATTGCTTCATAAGCGTCAGGAACAAACTCCACATCTGATACAGGTACCGATTGACTACTGGTAGCAGCATCTGGGATTTGTATTTCAAGTCCCGAATCAGTTATCTCTGAAGCCGAATATATATATCCCGAAACGCCTTTATATGTCTTGATTAAAGCGTCAGGATAATATTCCTCAAGTCTCTGTCGTCCATCAGGATTAAAACCATATGCTCCCCATTTCTTCCAGACACCGTTGTACTCAAATCCTGTTTCTTTACAATATTTTTCAACCGCGTTGCTCAAATATACCAATGTATTTTCGCGTTTCTTTGAAAAATAAATGAGCGGAATATTATGATTTGATATTCTCGGTTCAAGCTGCTTTATATTAGGAACCTGTGATGCGTGATAATACATTTATACTCCATTAATCCCCTACAATTGATCATATTTGCACTGCTTCCCTTAGCCTTCTCCACGGGATATTTTGCCTCGTTTTGGTCCATTTTCATGTTTACTATTTCGTCTTCATCCAAGCCAAGGCAGTCGAGCAAATCCCTGCAATAAACCAGTACATCTGCAAGTTCTTCTTTCACATGCTGCTCATCATATTCGGTGTCGCTCCACTGGAAGCATTCCAAAAGTTCTGAAGCCTCAATCACGATAGATTTAGCAAGGTTCGCCGGTTTATGATATTGCCCCCATTCACGATCCTCAATGAACTTTCTTATACGGTTTATAGTTTCTTCTTTCATGTTACGTCCTTCTATACATTAATTATAATCATATCATCATTAGAAATATGAGCGTCATACTCTTTTCCGTCTACAATAATCTTGTATTCACCCTTGAATGCTTCAACGGTTGCAATACCTTCATCATTTGTTACGACTGATGTGTCTGTCCACCACTCTTCATGAGTGAGTTTCTTGAGGACATCAAAGGAAGACTTCCTGGAATTATCCTTTCTCACGAAGCCACTGGGAGCTCCAAGCCAAGCGCCATCCTTGTAATCCCAAGTAGTAATGGCCTGAACCAAAGGATTCTCAAATAGAAGGCGATACATATCTTCAACATTTTCAGCCTGTCTTGCTTCCCCTTCAGGAGTTGTAGGCCATTCAGGCACCTGCCAGTCATTAAGGTCAACTATATGAGCCGGCATCAAATCACCTGATACGAATGTGTTCTCGGTGAAGTGAATGGGAAGTCCGAATCTTGAGAATCTCTCAAGCACATCAAGTACCTTTTCTTTGCCCCAGTATCCCTGGTGCTGATGAGACTGAATACCGATTGCACTGATTGAAACACCTGCATCAAGGCATCCCTCAATCAACTCTTCATATTTGGGGGAGGTATTGAAATCATTAAGTAGTAAGGTGGCATTAGGATTCATCTTACGGGCTTCGTCAAACACTGTTTTAATGAGCCCTACTCTCCCTTTTTCCTTACAAAGTCTTGTAATTGCATTGTCATATTTATCAAAAACCGGCATGATAACAACTTCATTGATAACGTCCCACATATCAATAACGCCCTTAAAACCGGAAACTTCTCTGTCGATTCTCTCAAGCTGTTTCTTCAAGATAGTCTCGTTATCATATTTAAGAAGCCAGTCAGCGCAAACTGTGTGCCAGCAGAGAGGATGTCCTTTTACCTTAACACCTTTGCTCTTCAAATACTGAGCAGTCTTCATAAGTGCGTCAAAATTGGGTTTTCCTTCTACTGGTTCGTAGGTACCCCAAT
>JAFZSQ010000044.1 GCA_017619295.1 Lachnospiraceae bacterium
AATGGTATCTTACGATTCTTCTTTGAAAGAGGTTTCGACTTCAGAGAAATAACCGAAGAGGAATTTCAAAGAATAGTCGATTTAATTAACAATAGACCAAGAAGGTGCTTGGGGTGGAGAACACCGGCTGAAGTTTATTCAAAAAGTGTTGCACTTGGTTGACAAACCAAGCAGACCCCTTTCTGCACATGAAACGTGCAAAAAGGGGTCTGTCCCCAAATTGCACATCGGCCCTTGCCGTACTACTTTCTACACTGCTTTAAACTTTGATACCTGGCCCCCAAGGTCGTCGGAAATGGTCTTGTTCTCCTCGGCACTGGTGCGGATAGTCTCGATGGACTCAACCAGAACACCAACATTGTTGGCAACTTCGGTAACACCTGCGGCGCTCTGTGAAGCGGCATGTGAAATGTCTCCGATACCGTTGTTCATATCCTGGATGGTCTCGTTGATGGCGGTTACGCTCTCAGCAATCTTATCAACGATTTCATTTACGGAATCGGCGTCAGCATAATATCTTCCTGTAGCCTCCGCAAAACTGTCATAGTCTGAAAGAACTTTCTCTTCCATAAACTTAATGATGTTCTCGGCACACTCTGATAATTTCTCAACTGCTCCGATAACAAGTTCACTGATATCCTGAATGTTTCCTGCTGTCTTCTGGCTGGAATCAGCAAGATTTCTGATTTCGTCGGCAACTACGCCAAAGCCTCTTCCTGCATCACCGGCTCTTGCAGCCTCAATGGATGCGTTAAGGGAGAGTAAGTTGGTTTGTCCTGCAATGGTAAGAATCTCTTCTGTAAGACCATTGATCTTTGATACGTTTCTTGACTCTTCAAGAGCTTCTGAGAGACGTTCTCTAACTTTTTCCAGCTCTTCCTTCATGAAGTTCTGGTTCTCGAGAGTCTCCTCTTTGAGCTTGGAAGCTCTGTCCTTGATATCCTCAGCCAAAGCAGCACCGTTCTGGGCCTGGGCGTTCATGTTCTCAACGTCGTCGGCAACCTTCTCACTGCCCTTGGCAATATCGGAGAGGGTAGCTGCGATTTCTTCCATGCTGGCGGAAAGCTCCTCAGTGATGGCTGATACGGAGTTTGCCTTATCCACGCACTTTCCGGTTTCGCTGTCAACCTTGCTTGATGAGGTATCAAGCACTGCAATCTTATCTTTCAAATCGGAGATAACGCTCTGAAGCTCGGCAATGAAGGTGTTCACGCCGGTAGCCATATCGCCGATTTCGTTGTTTTTAACATTTAATCTCTTGGTCAAATCGCCATTTCCTTCTTTGAGGTCGTTAACGATTCCGTTAACCTCCTTGGCAGACTTGGCAAGAGGCTTTGAAATAATTCCTCTTAAGTAGAGGTAAATAATAATTGCAAAAACTATGGCAAATACAATGGCGCCCTCGCAAATGTAGCAGGTGATTGTGATTCTCTTCTCGCTTCTTGCAAGTGAATCGTTGTAGCGCTCGGTAATCAGGTTTGTAAGCTCGGTTTCTGTGGCGTCAAGTTTTCTTAAGGCACCGGCGCTTACTGCGATTCGTGACTGCAAAGCAGTTCCGCCGCCTTTTTCCTCGGCAGTCTTAAGAATGCCTCTTGCAGCTTCCATATATGAGTCTGCCTCAACCTTCCAGGCGTTGAAGGCTGTAGATATATCGGCGTCATCAACCTCAGCATTCATGGCTGTAACTTCATCAAGCCTTTCAGCGGCATTGTCTACATAAGAAGCAAGCTGAACTGCATAGAAAGCAGCGTTTGCGCTGTCGTAGAAGCAAAGGTTCGCCTGAAGCTGAATCTTTTGGAACGCAACCGAGGTATCAAGCATATTCTCTTTTAAAACACTGTACTTACTGCCCTGGGTATTAAGCTCAGAAATACGAGACATTGTGTAGTAATCAGCCACCATCATTGCAGTAAAGACAACTGCAACAAGACCCATAATGATGGCGATTCGGGTAGAGATTTTCTTCTTACCCTTAGACTTTTTTTCACGGTTTTTGGGCGCACTAAGTGCGCCCTTTGTTTTCTCTTTGGACATTTTTATACTCCCTTCCATAAAATAAAATAGTGTGATGTTCGATTTGGGGCCGACGTGCAATTTGGGGACAGACCCCTTTCTGCACATGAAACGTGCAAAAAGGGGTCTGTCCCCAAATTGCACATCGGCCCCAAATTGCACCTAGGCTTTAGTTTTCGAAGCCGTTAGGGTTGTTCTTCTGCCAGCGCCATGAATCTGCGCACATTTCTTTGATGCCTTTCTCAGCCACCCAACCGAGTTCCCTCTTGGCTTTTGAAGCATCTGAATAACATGTGGCAATATCACCTGCACGGCGAGGCTTTATGACATAAGGCACTTTAACGCCTGTAGCCTCCTCAAAATTCTTGACTACATCAAGTACGCTGTAGCCAACTCCTGTTCCCAGGTTGTAGATGTTAAGACCGGATTTGTCCTTAATCTTTGCAAGAGCCTTAACGTGGCCCTTAGCCAAATCTACTACGTGGATGAAGTCTCTTACGCCGGTTCCGTCGGGAGTATCGTAATCATTTCCGAAAATACCCAGTTCTTTAAGCTTGCCAACCGCAACCTGTGTAACATAAGGCATAAGGTTGTTGGGGATTCCGTTGGGATTCTCGCCGATGGTTCCTGACTCGTGAGCTCCTATAGGATTAAAGTAACGAAGCAGTACTACGTTCCACTCGGGATCAGCCTTCTGGATGTCAGTAAGAATCTGCTCAAGCATCCACTTTGTCCAACCGTAAGGGTTGGTGCAAACGCCCTTGGGGCATTCCTCTGTGATGGGAATGATTGCGGGGTCACCGTAGATGGTTGCTGATGATGAGAAGATTATGTTTTTGACATTGTGTTTACGCATTACATCGATAAGGCAAAGTGTCCCTGCGATGTTGTTGTTGTAATACTCATAGGGCTTCTCAACTGACTCGCCAACGGCCTTAAGGCCAGCGAAGTGGATAACCGCATCGGGTTTCTCCTTGGTAAAAACCTTATCCATCTCCTCTTTGTCAAGGATGTCAACTTTGTAGAAAGGTACTTCCTTGCCTGTGATTTTGGCCACTCTTTTAAGTGACTCCTCGGATGAATTGGAAAGATTATCGATTACCGCAACATCATATCCGTTCTGCTGAAGTTCAATACATGTGTGGCTTCCGATATAACCCGCACCGCCTGTTACCAAAATTTTCATAATTAAATTCTCCTCAATTATTTAGAAATATTGCGGACAATCTCATCCATGTCGGACATCTTCTTTTCCATGTCGGCAACCAGTGCAAACTGGCAACGTGCCCTGTCAAGGTTATGATTGTCCCTGTGAATCTTGAAATACACATCCCCTTCAAGGAAATCTGTAAGGAATCTCATTCCGCACTCCAGGGTCATCATTTTTGCGCCCATGGGAAGCATCTTAAGTTCCTCATCCGTAAGGGAATTGTTGCAGCCTGCAAGGAAACCCTTGGTGTAAATCTCAAAAAGGTTAAGATCCAGTGAAACCTTGTTTAAATCCACCTCATCCTCAGCTGCTGTGTTGGCGCCAAATCTAATGGCGTCACCAAAATCGTTGATGGAAAGTCCGGGCATAACAGTGTCGAGGTCAACTACGCAAACTGCCTTGCCGCTCTTCTCATCCATCATTACGTTGTTAAGCTTCGTGTCGTTATGGGTAACTCTCAAAGGAAGCTTACCGTCTTTGAGTTTATCCATACAAACCGTCATATCTGCCGCACGATCCAGTACAAATTGTATCTCTTTTGCGGCATCTTTACATCTTCCTACCTTGTCTTCCTTAACCACCTGTTTGAAGCGTTCAAATCTTGCTCCTGTGTCGTGGAATCCGGGAATTACCTCGCTTAAATCGTCGGCCTTAAACTCAGAGAGGAGGTACTGGAATCTTCCGAATGCAAATCCTGCCTCGTAAAAATCTTCAGGTTTCTCCACAGCTTCATAGCTTACGGCTCCGTCAATATAAAGGTAAGCGCGGAAGAAAGACTCTCCTGCGTCAAAGAAGGGTTTGCCGTCTTTTGCAAAAACAATGGTCAGAGCTTCCCTCTCGGGATCCCCGCCGTTTGCTTTAACCTTTTCTCTGATAAAATTTGAAACCAATCCGATGTTCTCCATTACGGCATCGGGGTTCTTAAACACCGAAGTGTTAATTCTTTGTAAAATATACTTCTTAACAGATCCGTCTTCCTGTTCAAAACGAACCATGTAAGTGTCGTTAATATGACCGTTTCCGTGGCGGGCATAATCAATAAAAGTACCCGGGAAATCGAATCTTTCAATCGCTTCTAAAACTGCCTTGTTAGCGTCTGTTCCTGACATTAAAATAAACCTCCTATGGGGGATAGACTAGACATCTATCCCCCATTGTAGCAAGGTGTTATTTGTTTAGCAAGTTTTAGTAGATTGAGAAATGAATTACCGTGCTGTCGTTATAGTACATCAAGGTTCCCTTGCCTGTTTCTATAATGGTTTCGATGGAAACTGTAGCCGTGTAATTACCCTTTTCTGTGGGAAGTTTCTCTGTGGATTTGAATCCGTTATCGCCCTCGATATCGAACTGAAGTTTTGAGTAATCGATAAGTGAAGGCTCACTTGAAACAAATCCTCTAAGATTTAACTTAACGGGCTTTCCGTCGTAAGGCTTGCTGTCGATTGCAATGTTCTGAACGGTAACTTCATTCATACCTTCGTGACGATCTCTGTATCCTCTGTTCCAATCCTCGTCAACATCCGCACTCTTTGCTACTGAGAAAGTATCGTAGAGTTTTACTTCCTTGGATGTGGGGTTGTATGTGTAAGCATCGTATGTAAGTGCATCGCCCTCGATTGATACAACACCGAACATGGGCTGTCCCTTAAGCTGGATAGCTGTTCCGTTGCCCTCGATGGGGTTAACGCCGGGATAAATAACCTTATCCATGGGCTCAACAGGATAGGACTTGCTTGCACAGTAGTTGATGGTTACATAGTGTGTTCCCTGAGGCTCAAGGTTTGTAAGCTCTCTCATGTGGCCGTTGAATTCCTGGTCGTACATAACCTTGTTGTTAAGCCAGCTGGGTGTATGACCGTCATAGTACTTGCCGTCAAAATCCTTGCCGTAGAGGTAAGATCTTGAACGTGTGTAAACGTGGTCATGTCCCTGGAGAACCAGGTCAACTTTGTACTTGGCAAAAAGAGGAGGAAGAAGGTCTCTTAACTGATCTACTTCACCATCGTTTGTGTGGTTACCTGCGGACATTAATCCTTTGTGAACCTGAACGATTTTCCACTTAACGTTCTCGTACTTCTTAAGCTCACCCTCCAACCAGTCGTACTGAGACTGGAAGTCATCGGGAAGGTTGTTTGTGTCGTTTGTGTTGAGGTTGATGAAAGCAACATCCTCACCATACATGAAGGAGTAGCAGCCACCGGTTTTCTCATCGAGAGTTCCGTCTGTAATAATCTTTCCGGTAATGGGGTGCTTGTCACCTTCCTTAATGTAGTCTGCCCACTTGATGTCAAATCTATCTGTAAATGCGTACTCCCATTCGTCGTGGTTGCCTGCTGTAGGCATGATTACTGAATCTAGGAGACTCTTCTTGGGCTCAGCAAGACCCCAGTTCCACTGAAGCATGTTTCTTCCGTGGTAGTCGTTGATAAGGTCACCGGTGAAGGCAACGAACTTGGAGTCGGGTGCTGTCTTGAAGCCTGCCTCAAGAACTTTTGCCCACTTGGTGTAGCTGGACTGCTCATCTTCCTGACAGTCTGTCAAATGTAAGAAGGTTACCTTGTTAATCTTTTCTGCGTCATCCTCAATTGTGAATGATCCTGTATCGTAGAAACCAAAGTCCTTGTTACCTGCTCTGAAGAAGTAGGTTGTGTTCTTCTCAAGGTTCTCAAGGTGAGCCTTGTACAAGTGCCAGGTGATATCCTTTGTATCGACTCTGTCTTCGCCTCTTGTGGCGTCAAGTCTCTGAACGTCTGCGCTGTCCCAGTCCACATCTTCCTTGGTCATTCCATCGGTAGCTTTGATGTACTCGATATACTGTTCATCGATGTGATCTCTTGTTACCCATGCAAAACCTCTGGAGTAAATGTCTGAGTAGTAGCTGATCGAAAGACCCTGAGGGCAATCATCTTCGTTGTAGGTGAAGGATGAAACAAACTTCTTCCACTCTGCACCGTCGTAGATGTGCATTCCCTTAAATGTAAGGATTGTGTCCTCAGCGGGCTTTTTAGCCTTAAATCTGATGTATGTAGGCTGTTTTGCTGCAAAATTACCTGCTTTGTCTTCAGGGAGTTTGTAGTACGCATATGAACCTGCAGTACCTACGCTGCTAAGATCAATGTACTCTCCGCTTGAAAGACCGTATCCGATAAGTACCTGAGAGAATGCATCCTTGATGTCGTCAATTCCCTCAAACTCGAATGCAAAAACGTCGCCTTCTGTATATTTGTACTCTCCGTCTACTCCTTCAAAGTTGGCAAAGATTCTGGGCTCCTGCTCTGTTGTGTAAGAAACCTTACCGAAGCCGCCCTCTTCAACGTCTGTGATTGTGCTCTGTGAGCTGCCTGCAAAGTCAGTGAACTTAACTTTGTCAGTGGGCATGAAGTCGGGATCGTTTGCGTTACATAACCAGAGCTTGTAAACTACAAGTTCGCGGTCAAGGCTTTCCTTGTCTCCAACCACCTGAGTATTGTGGTCTGCCTCTGAATCGCAGTAGAAAAGAACTCTGTCGATGGGAGGAATGACAACGTTGCCCTTCTGGTCCTTTGTGAGATTGATCTTTACAATCTGTCTGTCTTCTGTATCGAAACCAACATGGCTTCTGAACCAGATGTTATGTCCGTCTGCATCGTTCTTGTCGGGAAGAACTGCCATTGTCATGGCTGTAGCAGGTGTCATTTCAACTCTTAACTGGTTGTACTGCTCCCAATCATCGTTTGTTATGTCAACCTTTACTGTATCCCAGCAATCAGCACCTGATTTTCTGTTGTACTTGATGCTGTAGGAACCGTCTTCGTTCTTTGTGATGTTATATCCGCTTGAAGCTGCGATATTAATCTTTGCGGAACGGGTTTCCTCTTCTTCTTCAGCGCTTAATGATTTCAGATACTCGGCAAACTGCTCACCGTCGTAGATATGAGCACCCTTAAGGTGGATATCATCACCGACTGCGTTTGAAGCGCCTTTGTATCTTACGAATGAAGTGGTTTCACCGCTAAAGATATCAGTCTCAGGCAGGGTAATGTAGAGCATGTTTCCATTAACCTGGGCATCCTTAAGGTTAAGATCCCAGCCCATCTGGAACTGTCCGCCTGCCATGTTGTCGATACCGTCAAAGTAAAGAACATATACATCACCGGCTTTGTATGTATATCCGTTGAAGTTAGTCTTTATCTTTACTGTGCCGTTAGGACCGGGAGGCGTTACTGTACCAAAACCGCCTTCCTGGCTTTCTTTGACTGTACCATATGTAGGTGCTCCGTCTATCTCAATTGTAGTAAAGTTTGCTTTATCAACAAGTAAGAAGTCGGGATCGTCCTTATCACAAAGCCATACTTTGTGGATTGTGAATTCTCTGTTTCCAAGCGCTGCAAGGTTTGCATCACAGTAAATTCTGATTTTTTCCTGATTTGCTGTAAGGTCAACCTTAACAACCTGTCTTCCTGACTTAGGTAATGTAGCGTGACCCTTGATTGTGTGATCATCTTTATCGTAGAAACCTAAGGTCATGTCATCACCGGCAGGGGTGATGTCAAGTCTTAACTGGTTGTATTTGGAGATGTCGCAGTTTTTAACATCAAGGATTACTGTGCTCCACCAACCACCGTTAGCTGCAATTGATGCTGCGTCATGGTTGTAGGAGAACTTAACGGAACCGTCAGCCTGAACTTCAGGGTTGTATGCTGAAGATGTCTCGCCCAGGTTAACGCTGACGCTAGGTGTTGTTTCTGTCTCGGAACCGCCTACTGAAGAATCAACTAACTTAATGTTGTTAATTGTCAGTACTTTTTCTGCGCCGTATTCTGCATTTTCAGGAGCGTCATCTGCCCAAACCTTGGGATCAATCCAGAAGTATAATCCTGTGATGTCCTTTGTAAGGTCGTATTCAAATACGGTCTTTCCTACACTGAGTTTCTCATTTCCCCAGTGATCTCTTAACTTAATCTCGCCGTCTTCTGCTATTACACGTGTTCCAAGAACGATAGCGTCCTCAGTTGTAACATCAATAACAAGCTTGTTGTACTTTGAAATATCACTTCCTGTTACGTCAAAGTCAAGTCTGTTCCAGGAACCCTTTTTGTAAGATACCTTTATGGAACCGTCGGAATTGTTCTCGTAAGAGCAACCCTCTGTGGTTGTTGCTGTAAACTTAGGGCCATTCTGAACGGGCTGTTCAGGTTCAGGATCAGCGGAGGATGCTGATGAATCCAATAACTTAATGCTGTTAATGGTGAAGGACTTTTTAGTTCCCCCATCCTCTTCCCAAAAAGGATCCACATAGAAGTATAAGCTTGATATATCATCCTGAAGCTGGAACTCTAACTTCTGTTCATCTGCGCTTAGTTTTTTCTTGTCGTCGTGGTTTCTGATTCTTGTTTCTGTTCCATCTTTAGAAGCTGCAACAATGCCAAGATGCATAGGGTCTGAAGGTGTCAAATCTATTACGAGTTTGTCATACTTTGTAATATCGCTATTACTAACATTAAAACGTAATCTGTACCAGTAACCCTTTGTATAGGTTATTTTCAGAGAGCCATCCTCTGAGGTTTCAAATTCGTATCCCTCTTTAGTATCGCTGTCACTTAAATCCAAAGAAACCGTAGGTTCCACTGAGGCTGATGCCACCGGCTCGTCCGCATGAACGACCGAACCGGGGAACATTCCAAATACCATGCCCAAGGAAAGGACAAGGGCAAGTACTGTATTCGTAAGTCTTCTGAACTTCTTATTCATTATCCTGTCCTCCCTTTCTTATACCGTTTTTGTACATGATGAATCCTGCGATTCCGGCAATTACAAGAACTACTGCAAGGATGATCCATACGTTGAAGCCTGATGCTGCTTCAACTGCAGCTGTGCCAACTGCCTCTGCTGCCTTGTCTGCGGGTGCTTCATCATCTCCGCCAAGACCTTCTGCCAAAGCTGTCTGACCATCACCGATGATGATTTCCTCAGCAGCTGCTGCGCCTGTTGCTGCGCCGTTTGCAACTGCTTCCTCAGCTGTAGCTGCAGGTGTGTTAACAACTGCGTTACCGTTTCCGGTTCTGCCGTTTCCTGCATTTGCTGCGGGAGCTGTTGTTGCTGTGTCAGGTGTAACTGCAATAGCTGCAGGTGCTGTTGTTGTGAATCCTGTTACAACATCACTTCCGCTGTCGCTTCCTGCTGCGCCTGCTCCTGCGCTTGCTCCGGCATTGGCTCCGTTATTGATTGCGGGACCATCGGAGTGAGGATCGTCGTTAGCACTTCCTGTAGAAGAAAGGTTTATCTTATAGAGAGGATATCTTAAGTCATCTCTTCCGCCCTGCATTGCAAGTCTGATTGCAGGCTCCTTTGAGTCCTTATCCACAATTGCGATGGCAAGTGTATATTCACCTGCAGGAACATCATTGGATACGAAGAGTTTTGTATCAACGGAAGTACGTCCGGGCATCCAGCTTGTAATTCCGCCGCTTACTGTCTTTGTATAAGCTACTTTACCGCTTGCATCGATAAGTGAGAACTCCAAAGGCCACTCATAGTAGAAAGGAGCAACACCTTCGTTGTTTACAACGAAATTAATGGGTGTGTCCTGACCTGCAGTGACATTTGTAAGCTGCTGAATCTTCTCGATTGCGTAGTTGTAACCCATTACCTTCTGGCAGGCAAGGATGTTGGCTTCATTCATCAAAGCCCAAATCTCGTCTGATGCCATGTCACAAGGTGAGCAAGGTCCCATCCATGAAACGTGGGTATCTCTTACTTCCTGAATTGTTCCCACAATACCTTCGTTGTGAAGGTGAAGTCTGGGTTCACCGGATGAGAACTCACCGCCGGAGTAGTTGTACTTCCAGAAGTCGGGCATCTTGGAAGCTGCTACCTGCTCGCTTGTTGCGTGAGGCATATCCACGTCACCATCATTGATGTATGAAAGGAATGTGTAGGTACCGTCACCGTTATAGTATCCGGAACCGAAAATATCGTTAAATAATCCAAACTTGTTTGCAGCTGCGTAAGGATAAGGCTTTCTCAAGCCGAGTTTTACATTGTGGAAGTACTTGGTGTAGCTTTCCATGTATTTTTCAGCTGTTTCAACATCAGGGAATTCACCTGTACCCTCAGGCCATGTGTGCATCTCTGCCCAGTGGCCAAGGCTACCGATCTGAACGAAAGCTGTAAGATCTGTTTTGTCAAAATCTTTAGCAAGCTGCTCAATAACCTTATCGTGGTACTCAAGAAGAAGCTTTGAGTTGTAGTTAGGTGAAAATCCGCCGCCGCCCAAATCTACAGGGCTATAGTAGAATGTACCTGCTCCTTCTTCGCCATTTTCTGCAACCAGTTCGTCATAGAGCCACTGAGGAATATCCATTCTGTGCTCGCCGGCTTCCTGGTCCTCGGGGTTATCCATAATGAATCTGACGTTGAGTCTTACTCCCCTTTCTTTCCAGAAGTCGAGATTGTATTTTTTCCTGATACCCTCAAAGTCATAATGGCCCTTTGTGGGTTCGTATTCGCTCCATCTTACACCAAGATAAACTGCGAATCTGTCAAAAAGTAATGTTCCACTTTCGTACTTCTCTGCTGAAGTAGGCTGTCCGTCCTGACTTACGAACTCACCTGCCCAGCCAACCCATCCTTTGTAAGGGTTGCCGAAGGATGAGAAGTCCTCTGTGGGATAGTAGTAACCTGCATCTCTTCCAAGCTCGAACTTGGCTGTTACGCTCATAAGTCCGTCTGAAGGGATTGCGTAGGTACCGTCAACACCTCTCCATGCAATCTCAACCTTATCGGGGTTACCGATCTGCTCGAGATATAACTGCATTTCAAGGGAATCTGTATAGTAGTTCATCCATACAGCGCCTTCGGGCTCATCAGCGATGGTGTCGTCTGCAACAACCTTGTAAAGAAGGGCATCTCTTACGATGTAATCGATGTTTCTGTAGGTTGAGAAGTTGTAACCTGTGTCTTTGCCTGTGCTGATGTAGTAAAGGTTAACTGTATTTAATAAACCTTCTTCACTTGTTACCAATGTGTAAAGCTTTTCGTTGCTTCTTGTAGCAAGGAAGTTGAAGGTTGTGTCTGCTCCTTTGTTTACAACAGTGTTTGAAACTGTATCCCAGTCTGCAAATGAACTGTCATCAAGGCTTACTTTTACGCCAACCTGATACTTGGGAACGAGAGCAAAACTGCCGTTATCTGAAGCTGTACCTGCCTCTGTTCCGTTAAGAACGGGGTCAGATCTGTCAACTGCAATGTAGAGGTCATCAGCTACGTTTCCGATTGCCTCTTCCATATCTGAGATGGGGATAACCCACTCAACTGTAGCAATGTCAGCGCCGTCAGCGTGTACCATCTTCTTATAGGAGACGCCGTTGTTTTTCTCATCGCGAATCAAGGTGTGTGACACGCTCTGAGGTGTAGGGTTAGTGTAAACGAAGAACTCTACGTTTTTATCATCACCCTGAGAATTCCAGTCCTGAACAAGGAAGTCAAATCCGCTGTTCTTAAGGAAAGCGTGCTGCTCACCGGTTTTGGTATCGCCATCTGCATTCACAAGAAGGTTTGTTGAGAAGCAGTTGGAATTAGCAATATCTGACTCCGATGTAAGCTTGATTGTGGACATTGCATAGAGATTGTTCTGATCTCTGAATGCGTACAAATCGCCCATGGTCTTCTCACCCTTAGCGATGGGAGCAAGGCCTGCTGCCTTCCAATCGTCAACGTTTCCGTCAAAATCAATGTGAGGAGGCTCACTCATGTTGGGCTTTGTGATGTAAAGCATTTCTCTTCCGATGTTGGGAAGAACGTTGCTCTCTGTGTCCTTTACACCAAGAAGGAAATCCATTGAAGGTGTAAGGAGTTCAAGAGAAACTTTTGCTTCTGCTGCTGTGTTTGTCTTATAAACCTGTGCGGAACCTACTTTGTTCCAGTCACCGTTTTCATACTTAAATACATCCCCGCTTGTTGCGTTGACCTTAAAGTCAACTTCTTCCCCGTCGTACCAAGTGTCTGTCATATCAAGGCCGCCGTTTCCGGTGCTGATATAGAATTCTGTCTGATCTGAGAGAGAAAGGCCACTTACGTATGTATAAAGGTCATTACCGTCTGTTACTGCCTTAAACTCGGTAAGAACGGGAACAGAGTTTGCTGTGTTGTGATTAACTGCGAACCACTCTCCGTCTTTACCTGCGAAAATGGATTCGTTAATAACTGTGGTAGAATCCGCTGCCGCTACTTCAAAGGAGAAGGCTTTCTTCTCTGAGCGAATGTCACTGGTAACCTTAACGAAAATGTTATAAGTTCCGGGTGCGAGAAGATTGCTTTTTACAATAAGCTTGTCACCGTCGATGGCGAACTTTGAATTGTCTGAGCCATAAATCTTTGAAGGTGCGAAATTATATTTGTAGTTAACGCCGTCTCCGCCCATTGCACTGAAGGTTCCCACAACGCCGTTAGCCATTGTTTCTGTTGTGATTGCTTTTAAAGATCCGTTGGTGCTGAATCCGAAACCTGAGATTAACTCAGCGTCTGATTCATGAAAAGCATCGGATACTGAAGGTACGTCTGCAAGTGTTATCTCACCTGAAGGGTAATTTGCCATTGCACTCCAGTCGCCTTTAACGCAACCGATGTGAATGCGAATCTGATCAGGTACTGCAGGTGCGTTCTTTGTAGAAATTGAGTCCAAAGGAATTTTGTACTCTGCTACGATATTGTCTGTTGTTTTTGCGTACTCGATAGACTTGGTGCTGTTTGACCATCCCCATCCACCGGCATCACCGGTGTAATCATAGAAGCTGATACCCTCAAGCATGAAGTCGATTCCCCCGTTGCAGTAACCATTTTCGTGGTTACCATCGGCATCGATGTAGAGGTGGTCACTTCCATAACCGTCTACGCTTGACAAGTCTCTCATTACGTAGAGAGCGTCGTCCGTTACAAATGCTGCAGCCTGTGAAAAACCGCCATCATCTACAACGTACTTGGAAATATAATCCCAATCATCTGTTTTTCCGTCCAAAACAATTTGCACGTCATGAGCGTCTGCTGCTTTTACCAAAGAAGCTTCCGGCATATAGCCGAAAATCATTGTGAGAGCTAGAGTAGCGGAAGCAGCGCTTTTCCCAAATCGCTTAAGACCCTTTGTGAAGTGTTGCTTGATCACTTTGTTCTAAATCCTCCTTTTACAAAATATGTGGTGTCCCCTTTATTTTTTCCCTTTTACTACTATCCCTTTATACCTGTGTGAGCGACGCCTTCGATGAACTGCTTCTGGAAGATGGCGAAGATTACAATCATGGGAATTACCGCCATGAATGCGCCGGCCATTACTCCGGGAAAGTCGGTTAAGTACTGTCCCTGCATGAATGAAAGTGCTGCAGAAAGCGTCATTTTCTCCGTTGATGTATTTACGATCATTGGCCACATCAAGTCGTTCCATGCGAATCTGAAGGTCAAGATTCCGAGAGATACAAGGCCCGGTTTGATGAGTGGAAGCATAATTCGAAGGAATGCTTTTCCCCTGTTGCATCCATCGATATATGCTGCGTCTTCAAGCTCCTGAGGGAGTGACAAGAAGAACTGTCTTAACAGGAATGTTCCCATGGCCGAGAAAAGGTTCGGCAGGAATAGCGCGGGGATTGTGTTGAGTAATCCCAATTTGTTGATGATACGGTACTGAGGAAGAATGAAGAATGTTCCGGGTACCATTAAAACCGCAAGTGTTGCCGTGAATAAAATGTTCTTAAACGGGAAGTTGATTCTCGCGTAGGCGTAGCCGGCCATTGAGCAGAAGGTCAGCTGAGCGGCAACTATAACAAGTGCGGATATCACCGTGTTTGCATATATTCTTAAGAAGGGGAGGCCTGTCAAAACGTGATTGTAGCCTTCCCAGTTTATTTTCTTAGGGAAAATCACAGGCGGTATGCTTAAGGCTTCCGCATTGGTCTTAAAGGATGTGAGAATCATCCAGATAAACGGGAAGATAGCAATTAACACGCCGGCGATTAAAATAGCATAAACAAGTATTTTTGAGGCTTTAAATTTGTTCTTCATCAGTCGTAATTCACCCATTTCTTCTGCATCTTAAGCTGGAATACTGTAAGCGACATGATAATTACAAACAGTAAAACTGCAATTGCGGATGCATAGCCTTTCTTGGAAAATGTGAATGCTGCACGATAGAAGTTCATAACCACCGACTGTGTGAACTTTATTGCCTGGGACTTAGGTCCGATCATCATGTAGATCTCACCGAAAATCTGGAAGGTGGAGATAACCAACATAATGACTACGTAGAAGATTGTAGGTGACAATAAAGGCAAGGTGATTTTTCTAAACTTTTGCCAACCGGAGGCACCATCGATTTCGGCTGCCTCGTAATAGCCCTTCGAGATGCCTTGAATTCCGGCGAGCAAAATAATCATATAATATCCAACGTTTGTCCAAATTGATACGGAACTTATACACAAAAGTGCCGTGCTCTTGTCTGACAGCCATGGATGTGTTGCCAAACCAAGTGCCGATAAAGCTCCGTTTAAAACGCCGTAATCACCGTTGTAAATCCAGCGCCACACCATTGACACCGCAACGGACATGGTGATTGCCGGCAGGAAATAGATAAC
>JAFZSQ010000045.1 GCA_017619295.1 Lachnospiraceae bacterium
GGCGGTACAATCCTTTTCGTTGGTACCAAGAAGCAGTCTCAGGATGCAGTTAAGGTAGAAGCAGAGCGTTGCGGAATGTACTACGTTAACGAGAGATGGCTCGGTGGTATGCTTACAAACTTCAAGACCATCCAGTCTCGTATCGCAAGACTCAGAAAGATCGAAGAGATGAGCCAGGACGGCACATTCGATGTTCTTCCCAAGAAGGAAGTTATCGAACTTAAGAAGGAATGGGAGAAGCTTGAGAAGAACCTTGGCGGTATCAAGAACATGTCAAGAATTCCCGATGCTATCTTCGTAGTAGATCCTAAGAAGGAAAGAATTTGTGTTCAGGAAGCACACAGCCTTGGTATCACACTTATCGGTATCGGCGATACAAACTGTGATCCTGAAGAACTTGACTATATCATCCCCGGTAATGACGATGCTATCAGAGCCGTAAAGCTTATCGTAGCTAAGATGGCTGATGCTGTTATCGAAGCTAATCAGGGTGAGGCAGCTTACACAGAAGAGGAAGTAGCTGAGGCAGAAGGCGAAGCTACAGATATCGAAGAAGTAGCAGAAACAGAGGAGGCATAATTATGGCAATTACAGCCGGAATGGTAAAAGACTTACGTGAAATGACAGGCGCAGGCATGATGGACTGTAAGAAAGCTCTTACAGAGACCAATGGTGACATGGATGCAGCCGTTGAATTCTTAAGAAAATCCGGAGCAGCTAAGGCTGAGAAGAAGGCCGCTCGTATCGCTGCTGAGGGTATTACTCGTACAGCTATCGACGGCAACAACGCTGTTGTTGTTGAGGTTAACTCTGAGACAGACTTCGTTGCTAAGAACGAGACATTCCAGACATACGTTGAAGCAGTAGCTAAGCAGGCTCTTGCAACATCTGCAGCTGATGTTGAAGGTATGATGGATGAGAAGTGGGTTGAGGATTCTTCCAAGACCGTTAAGGAAGTTCTTGTTGAGAAGACAGCTACCATCGGTGAGAAGCTTTCCATCAGAAGATTCGCTAAGGTTAGCGGTGATACAGTAGTTTCTTACGTACACGGTGGCGGTAAGATCGGTGTTCTTGTAGCAGCTAACGGTGCTACAGGCGATGCTGTTAAGGAAGCACTTACAAACGTAGCAATGCAGGTTGCTGCTATGAATCCTACATACATCTCCAGAAACGAGATTTCTGCTGATGAGCTTGCAAAGGAGAAAGAGATCACTCTTGAGAGCGCATTAAACGATCCCTTCTCATTACCCAAGCCCATCCTTAGCAAGCTTATCGAGAAGGCTTGCAACGGTGTATGGAGCGACGAGGACAAGGCTATCTACGAAGAGAAGAAGAGCAACATGAACTATCTTCCTAACTTCCTTTCAGATGCAGCTAAGGGTGCTCTTGCTCAGTTGGCACTTGATGACAAGGCTAACATCTCTGCTGACAAGATCTTTGGTGGTCTTGTTGAGGGACGTATCTCTAAGCACCTTAAAGAGATCTGCCTTCTTGATCAGGTTTATGTTAAGGCTGAGGACGGAAAGCAGTCTGTTGGCAAGTACCTTGAGAGCGTAGATAAGAACATCGTTATCTCCAAGTTCGTTCGTTTCGAAGTAGGCGAAGGCATGGAGAAGAAGAACGAGGACTTTGCTGCAGAGGTTGCTGCACAGCTTAAGTAATCGAGCTTTATAATCAATAAAGAGATTTTGAAAAGCTTCAAGGCTTAATTGCCTTGGAGCTTTTTTGATACAGACAATTGACAGAAAGTTCTTTTATTATTCTAAAAATAGGTGTATAATATCTCTATATTTTCATAAAAAAGCAAAGAAGGTGTGATTAGTGGAAGAACTGACAAGAGATGACCTGGATATATTGGGCGAAATCGCAAACATTAGTCTTGGAAATGCAGCAACAACCCTTAGTATGATGGTTAATCACAAGGTTAACATCACAACTCCTAACGTTAAGATTATTAATCGAAGCGAGTCCATGGATGATTTTGAGAAAACCTGTATCTTCGTGCAGATTCACTATGTGCTGGGACTTGCGGGAAACAACGTTTTTATCCTTAAGGAGAGAGACGTGCTGTGTCTTACCAATCTTATGATGGGTGGAGACGGAACAAATGTTGAAGGAACAATCGGTGAGATGGAGCTTTCAGCCGTGTCTGAAGCCATGAACCAGATGATGGGTACTTCAGCTACAAGTATGGCAACAATGCTTGAGAGAAATGTTGATATCAGCACTCCTCAGGTTAATGCCATCGATGTAGAAAGCGTTAAAGTTTTCGAGAAGATGTTCGAAACCTACAACGAAAAGTTTGTAAAGATTGCTTTTAAATTGGAAATAGAAGGGCTGATTCAGTCAACAATGGTACAGCTTTATCCTGTAAGCTTTGCCAAGGACATGGTGGCTGTTTTCAGAGCCAATGAAAACAAATAAGAGGGAGTAAACAGATTAATTGTTAAAAGTAACACTTATCACCGTCGGGAAGGTCAAGGAACAGTACTTAAGAGACGGCATCGCCGAGTATTCCAAGAGACTCGGAAGATACTGCAAGCTTGAGATACTGGATGTGAAAGACGAAAAGACTCCGGACGGTGCGTCTGATGTTGTGGAAACTCAGATTAAGAAGAAGGAAGCAGACAGAATAATGGCTCTCATTCCAGACGATTCTTACGTCCTTTCCCTTGCAATTGAGGGAAAGCAGTTTGATTCCGTGGAGTTTGCGGATAAAATCGACAAACTCCCCGGCCGGGGTGTCAGCCATCTTGTTTTTATTATTGGTGGTTCTCTGGGATTACATGATATAATAAAGAGTAAATCCGACGAGCTTATCAGCTTCTCTAAAATGACATTTCCTCACCAGCTGATGCAGCTTATTTTTTTAGAGCAGTTATACAGGGGATTTAGAATAATTAATAAGGAGCCATACCATAAATGAAAACAGGTCTAGTAATGGAAGGCGGTGCCATGAGGGGATTGTTCACCTGTGGCATCCTGGACGTTTTTCTGGAAAATGGAATTACATTCGACGGCGCCATCGGAGTATCCGCAGGTGCCGCCTTTGGTTGTAACTTCAAATCCAAGCAAATAGGAAGAGGAATCAGGTACAACGTTAAGTACTGTAAAGACGAGAGATATTGCAGTATAAAATCATTGATTAAAACAGGTGATTTGTTCGGCGTGGATTTCTGCTACAGAAGAATCCCTTTTGAACTTGATCCATGGGATGGAGAAACCTTCAGAAATAACCCCATGGATTTCTATGTTGTCTGCGCCGATGCCAAAACGGGAATGCCCGTGTACCACAAGTGCGACAGAGGCGATGCCATTGATGTTCAGTGGTTCAGAGCCAGCGCATCCTTACCCGGAGTTTCACGCATTGTACGAATCGACGGCAAGGAGCTTTTGGATGGAGGAATGTGTGACGCAGTGCCTCTTGATTACTTCAGAAGCATCGGTTATGAGAAGAATGTGGTTATTCTCACCCAGCCTGAAGAATACAGAAAAGGCAAGAATAAGCTTTTGCCTTTCCTTAGATTAAAGCTTATAAATTATCCCAATATGGTTCATGCCCTTGCCACAAGGCATAACAGATACAATGCCCAGATTGCGCATATTAATGAGCTTGGTAAGAAGCTTCCTAAGGAGGTTCTTATTCTTAAGCCCAAAGCGCCCTTAAATGTGGGAGGCATAGTAAGAGAACCTGAGAGACTTATCAGCGCGTATAATGCCGGCCGTGAAGTGGGGCTGGAGAATCTTGAAAGAGTAAAGGAATTTCTTAAGGATTAACGAGATGGCGTCAAGAAAGAGAAGAAGAGGAATCGGGGGCGTAATAGCAGTTTTTGTTATTATGCTCTTACTTATGAGTGTGATGATTTTCTTCTTCCTTACAAAGGAAGAGAGACTCGCAAAGCAAAGTAAATGGATCAGGAAGGTTGATTTGAACGAATCGGTTACCGAAGGTATCGAGGACTATATCAGGCTTGCCAGACTTGGAGATGAAATTGATGTTAAAAGCATCGTCCCCTCCATTAAGTATGATGTTATTCTTACATTCAAAAGTAAGGGTGAATTTGATGAAGCTCTCAACCAAGCTTCCTACGAGGAGTGTGAGAGTCTTGCATACTCTGCTTTTGAAGAGGCTGTGACTGAGTTAGTCAAAAATCGTCTTGAAGCCAGCGGCCATACCGGCGATCCCTCTGATTTGATTACCGAAACTTTAGGATGTGACCTTACAACATATTTAAAGGAGAATGCTCCGGCTATTCTCCCTTCTTTGGATGAACTGAATTCTGCCACAGAAAGAAGCGGCAGGGCGGAGACTTACCTTTGTAACGGAAACACTCTTGTGATAGTTGAAAGCGGAGCCGACCCGGTGCTCTATGAGAAATGGGAGGGCGAAGCTTATGAATAGACTTAAGAGATTCTTATCTGTCCTTCTTATTCCTTTGATTGTCTGCCTGCTTCTTATTCCCAAGGGCGTGGTGTTTGCCCAGGGTGAGCAGGAAGCCCCGGAGAACGGACACCTTCACGTTAACGGTAAAACATACGCAGTTAAGCTTCTAAACGTTACATACACAAACAACACTTATGTCTCTTTGAGGGATATGGCGGCAGCTCTTTCGGGAACAGAAAAGCAATTTGACGTTTCTGTTTCAAAGAGTGAAATCATCATAAACACCGGTGGTCCATACGGAGCAAGGGGCGGGGAAAATGAGCCCTTTGACGATGAGGCGATGGAAGCTGATTTTACCTACAATTTCAATCTTAAGACTACACCCATGTTTATGGATGATGTGGAGCTTAAGAGATACACTTTGGTGGGCAGTGTGACTGAAGGAGTCTATGACTGCTTCATCAATGTTCCAGAGCTGGCTTTAATGTTAGACACCAAGATGACCTTTGACAATGATGAACTGTATGTGGATACTTCGGAGGAATTCTCCGTCAACATGGCAGAACTGGAGGAAGATGAATTTTTCATGGCCAGCAGAAGCTGCCTTCTTGCAGATGCCACCACCGGCGAAATCCTCTACGAGTATGACCCTGACAGAACGGTACTTATAGCCAGCACCTCGAAGCTTATGACTTATCTTCTTGTGA
>JAFZSQ010000046.1 GCA_017619295.1 Lachnospiraceae bacterium
CCAACTCGATGGTTGCTTTTTGCAAGGACAGATTTGTAGATATCGAGCTTATGGTCGAGGAAGACAACGGACTTAAGATTCCCAATTCCTCAATTGCCGAGAAGCCTTTCTTTTTAATAAACAAAGAATACGTGACAAAAGGCGGCAACTCGTCCAATCTTTCGGTCCTCAGAAAAGAGCAGAGCGAGAACGGAGAGGTTGTTAAGAACGTTGAAATTTCCGTCTACAAAGAAGACGATGACGTATACTACGTAGATACTAACTCTCTTTCCACAGGTAACATACTGATTAAGCCCAATGCACCCGTGGACGGTGATGAGTCGAATATGTTTATTGTAGGTAAGCAGGGAACTCTTACCGGCGTTTATAACATTAACAAAGGTTATGCGGATTTTAACCGTATAGAGATTTTATATTCCAATGACGAATATACGATAATCGAGCCCAACATCAGCTACGGCTTGAGAGCGTATGACTATATAGCACTTGATGCATCGATTGTATCGGATAAGGATTTTGTATATTAATGACTACGATTAAAGATAATTTAGAGACAATCAGAAACGGTATAAACGATACCTGTGACAAGGCAGGCCGAGACTGCAAGGAAGTTACCTTAATTGCCGTCAGCAAGTTTAAGCCTATTGGAGATTTAAAGGCTGCGTATGAAGCCGGCGTAAGAGACTTTGGCGAGAACAGAGTGCAGGAACTGGTTGAAAAATTCGATTTGATGCCTTCTGACACCAGATTTCATATGATAGGTCATTTGCAAAAGAACAAGGTTAAATACCTTATCGGTAAGACGGTATTGATTCACAGCGTAGATAATCTTGAACTTGCCAAGACCATTCAGAAGGAATCATTAAAGGCCGGAGTTGTTACGGATGTTTTGATTGAAGTAAACATTGCCGGTGAAGAGACCAAATTCGGATGTACCAAAGAGACAGCGGTTTCTTTGGCTCGAGAGATATCCAAACTCCCTAATGTGCGGGTTAAGGGACTAATGACCATAGCACCATATGTAGAAAACAGCGAAGATAATCGTCAACATTTTGTTGCTTTGAAACAATTAGGCATTGACATAGATAATCAAAACATCGATAATGTTTCTATGGAAATCTTTTCCATGGGAATGACTTGCGACTATAAAGTTGCGGTTGAAGAAGGTGCCACTATGGTAAGAGTCGGTACCGCAATATTCGGGGAACGGAATACTAATTTATAAGGAGAGTGTACCTATGAGCGTAATGGATAAACTTTCTTCCATGTTTAAAACAGGGGAAGATATTGATGATGAATATGATTATGAAGAAGATGACGACTACGCAGAACCTGCGAAGCCCGAACCTTCAGAGAGTAAGATAAGCAAGCCTTTTGAAAAGAAACCTGCACCTCAGCCCAGGAGGAAATTGTCTATGGTTGATTCTTCAGTTTGTGTATTTAAGCCTACAGGCTTTGATGAGTCCAGAGAAATTGTTGATACATTCCTTGAGGACAAGACCGTTGTTATGAACTTTGAAGGCGTTGATCTTGCTATTTCTCAGCGTATTCTTGATATCGTTACCGGTGCTTGTATTGCGGTAGGTGGTAATCTTCAGAAGATTTCCAATTACATCTTTATTGCTACTCCCGCAAGCGTAGATGTTTCCGGAGAGTTCCAGGATTCATTAACCGGGGCGTTCGATGCTTTATAAGTTTTGAATTTACAGTCCTGTCATAGAGTAATTTATGGCAGGACTTTTATTTTGTATTAAGTGAGGTTTTTACATGGAAATTCCTGTTATATCTAAGAGAACGGACAGCTACTCTATATTTATAGAGCCTGATTTTTCGGGGTTCAAAGAGCGATTTGCTCCTCTTTTTCCCGATGCCAAGAAAGTGTGTATCGTTTCTGATGAATCGGTTTATTCTTTGTACAAAGAATCGGTTGAGCCGTTACTTAAGGAATCATTTGAAGTGGTTTCTTTTGTCATTAAGCCCGGTGAAGCTTCCAAGGACATTAATGTTGTTCTTGAAATCGAAAAGTTTCTGAAGGAATCAGGCTTTACCAGGAAGGATGTATTACTTGGACTTGGTGGAGGCGTTGTATCCGACATTACCGGATTTGCCGCAAGTTTATATCACAGAGGAATTGCCCACGCATTTATTGCCACAACGCTTCTTGCCATGACAGACGCTTCCATCGGCGGTAAGAACGGAGTGGATTTTGAAGGTATTAAGAATATAATCGGTTCTTTTAAGATGCCTTCTTTGATTTATATGCCTTTAAACACACTCGATTCACTTCCGGAAAGAGAATTCTATGCCGGCTTTGCAGAGATTATGAAGCATGGCCTTTTGGCTGATTCCAGGTTCTACATGTGGCTTGTAGACAACATGTATGAAATCTGTGACAAGGACAAGGACACCCTTGCACAAATGCTTGAGACTTCAATCCATATCAAAAGGCGATGGTTGAGAGGGATCCTTTTGAGAACGGAGACAGAGCGCTTCTTAACCTCGGACACTCTATCGGACATGCTCTGGAAAGCTATTTCGCAGGCGAATATGTTCATGGTGAGGCAGTTGCGTTAGGCTGTGTGGCAGCTGCGTTTATTTCATGGAAGCTTTACAAGATTTCGATGGAAGATTATTATGAAGTAAGAGATATGTTTGTTCCTTTCAATCTGCCTATTTCAATTCAAATCGA
>JAFZSQ010000047.1 GCA_017619295.1 Lachnospiraceae bacterium
CAGTACTACTTCCTCAGCGGATTCACTGCAAAGCTTGCAGGAACCGAGCGCGGAATCACCGAGCCTACCCCTACCTTCTCAGCTTGCTTCGGACAGGCATTCCTTGAGCTTCATCCTACAAAGTACGCTCAGGAGCTCGTTAAGAAGATGCAGAAGAGCGGAGCTAAGGCTTACCTCGTAAACACAGGATGGAACGGAACAGGTAAGAGAATCTCTATTAAGGATACTCGTGGAATCATCGATGCAATCCTTAACGGTGATGTAAACAAGGCTGAGACAAAGAAGATTCCGATCTTCGATTTCGAAGTTCCTACATCACTTCCCGGAGTTGATCCTGCAATCCTTGATCCCAGAGATACATATGCTAACGCTTCTGAGTGGGAAGAGAAGGCAAAGGATCTTGCACAGAGATTCAACAAGAACTTCAAGAAGTACGAAGGAAATGCAGACGGTAAGGCACTTGTTGCTGCAGGCCCTCAGCTTTAATTTAAAACTTAATTACAGACTTGTAATGAATGGCGCCGAGAGAATTATATCTCGGCGCTATTTTAAGTAGAAGGTTTAAGGAGGTACACGTATATGTTATATGGTGGTCTTGAGGCAGGCGGAACCAAAATGATATGTGTAATAGGAAACGAAAATGGCGAAATACTTGAAAGGGCAACTTTTCCGACACTCTCACCGCAAGAGACCATGCCAGAGATGCTGGAATTTTTCAAGGGAAAGGATATCAAAGCACTTGGAATTGCATGCTTTGGACCTATTGATTTAAATAAAGAATCGAGCACTTACGGATATATCACAACTACTCCCAAGAAATTGTGGGCAAACTATGATATCGTCGGTGAATTTAAGAAGGCACTGAATATTCCGATAGGATTTGATACAGATGTCAACGGCTCTCTTCTTGGAGAGATCACATGGGGATGTGCAAAGGGCAAGACTGATGCTCTGTATATTACGATCGGTACAGGAGTTGGCGGCGGAATAATGTCTAACGGTAAACTCCTGCATGGTATGCTTCATCCCGAGCTTGGACACATGAGAATGGTTGTTGCCGAAGGTGATAATTATAAAGGACATTGTCCATATCACGGCACTTGCTTTGAAGGAATGGCAGCAGGTCCTGCGATAGAAGACAGATGGGGCAAAAAAGGAGTAGAACTTTCCGGAGATGACAAAGTATGGGAACTTGAAAGCTACTATATAGCGCAGGCTATTGCTTCATACATACTTGTTCTCAGCCCGCAGATAATCATTCTTGGCGGTGGAGTTATGCATCAGGAAAAACTCTTCCCGCTTATCAGAAAAAAAGTACTTGAGCAGCTCGCAGGTTATCTCAATACAAAAGAACTTGCAGATATAGATAACTACATCGTTCCCGCAAGCTTAAATGACGATCAGGGAATAATGGGTGCAGTTAAGCTTGCAATTGATGCGGCAAATGAATAAAAGAACTTAAACAAAAAGAGCTATGGTTTAATTAAAAACCATAGCTCTATATTTTTTACATAATATATTCTTATCTGTTCTTTGACTCATGCTCGAGAGAAGCTTTTATGAAGCCTGAGAAAAGAGGATGAGGTCTGTTGGGACGAGACTTGAGTTCGGGATGAGCCTGAGTAGCAATGTGGAAATCGTTTTCAGGAAGCTCGATCATTTCAACAATACGTCCGTCAGGTGACAATCCGCAAAGCTTCATTCCGTTGCTTACAAGAACACTTCTGTAATCGTTGTTTACTTCGTATCTGTGACGATGACGCTCTGTGATATTCTCTGAACCAAAGAGCTTATATGCCATAGAGTCTTTATCAAGTACGCAAGGATATGAGCCAAGACGAAGTGTTCCGCCGATGTCTTCTACGCCGTTCTGATCGGGAAGAAGTGCGATCATCGGATGAGTTGTGTTGGGCTCAAACTCAATTGAATGAGCATCATTGTAACCGATAACGTCTCTTGCAAACTCGATGATAGCAAGCTGCATTCCAAGGCAAAGACCAAGGAAAGGAACGTTGTTCTCACGTGCATATTTGATAGAGTGGATCATACCTTCGATACCACGGTCACCGAAACCACCGGGAACAATGATACCGTCAACATCTGAAAGGATAGAAGCAACATTTTCTTCTGTAACCTCTTCAGAATCTACCCATTTAATATCTACGGCTGTCTGATTTGAGATACCGCCGTGCTTAAGAGCTTCAACAACACTTATGTATGCGTCGTGGAGCTGTGTATACTTACCAACAAGTGCGATCTTAACCTCATGGCTGAGTGAGTAAAGTGTATCAACCATTGCCTTCCAGTCTGTAAGATCGGGTTCAGGACACTCAAGACCTAGGCATTCGCATGCAACGTGAGCCAAATGCTCTTTTTCCATAGCAAGCGGAGCTTCATAGAGATACTCAAGATCAAGGTTCTGAAGAACGTGATTGCTGGGCACGTTACAGAAGAGTGCGATCTTGTCCTTTGTATCCTGGTCGAGACCTATCTCTGAACGACATACGATAACGTCGGGCTGAAGACCCATTCCCTGCATAGTCTTAACTGCTGACTGAGTGGGCTTTGTCTTGATCTCCTGAGAAACACGAAGGTAAGGGATGAGAGAAACAAGGATGAGCATAGCGTTCTCACGTCCTACCTCATGCTGGAACTGTCTGATTGCCTCAAGGAAAGGCTGACTCTCGATGTCTCCGACTGTTCCGCCGACCTCAATGATCGCGATATGTGTCTCATCATCGGTAAAGTTTCTGTAGAACTTACTCTTGATCTCATTTGTAATATGAGGGATAACCTGTACTGTGCGTCCGCCGTAATCGCCGCGACGTTCTTTCTGAAGAACAGACCAGTAAATCTTACCGGTTGTAACGTTGGAATTTTTATCAAGATTCTCGTCAATAAATCTTTCATAGTGACCAAGGTCAAGGTCAGTTTCAGTGCCGTCCTCAGTAACAAAAACCTCACCGTGCTGAACGGGGTTCATTGTTCCGGGGTCAATGTTGATGTAGGGATCAAACTTCTGCATGGTAACCTTGTAACCGCGCGCCTTCAACAATCTTCCAAGTGAAGCAGCGGTGATTCCCTTGCCGAGTCCGGATACGACACCACCTGTCACGAAAATATACTTTACTGCCATTTTAAATATTCCTCCTGATCTTTTGACGAGACAAAATTATAATAAACAAAACAAGTAATTATTATATAATTTCACCGGAGTAAAATCCATACATAAGTGGAAATAATTTAATAAAACTTTCAGAATCAGTAATTGAAATAATAAATTGTACACTATATAATGGTTAAATGTGAGGGCAAAAGCCCACATGACATCGACTTTTCAGATAATATCGTCGATTGAAACATTATTACTACATTAGTATAGCATATTGATATAAGGAATAAATAGAATGGACAATAATCAAAATCAGAGAAATAACAACCCAATGGGCGGTGGTGGATCGAATTCACCCAGACGACAAAATATTATTTTGTTGCTTGTTGCAGCACTTATTACTATGGTCTGCATGACATATTTTCTTAAGGCGTTTTCTTCAGAGACCAACAAAGAGATAACATATTCTGAGTTTATCCACATGGTTGATGAGGGAAAAGTTGATAAGATCGTTATCGAATATGACAGGATAAATATTTATCCTAAGGAAGAAGAGGATAAGGAACAGCACAGCCTGAGTTATGCATACTGGGCTGGTGTGGATCAGATCACATACTTTACCGGTAAGGCAGAGGACGATACCGACCTTACAAAGAGAATGCTCGAGGCGGGAGTGGAAGTTAGCAGCAAAGTTCCCGATAATGCCGGAGTAATCATTTCAATCATTCTTCAGTATGTGGCACCTTTTCTTATATTCTGGCTCCTTCTTTCTGTGATATTCAGAAGGATGGGAAGAGGCGGCGGTCCGCTCGGAGTAGGTAAGAGCAATGCCAAAGTATATGTTCAGAAAGAAACAGGCGTGACATTTAAGGATGTTGCGGGTGAGGACGAAGCGAAAGAATCACTTGTAGAAGTCGTTGATTTCCTTCATAATCCTGCAAAGTATGCCAAGATCGGTGCTAAGCTTCCGAAGGGAGCACTTCTTGTGGGACCTCCCGGAACAGGTAAGACACTTCTTGCAAAGGCGGTTGCGGGCGAGGCACACGTTCCTTTTTATTCACTTGCAGGTTCAGACTTTATCGAGCTTTACGTTGGTGTCGGTGCCAGCCGTGTAAGAGACCTTTTCAGCGAGGCGAGCAAAAATGCGCCTTGTATCATTTTCATAGATGAGATCGATGCGATAGGAAGAAGCCGTGACAACAAGTACGGCGGCGGAAATGAAGAGAGAGAGCAGACACTTAACCAGCTCCTTTCTGAGATGGACGGATTTGATTCATCCAAGGGTGTACTTATTCTCGGAGCTACAAACAGACCTGAAATCCTTGATAAGGCGCTCTTAAGACCCGGTCGTTTCGACAGAAGAATCATCGTTGATAAGCCCGACCTTAAGGGAAGAGAAGAAATCCTCAAGGTTCATTCCAAGGATGTAAAGATGGATGAGACCGTTGATCTTAAGGAACTTGCTCTTGCAACAGGCGGAGCAGTTGGATCGGATCTTGCCAACATGATCAATGAGGCTGCTATCAATGCGGTTAAGGCAGGCAGAGAGTTTGTATGCCAGAAAGACCTTATGGAAGCATTTGAGCAGGTTGTCGCAGGAAAAGAGAAGAAAGACTCAATCCTTAGCAAAGAAGAGCGTAAGCTTGTAAGTTACCACGAAGTTGGTCATGCTCTTGTGAGCGCAGTTCTTTCCAATACAGAACCTGTACAGAAAATTACAATTGTTCCCAGAACAAAGGGGTCACTTGGATATGTTCTTCAGCTTCCTGAAGATGAGAATCATCTCAGAACAAAAGATGAACTTATG
>JAFZSQ010000048.1 GCA_017619295.1 Lachnospiraceae bacterium
GATATACTGCAATTAAGCTGATTAAGATTTATTATGTGCGATGCACCATTTAAATCTACAGCAGAAGCGTAGCCTCTAGGTACTTTTATGTCAAAATGAAAAGGCCGTGTCTAAAACACGACCTTTGTCTTCACTCTGAGGACGTCTGGGATTAATCCCAGACGTCCTTTGTTATTCGCCCCAATAATCTTTTGATTCCTGACTCCTCATTTCAACTCCGAATAGGTCATTAATGAAATCCTGCCTGTTATTGTACATCTTCAAAACGGTAATCAAAGAATCTGTTTTGCTGAAGACAAAGTAGTTCATATTTACATATAATAAGAACCAATTGCCAGGGCAGTCGACAGAAAACCTTTCCTTGATATTGCTTCCAAGATCGCTAAATAATCCTAGGTTTGCTATAGCGGAAATGATTTCTTTAAATGTCCTCCCAGCCTTGTCTTTGCCCTGCATCTCAATTAACAATGATTGAAGACTTGCAAGCTGATATTGCACTTCTTTCTCAATTATTACCTCTCGCATTCACACCTAAGAACTCTTGTAATTGCGACAGGGTTACGTAATGTCCGTTTGCAACAGATTCTTCGGCAGCCTTTACTTCTTCGACAAAACGCTTTTCGGAAGCCTTCCTTTTTTCTGATTTAAAGGTAGAATTCATGAGCGTACAAAAATGCGCAAATTCGGTTTCTGACATTGAATCAATCAAGGAATAAGCATCTTTTTTTGTCGCTATCATAGCTAATCCTCCTGTCATAGAGTATCTCCTTTCCCAACTTATTGAAGTCGGAAGAGGTATGCATAAAGATATCCAACTAATGATATTATACCACATACGTCTATTGCTTCAATTTGTTGTAATAACAGATTTCAAACATGGAATTCTTTGGACGAATCATCCGTGATTGTACCTGATAAGTACTCGAAAAGGATATCAGTTTAATGGTTAAAAATCTATTGACCGTTTTGACAAAAAACCTCTATGATTCTTGGTGAGAACGATTGAACAAAGATGCTAATGACGCATGGTCAGCGAGTTTCACCCTGTTGTGCATTATTTCTTCGAATGATATATACTATTAGTATCCATCTATCCAGCAAGGAGGTTTCCCATGGCGGATCGAGTAGTGGTTGTTGATGACGATATTTTTATCGTTAAGACCGCGAGCCATATTTTAACTGAAGCGGGACTTAAGGTTTCGAGCCTTTCGAATGGCGCGGATCTTTTGAAGTTTATGGAGAAGAATGAGGCTGACCTTATCCTTCTCGATATTCGCATGCCTCAAATGGATGGAATGGAGACCTTAAGACGCCTTAGAGAGTATGAAAAAGAGGCCGCAAAACCTGAGACGCCGGTTATCTTTTTCTCAGGCGATGAGGATGAAGATGCGGAAACAAAGTGCCTATCGCTTGGCGCCATGGACTTTATCAGAAAGCCCTTCGGCCCTGAGGTATTAAAGTTAAGGATTCGCCATACCATAGATTTAATAAGGCTTCAGAGGGACCTCATGAGTGAGGTTGACAAAAAGAGCAAGGAAGTCGAGAAACTCTCGATTCACGTGGTCAGGACACTTGCAGAGGCTATTGATGCAAAGGATACTTACACTAACGGTCACTCAAGCCGCGTTGCGGATTACTCCAAAGAGATTGCAAAGCGCTATGGATATGATTCAAAGAGACAGGATGAAATCTACATGATGGGGCTTTTACATGACGTTGGCAAAATTGGAGTTCCCGATGCCGTAATCAACAAGCCCGGCCGCCTTAATGATGAAGAGTATGAGATGATTAAGACCCATCCTGTCATGGGCGCAAAGATTTTATCAAAGATTGAAGAGATGCCTAAGCTTGTCACAGGTGCAAGATGGCATCATGAAAGATATGACGGCAAGGGCTATCCCGATGCCCTTAAAGGAGACGAAATCCCTGAGGAAGCGCGTATTATCGCGGTTGCTGACTCTTATGATGCAATGACAAGCAGAAGAAGCTACCGTGATGTTTTGCCGCAGGTAAGGGTGCGCTCTGAAATCGAGGGCGGTGCCGGTACTCAGTTTGACCCTAAGTTTGCTGCTATAATGCTTGAAATTATCGATGAAGATACAGAGTACAAACTGCACGAGAAATAGGTCTTTTTCTGTATTTTTCTCTTGACAAATCCCCCACATCACTTTATACTTACTTGGAATGCGCATTAATGCGTGTTTTTGTGTTGCTTATAACATGTTTCTTCGGGCAGCACATATATATAGGAAGAAACAAAAATATAAAAAAGAAAGAGGTGAAACAGAATGCCAACATTTAACCAGTTAGTTAGAAAGGGTCGTCAGACATCTGCAAAGAAGTCAACAGCTCCTGCTCTTCAGAAGGGTTACAACTCTCTTCACAAGAAGGCAACTGACACAGCATCTCCTCAGAAGAGAGGTGTGTGCACAGCTGTAAAGACAACGACACCTAAAAAGCCTAACTCAGCTCTTAGAAAGATCGCCAGAGTACGTCTTTCCAACGGAATCGAAGTAACAAGCTACATTCCCGGTGAGGGCCACAACCTGCAGGAGCACTCAGTTGTTCTTATCAGAGGCGGAAGAGTTAAAGACCTTCCCGGTACAAGATACCACATCATCCGTGGTACCCTTGATACAGCAGGTGTTGCTAACAGAAAGCAGGCTCGTTCCAAGTACGGCGCTAAGAGACCCAAAGCAGGTAAGTAATTAATCGCTTTGGAACAACAGTCGGAATTCGGCTAACGCCGACCACAAATTTGATTTAAGTGTTGGATTTCTGTTTTTTATAAATCAGTTATACCCGCACGAACACATCTATTTTGTGAGTACCGAAGATCTAACATGACGAGTAATGAGAAGCGCCGGGACAGACGCGGATGATTATTCATGCTTGCATGAAAATAATCATATGCGGATGAACCGATGCGGCGATAGACGACATGAAATAATCCCGAAGGGATTATGAATGGAGCGATTCTCATTACGTATTATCAAAATAGTTAAGGAGGGAAGAAACGTGCCACGTAAAGGACATATTCAGAAAAGAGACGTATTGGCTGATCCTTTATACGACAACAAGGTAGTAACAAAGCTTATCAACAACATCATGCTTGATGGTAAGAGAGGCGTTGCTCAGAAGATCGTATACGGCGCATTTGCCAATGTAGAAGAGAAAGCAGGAAAGCCTGCTATCGAAGTTTTCGAAGAGGCTATGAACAACATCATGCCTGTTCTCGAAGTTAAAGCAAGACGTATCGGTGGTGCTACATATCAGGTACCTATCGAAGTTCGTCCTGACAGACGTCAGGCTCTTGGCCTCAGATGGCTTACAATGTTCTCACGTAAGAGATCAGAGAAGACCATGGTAGAGAGACTTGCAAATGAAATCCTTGATGCAGCTAACAATACAGGCGCATCAGTTAAGAGAAAAGAAGATATGCACAAGATGGCTGAAGCTAATAAGGCTTTTGCTCATTACAGATTCTAGGAGGAATAAATCTTGGCTGGAAGAGAATATCCATTAGAGAGAACCAGAAATATCGGTATTATGGCTCATATCGATGCGGGTAAGACCACAACGACCGAGCGTATTCTCTACTATACCGGTGTTAACTACAAGATTGGTGATACTCACGAAGGTACTGCTACCATGGACTGGATGGAGCAGGAGAAAGAGAGAGGTATCACTATCACCTCAGCAGCTACAACATGCCACTGGACTCTGCAGGAAGCTAACAAGCCCAAACCCGGTGCTCTTGAGCACAGAATCAACATCATCGACACCCCCGGTCACGTAGACTTTACCGTAGAGGTTGAGCGTTCACTTCGTGTACTTGACGGTGCTGTCGGCGTATTCTGCGCAAAGGGCGGTGTTGAGCCTCAGTCAGAGAACGTATGGCGTCAGGCAGATACATACAACGTACCCCGTATGGCATTCATCAACAAGATGGATATCTTAGGTGCGAACTTCTATGCAGCTGTTGACCAGATAAAGACTCGTCTTGGCAAGAATGCTATCTGCATTCAGTTACCTATCGGTAAGGAAGACGATTTCAAGGGAATTATCGATTTGTTCGAGATGAAAGCTTACATCTACAATGATGATAAGGGCGAAGATATCTCTATCGTTGATATCCCTGATGACATGAAGGATGAGGCTGAGTTATATCACACTGAGCTCGTTGAGAAAATCTGTGAGCTTGATGATGATTTGATGATGCTTTATCTTGACGGCGAGGAGCCTTCCATTGATGCAATGAAGGCAGCTCTTCGTAAAGGTACATGCGAGTGTACAGCAGTTCCCGTATGCTGCGGTACTGCTTACAGAAACAAGGGCGTACAGAAGCTTCTTGATGCTGTTATCGAGTACATGCCTTCACCTGTAGATATCCCTTCAATCAAGGGTACAGATATGGAAGGTAACGAAATCGAGAGACATTCATCAGATGATGAGCCTTTCGCTGCACTTGCATTCAAGATCATGACAGACCCCTTCGTAGGAAAACTTGCTTACTTCCGTGTTTACTCCGGAACAATGAACTCAGGTTCCTACGTATACAACTCCACAAAGGATAAGAAGGAGCGTGTAGGACGTATCCTTCAGATGCACGCTAACAAGAGAGCAGAGCTTGACAAGGTTTACTCCGGCGATATCGCTGCAGCAGTAGGCTTCAAGTTCACTTCAACAGGTGATACCATCTGTGACGAGCAGCATCCTGTTATCCTTGAGTCTATGGAGTTCCCTGAACCCGTTATCGAGCTCGCTATCGAGCCCAAGACTAAGGCAGGTCAGGACAAGATGGGTGAAGCTTTGGCTAAGCTTGCTGAAGAAGATCCCACATTCCGTGCACACACTAACACTGAGACAGGTCAGACAATCATCGCAGGTATGGGTGAGCTTCACCTTGAGATCATTGTTGACAGACTTCTTAGAGAGTTCAAGGTTGAGGCTAATGTAGGTGCTCCTCAGGTTGCATACAAGGAAGCTATCACAAAGGCTGTAGACATCGACTCCAAGTATGCTAAGCAGTCCGGTGGTCGTGGTCAGTACGGTCATTGTAAAGTTAAATTCGAGCCCATGGACGTTAACGGTGAAGAGACCTTCAAGTTCGAATCAACTGTTGTCGGCGGTGCTATTCCCAA
>JAFZSQ010000049.1 GCA_017619295.1 Lachnospiraceae bacterium
AAAGCTTTAAGCTCGTATCCGTTAGCTTCTGAGAACACTGACTCCATGTCCTTAACGTTAGCTTCACGGTAACCTGACTCTGAAGGGGGATTGTTAACTACACCAACTGTAATCTTTCCACCACTTTTGCCGCCCCCGGGACTGCATGCGCAAACTGAAAGCGCCATAACGAGTACCAATGCTAATGCTACTAATTTAGAAAACCTTCTCATATAAAAGCTCCTCCTTTTAATCTTTGGTCACTATTGACCGCTTACAGATAACATGTTACAGAGTTTGCTTTTATCAGTAAATCGATATTCATTTTGACAAGGTTCAAAATTATATCGACTTTCATGAGAAGGTTAAGAATTATTTTATTCAGGTTAATAATTTTTTTATCAGGAATTCTGTGCCCTGTATTCCGAGGGTGTCATTCCCACATTTTTCTTGAAAATATAGCTGAAGTAATGAGCGTCGTTGTAGCCCACATCAAAGGCAATCTGGGAACTTCTCTTATCTGTGGTTCTAAGAAGCTCCTTGGCCTTGTTAAGCCTTAAGGAAATAAGATACTCCGTGAAGGTCTGTCCGTTTTGCTGAGAGAATACTGTGGAAAAACGGCTGTTGCTCATATTTACCGCCTTGGCCACATCCTGAAGCATGAGGTTTGAGTCCGTGAAGTTTTTGGACATGTAAAGCTTTGCCTCACTTATGACGGCAGAGGACTTCTTATCTGAAGGCGCGTCACCCATTTCACGGGTACCAAAGATAAGAGCTTTTGCATCCTCTTTTTCCACAAGAATATGTCTTATATGTCTTGCAGCTTTAAAGCTCTTAAAGATGTCACCGGGTTTTTCAACAATGTCACCGATTCCGATTCTTATGGTCTCGCATCCTGCACGCTCTAACTCCTGAGCAAGAGATGTGGCGGTGGCATAAACTCTCTCCTCTGCATCGGCCACGGTGTCCCCCAGAACCAGAATTCTGGATCCGGTTCTGCTTTTGGTGGCAAAGATGCTTCCGGAGCTACTGAGAGCCAGGTCTTCCGATACAGGCTGACCCTTATCCACGGATGAAAAGGCGGCGTCAATAACAACGTAATAAGGCGCATGAACGGAATAGCCCATGGTTCTTAACTGCTCAAGGGCACTAACGGCGTCCTCTTCCATGGCATCCTCCGAGAATAGAGATCCAAGCAGTTTTTCCCTTAAAAATCTGGTGTCGCTTTCTGTGCGGGCTCTTAAGCTTTCCGCATGCTCTCTGGTTCTTCTTTCTTCCTTAAGAAGGCCGCTTACCTTATCAAGGGCCTGTCTTAAATCCTCGGCGTTTATGGGCTTTAGAAGATACTCTCTTACCCCAAGCTGAATGCACTGACGAGCGTATTCGAACTCATCATAACCACTGAGAACGATGATGCCAATCCAGGGCAGCTGGCTCCTTAAAAGCCTGCAAAGCTCGATCCCATCCATAAAGGGCATCTTTATATCTGTAATAACTATGTCAGGGTTGGTGTCTCTTATCATTGGGATTGCCATCTCGCCGTCGGGAGCTTCCCCCACCAAAGTGTATGGGCTGTCATCCCAGGGGAAGGACTCTCTTATGCCTTCTCTCACAACAATCTCATCATCAACCAGAAATACTTTCATGTTCCAAAATCCCTTCTCTTGTACGACTGGGCACCTTAAAGCTTACCTCTGTGCCGTTTCCGTCGCTTGTAATAACTAAACCGTCAACCTGGTTATAGTAAAGTCTGATTCGAAGGTTGACGTTAACGAGGCCGAATCCTCCGGAGTGCTCGCTTACGGAAGGCTGTCCCTTCTTCATGCGCTCCCTCAAACTCTCAATTTGTTCTTCCGTCATGCCCTGGCCCGTATCCTTAACCGAGAAACAGATCATATCGTCCTCAAGTCTCGCACTGACCTTTATGGTTCCGCCCCCGCGCTTACTCTTTATTCCGTGGTAAAGAGCATTCTCAACCAAAGGCTGCAAAAGAAGCTTTAATATATAGTAGTGACCGATTTCGTCAGGGATATCAATCTCATAGCGCATGATATCTCTGTATCTGGTCTGCTGAATTCTCAAGTATCCTTCAATGTGCTTCTTTTCCTGACTAAGTGGAATCCAGTCCGCACCTGAAGATAAGCTTATGCGGAAGAAATCGCTAAGAGCACTTGTTAAGGCAATAACCTCATCCTTTTCCCCTGCTTCCGCCTTCCAGACAATGGCATCCAACGTGTTATACAAAAAATGCGGGTTAATCTGGGCCTGCAGGGTTCTAAGTTCTGCCTTTCTAAGGTTTCTCTCATCCTGAAGGCTCTTCTTCATCATGGTTTCAAGACGGTCCGCCATGGTGTTAACCTGAATGGTCAGGTTACGAAGCTCCGTAACCTCAGTGGCAGGGATTCTGGCTTCCAATGCACCTTCCGCCAGTCTCTCAGAAACCTGCTCCAGACTTTCTATGGGCTGTCTTACGAAGTTTGCCGTCTTCTTCATTGAACGGTTTCTTATAATAAGGGAGAGAACTACGATAATACACTCCGCAAGAGCTGTCATGAAAATAATGGGTCTTAAAGTCAGACTCATTCGGCCTGTAGATGCAATCTCACCGGCCACGTATTCGTTTAGCATACTGTCAACCAGTTTGGAAACGTCCCTTATCTCGTTAAGGATTTCCTCGTTCTCAACTACAGGAACCTCTGCTTCTATGTTGTCCCTTATCATGTCAACATAGTTTTCCAGAGTCTTCATGGTTCGTCCGGCAATAACCAGGGAGAGGCTGTTTTCCTGGCCCGTATCTGCCGTTACCATCTCTATGGTATCTTCCACGCTGTGAATGGTGGAGTAAATTCCGCTTTCTCTTATGGTGTCTCGGCCGCTTACAATGTTCCAGACGCTGCCGGGAATCTCCTCGGTTACCACATTTTTAAGGCTTGCAATGGTTTCCATTCTGGCTATGGCATTATTATATTTTGCGGCATAAACAAGCATAAGAACAAGGCTGATGAAAATGGGAATAACCAAAAGAAACACCAGCTTGTGGGACATGTCGTTAATCTGTCCGATTATGCTTTTTTCCTTTTTGACTTTCTCCATAGCTTAGTATCCTCTGGGAGCAAGTCCTGAAAGATCCATCTCATCGGAAAAATACTGTTCCTCAGGATGAATCACCTTCTCCACTTCCTCTCCCGCTTTAAGCTTTATGGCAGTCTCCATGAGCTTATCGCCAAGCATGGGGGTACACTCAACCACGCAGTTAATCTTGCCCTCTTTAAGTACATCAATGGCATCCTGTCCGCCATCGATGGAAATGATAATCATATCCTGTCCAGGAGAAAATCCTGCTTTTTCTATCTCAGGAAGAGCACCTAAAGTCATTTCGTCGTTGTGACTGTACACCACATCTATCTCATCGCCATAAGTTTCAATCAGGTACTTCATGCACTCTCTACCGCGGCTTATTAAGAAATCGCCGTTGATGCTCTCGAGAACCACCATTCTCTCGTCGTCTTTGATGGTGTCCATGAAGCCCGCCTGTCTCTGTCGCATGGGAGTGGAATCCTCGGTTCCGGTAATCTCAACAATGTTTACCTTATCAAGTCCTAAACTGTCCGCTTTACGAATAAGGTACTCCGCCGCCATAACTCCTTCATTATAAAAATCCGCGCCAATAAGGCAGGCTGTAAGGCCTTCCTTTTCAGTGCTGATATCTCTGTCAACCAATATTACGGGAATTCCGGCTTCCTTAGCCTCTGAAAGAACGTTATCCCAACCTTCCTCTACAATAGGGGAAAAAGCGATAACATCTACCTGATAGGCGATAAAACGCCTGATGGCATCGATCTGGTTCTCCTGCTTCTGGTTTGCATTCTCAAGCATGAGGCTGATTCCGCACTCTTCGGCCTTCTTCTCGATGTCCCTGGTGTTTCCCATTCTCCAGGCACTCTCCGATCCAACCTGGCTGAATCCAAGAAGTAATGCCGGCTCGGTCTGGACCTCTTCGGTTGCCTGACAGCCCACGAGAAGCAAAAGAATTGTAATAAGACATAAACAGGCCACGGTGTGCCTGCGTATTTTATGAAACATAACTGTAACCCCCAAGTTAATTTCATCACATATGTATATATTACTAAAAAAAAAGGTCTTGAACAAGAAGTTCAAGACCTTGTCGTCGGAGTGGCGGGATTCGAACTCGCGACCTCCGCCTCCCTAAGACGGCGCTCTAACCAAGCTGAGCCACACCCCGTGACGCGAGATTTATTATATAATAGACCTCGCTTTAAATCAAGTACTTTTTTTAAATTTTTCCTTTTTTCTAAAAAATGTTACAAGTTAGCCCTTTTCTTTAAGCACAGCGCACAAAAACTCCCACATTCTCTTTGTGGAGGCAATGTCCAAATGCTCCTCTGTGGTATGGATGTTAAGCATGTTAGGGCCAATGGATACGCAGTCGAAATCATCAATCTTTGATGAGATAACGCCACACTCAAGGCCGGCGTGAATAACTTCAACCTTAACGTCGTGACCGAATACTTCCTTATATATACGAACCATCTTATCTCTCAAAGGTGATTCTTTTCTGTACTGCCATCCGGGATACTCGCCTCTTACGGTAACGCTTCCGCCTGAAGCCTCCGTAATTGCTGATAATCTTGTAAGAAGATTGTCCTTGGCGCTTCCCACAGAGCTTCGAACCGAGAACTCAGGGCAAAGACAATCCTCCAGTTTAAGAATACCCATGTTAAGGGAAGTCTCCGGAAGACCCTTAAACTCAGCGCTGTAACTGATTACGCCATTAGGCATTATATTCATATAGGAAAGTGCGGTTCTAAGGCTCTCCCTTCCCACACTTCTTTCATATTCCATGTCGCCGGAAATGATTCCGCAGGTAACGGTAACATCGGGATCCTTGTCACCAAGCTCATTTCTTATTTCTTCGCCAAAAGCAGCAACTATCTCCTCCATCTTCTCTATATCAGAAGACTTAATGAGGACGTTTGCAACGGTTTCTCTGGGAATGGCATTGTCCGCAAGACCACCCTCAAGTTTGCATAAGGAGATTTCACAGGTTTTTACCAGCTTATAAAGAAGACGGCCCATAATTACGTTGGAGTTTCCGTGCTCCTTGTTAATCTCCTCGCCTGAGTGTCCTCCCACAAGGCCGCCCACAACGATCATGTAAGGCACACCCTTATTGTGGCTCCAGATAACGGGGATGCGGCAGTCAATTCTCGCACCGCCGGCGCAGCTTACGCAAAAAGCATCCTCACTCTCAGAATCGATATTAATCATTCTGCGGGCCTTAAGAGGTGAGCAATCAAGAGCCTTGGCTCCGTCCATTCCCACTTCCTCGTTAACCGTGATAACAACTTCAAGGGCGGGATGAGGAATGTCATCCGAATCAAGAACTGCCAGGCAATAGGCAACCGCTATTCCGTCGTCTCCGCCAAGGCTTGTTCCCTCGGCAAAAACGTAATTATCGTCATGTGTAACTCTTAAGCCGTCTTTCTCAAGGTCGATGTCACAATCGGGCTTCTTAACCGCCACCATATCCATGTGGCCCTGCAAAATCACAGGTTCTTCCTTCTCGTAACCCGGTGTTGCTTCCTTAAAAATAATAACGTTCTTTGCTTCGTCCTGTATAACCTTCAAGCCCCTCTCGCTTGCGAAACCCACCAGGTAATCACTTATCTTGTCAATATTAAAGGAACCGTGAGGGATGCTGCAGAGCTTCTCGAAGAACTCAAATACCTTCTTAGGTTCCAAATCCGAAATCTTTCCCATAACAATCCTTTCCGTAAAACTTTATTTCGAGTTATTTCACTCAATTTAGAATTATAGCATTTTCTTTTCTTGATTTCCATAGGGGCGGGTGCTACGATAAACCCATGTGTGAATTATTTGGATTAAACGGAACAATAGAATTAAACCTGACCCCCTGCCTTAAGGAGTTTTTCTCTCACTCCACGGAGCACCCCGACGGCTGGGGCATATTTAATATAGATAAGGACGAGATTATCAAGGAACCCCTCCCCGCTTATGAGAGCTCTTTGGTAAAAACGCTTATCTCCTCCCCTTATAAGGCCGTGAATATGTTCGCTCACATAAGACAGGCCACAAAGGGCAGCATGATCTATGAAAATGCCCACCCTTTTAGAAAGACTGACGCTAAAGGAAGGGTTTGGACCTTCATGCATAACGGCACCGTCTTTGATTTTCCAAGGCTTGATGATTATAAGGAAGCTCAGCTTGGAAGCACCGACAGCGAGCGCATTTTGTGGTATTTGACCGATGCAGTCAATGACGTGCCTGACGAGAACCTTCCGGAAGTCCTGGCAGACACAATAAGGGACATGACACCTAATAATAAGCTTAATCTCATGTTTTATGACGGAAATAACACATATGTGCATACTAACATGAAATCAACCCTTTATTATGCCACTGTCAAGAGAAGTGACAACACTGCCACCCTCTTCTCCACCGCCCCCTTAAAGGCTCTTTACAAACTTGACGACATCGTCGTCACCGAGGACTGGACTCCCCTTCCCCTATCAAAGCTAATGGTCTACAAGAACGGCCAAAGGATATTCGAAGCAAATAAAAAAGGCGCCATCTACACCGAATAGGTGCAGTGGCGCTTTTTTTCATCATTAAGCGATTTTGCTCTTAGCAAGCTCTGCCAATGTCTTGAATCCATCAGCATCGTTTACTGCCATCTCGGCAAGCATCTTTCTGTTCATATCAACACCTGCAAGCTTAAGACCATACATGAACTTGCTGTATGAAAGTCCGTTGATTCTTGCTGCTGCATTGATACGTGCGATCCAAAGCTGTCTGAACTGACGCTTTCTTTCCTTACGGCCTGCATAGCTGGATGTAAGAGCTCTCATTACAGACTGCTTAGCAACTCTGTACTGTTTGGAGCGAGCTCCTCTGAATCCCTTTGCAAGCTTTAATACTCTATTGTGTTTCTTTTTAGCGTTTAATCCGCCTTTAATACGTGCCATGTTTATTCCTCCTTAATCCAAAATCGTAAAACCCTATCTTAGAGATAAGGTAAAATCTTCTTCATGTTCTTAACGTTGGTAGCGTCTGTCATAGCAGGCTTTCTCAAGTTACGTTTTGTCTTTGTTGTCTTCTTGGTAAGGATATGGCTCTTATAAGCTTTGTTTCTCTTTAACTTTCCATTTCCTGTTAATTTAAAACGCTTTGCAGCTGAACTGCTGGTTTTCATCTTGGGCATAACATATTCCTCCTGTACTGAACTAAATCTATTTTAACTGTATATTGAGAACAATCTATCTCTTCTCAGTTAAAAACATTGTCATTGCTCTTCCTTCAACCTTGGGAGCCTTATCTACTACTGCGATATCTGAAAGACCCTCGGCGAAGTCATCCAAAATGTGCTTGGAGTTGTTCATGTGAGCCATCTCACGGCCTCTGAAACGAAGAGTGATCTTAACCTTGTCACCCTTTGTAAGGAACTTCCTTGCAGCATTCATCTTGGTATTCAAATCGTTGGTATCGATGTTGGGAGACAAACGAATCTCCTTAACCTCAGTTGTGTGCTGTTTCTTCTTTGCTTCTTTCTCACGACGAAGCTGTTCATACTTGTACTTACCGTAGTCAACAATCTTAACTACAGGCGGCTTAGCTGTGGGAGCAATCATTACAAGATCAAGCTCTGCATCATCTGCAAGCTTCTGAGCTTCCTTACCGGACATGATTCCGAGCTGCTCTCCGTCTGCGCCTACAACACGCACTTCCTTTTCACGAATCTGTTCGTTAATTAATGTTTCGCTAATTGTCGTACCCTCCAAAATTGAATAAAAAAAAGTGGATAGCAAATTATCCACCGAACAAAAAATAAACCCGAAATTTCACGAGATATCTTCATTGTAAACGCTTACAAGCCCTGTTGCCGTAAGGTGAGAGTGGATACTCTGCTTTGTTTTCACGCTTCACACGCTAGAATAGAATAACACTTCAAATCGTCATTGTCAACATTATTTTAGAAAAAGAATTAAGAAAATCCTACGTTTTTCATACTTTTACTTTTGAAACGAATTTGTTATACTGTTGCATGACGGCAATGCACCAAATGTTACACATATAAAGAGGAAACAATTGATGAGTGATATATCAAGCGTCGTTGTCATTATACCATCCCTTAACCCGGATGAAAAGTTAAACATGGTTGTAGACGGAGCCATCAATGAAGGCTTCACCCACCTTGTTTTGGTCAATGACGGCAGCGACGAAAATCATGTGGCCCGTTTCGAGGAGGCAGCAAAGCATCCTGAGGTCACAGTACTTACCCATGAGGTTAACAAAGGTAAAGGCCGTGCCTTAAAGACAGCCTTTGAATATATACTGGAAAACCTTCCCGATATGGCAGGCGCCATCACCGTTGACGGTGACAACCAGCATACCCCGAAGGATATGGCAAACTGTTCCAGACGCCTTATAGCCGAGAAAGACAAGATGGTTCTCGGTTGCAGAGATTTCAACGATCCTTCCGTTCCCTTTAAGAGTAAGAACGGAAATAAGATAACAAGATTCGTATTTAAGCATTTATGCGGAATGGAAATCACGGATACCCAGACCGGTCTTCGTGCTTTTCCCATGTCCTTCCTTCCGACTCTCATAGAGACCAAAGGTGACAGGTTCGAATATGAGACCCAGATGTTTTTTGCACTGGACAGAGCAGGACTTAAGTGGGTTGAGGAAACCATTGAGACAGTTTATATAGAAGAAAATGCTTCAAGTCACTTCCATCCCTTCAGGGATTCCTTTAAGATTTACCGCATTATCTTCAAGAACATATTCAGGTTTTTCTTAAGTTCCATGTCGGCTTTTGCCATTGACTACGGAATTTTTAATTTCCTTAATATAATGCTTACAGCTTCGATGCCAAAGAGTACTAAGCTCTTCATTGCAACCTTCGTTGCAAGAACGGTATCTTCCTTATATAACTACACGGTAAACAGAAAGCTCGTCTTTAAGTCAAAAACCAAGAAGCGCCGCTCAATGCTTCGCTACTACATTCTGGCAGTTTGTCAGGTGAGCATTTCCTACGGACTGGTATTCTTACTTAGCACAGTGTTTGATGCCGGCACCGGACTTGAGGCTGTCCTCAAGCTTATCGTGGACATTCTTCTGTTCCTTTTCAGTTTCAGGATTCAGCAGGAATGGGTATTTAAATAAGAATTAAATGTAATCAGTGAGGTAAATATATCAATGAAAGCCGGAAAAGTAATTGGAAGAATCTTCCTTGTACTGGGAAGTTTTATTGTCGTTACTGCGTTAGGTGCACATCTTACACTCTACACCATCTGTAATGGCCCCAGCGAAAGTGCCAAGCAGATGTTCGTAACCACAATGCTTGAGACAGGAGCTCTTAAGTTTTTAGCCAAATGGTATTTCTCCGAGGAGGAGATTGAGCAGTACACCCAGTCAAACGGAATGATTCATAATGATGCCGAGGTTAACACCGATTTGATCGTTATTTCGGATGACCCCGAGGCATCTGATACCGAGGAGGAATTCGACGAGAACGGTATCAGAATCGATGAGATTACCGGACGTACATTCTTTGCAAAGATGATGGTTATCAAGGATCCTTCAAGAGTTACTTCAACAACCATCTATCCCTGGTCCGATTTAAACCACAGCAAAGACGGCAAGACTCTTGAAGAGCTTGTTACAGAAGGTGATTACCTTGCCGGAATCAACGGTGGTGAATACGAATCCTCAGGAAACTGGGGCGGACGTCCCAAGGGCGTTGTTGTATGCCAGGGCGAAATTCAGTTTAACCAGCCTGAAAACGGCGATGTGCTTGTTGGTTTTTCCAAGGAGCACAAGCTTGTTATAAAAGATATCTCAAACTTCTCTCCCGAGAATGCACAGAAGGTTGTAGAAGAAAACGAGATTATGGATGCTGTTTGCTTCAAGGATTTGAACGGAACAGACAACAACCACTTTACTAAGCTTATTGTCAACGGAGAAGCAACTCAGATTACAGGTTCAGGTTCAGGTGCGAACCCCAGAACCGCCATCGGACAGCGTGCCGACGGTGCCGTTCTTTTCCTTGTATGTGACGGTCGAGGCGCCAGCGGACACCTTGGTGCTACCGCAGCAGACGTTATCGGAATCATGCAGGATTATGGCGCAGTTAACGCAGCCAACTTGGACGGCGGAAGTTCTTCCTCCATGTACTATAACGGACAGTATGAGATGACCAGTGTTACACTTTACTACTCCACCTCATCCTGGCGTCTTCCCACAGCTTTTGTGGTAACAAAGTAATCGGAAAGGAGCTGTGAAAGATGAGAAAAGATGACGACATGGATATGATCGATTTCGATAAAGAGCCCACCTACGCCGAAAGCGGCGAGTACTACGAAGGCGAGTATTACGAGGACGGCGACGGCTACTACGAAGACGATTATTATAACGACAACGGAAACGGCGAATACTACGAAGAGGATTATTACGAAGAGAAACGCCCCGCAAGAAAGCCCCGTAAGAAGAAAAATAACTACGGCAGCTACAACGGACGCGACTACGGCTATCTCGATCCTCCGAAGAAAAAGAAATCAGTATTCTGGCCTTTGTACATTATTTTCATATCCCTTATGATTTGCGGATGGCTTGCAGTTATTCTCTACTGTAAGAAATGCCTGGTAAAATACGAGGCATCTCAGCCCGAGAACGTAATTGCAGATATCGCAAAGGAGCTTTCAAGCGGAGAGCTTGATAACTTCGATTTTGGAAGCGGTTCACGTTTCGAGTCCGCATCCATCCTCAAGGATACATACTTTAAGAGCCTTGACGGCAAAGAGATTACCTTTGAAAAAGCAGCAGGTTCTACAGGAACCCGCCCCATTTTCAATCTCTATGCAGGTGATAAATCCATCGGAACCGTAACTTTAAAGGCAACTTCCCAGGAGCCCATGATGCTTCTTCTTACAGCGCAGACCTGGGCAATCGAAAGTGTGGCACCGAACTTTGAAACTGGTGACACCGGAGTTACCATTAAGGTTCCTTCAGATTATAAGGTTTTCGTTAACGGAATCGAGCTTTCAGACTCAGAACTTGTTGATGCAAGCGCTCAGATAGAAGATTTCGAGAACGTTGCCATTTATGTGGATGTTCCCACCATGGCAGAATACAGAGTTGACGGTCTTATGTTTGCACCTGAAGTAAAGATTACAGATGCAGAAGGTAATGAAGTAGAGAGCACACTTGATGGTTCAACCTACACAGCAGACTTTGCTTCAACAGACATGCCCGCAGACTTACAGGCTCTTGTTCTTAAGTATGCCGAAGATTATACAAACTTCTTCTCAGGCGACCTTCCCGGATGCTTTACATCCATCAATTGTCTGAGACCTATGTTTACAAGCAATTCTTACTTCTTCGCTCCTGCCGAGATTTACAGATGCGAAGATATGGGCTTCTACTCAGCTCACACCGAGCCGGTATTTGCCAACGAATCAGTTACAAACTACACTCCTGTAACAGACAGCTTCTTCTACGTAGATGTTTACTTCGAGAAGAACCTTCACCTGACACGTACAGGAGAAGACAGAGTCGACGTTACCAACCAGCGTTACTACTACGTTCTTGAGAACGGCAACTGGGTTATCGCTGATATGAAACAAAACCTATAAAATAGGTGCAAATGGGGACAGACCCCGATTGCACGTTCCAACGGAATGTGCAGTCGGGGCCTGTCCCCATTTGCACCTATTTCTGCTTATTTCTATATTCGTTCGCGGAGCACCCTGCCCACTTCTTAAACACCCTTGAGAAGTGCGCCATATCTATAAAGCCCACCATCTCTGCTATATCGCTTACTCGAAGTGTGGGATCCATCAGAAGCTCCTCCGCCTTCTTCACCCGAATTCTGTTAAGAGCATCAGAAAAACCAATCCCCTCATACTTGTTAAGAAGCTTACTTAAATGCCACTGGCTTACAAAGCATTTCTCCGCCACATCCACCAGACGAAGCTTCTCCTTATAATTCTTCTCCATGTAATTTAAGGCCCTGGTAACAACGTAGCTTGAAGCAGCTGCATCAGTTTCCTCATCACCCTCATTTGAAGGTACATTGGGCTTAATCAAATCAAGCTTTGCTGTCATTCCGCCTATGGCTTCAATCAGCTCTTCCATCTTGGAAGGCTTTAAAAGAAACCTTGAAGCACCTAGTCTTATGGCCCTTTGGGCGTATTCAAAGTCACGATAACCCGTAAGAATCGTCACCTGAAGATTGGGGAACTCGGATCTTATTCCGGCAATCATGGTCAAGCCGTCCATTTCCCCCATACAGATGTCTGTAAAAAGGATGTCGGGAGAAAGCTCTCTTATAAGCTCCATGCCCTCTTCGCCGCTTCCTGCGGTGCCTACGACCTCGCAGTTATACTTTGCCCAGTCGATTCCCTTGGACAAGCCTTCAACAATTATATGTTCATCATCTACAATCAAAACCTTATACATCTAATTTTTCCTCTTCTCACTCTCAATGAATTTGTCAAGAACCCGTTTTACCGGGGTTTTCCCCGAAACAATATCCTGTATCGAATCCATTAAAGGGGAACGAACGGTGGCATCCACCTTATCCTGTACCGCAGGAACAAGCCCCGTCTTCTTCTCAAGCAAGCTCGCCGCCGACTTCTGGATTGTGGAATAAGTTGTATCCATGTACTGGGCCTTTCCCTTTAAGGAAGTGGCTCCCAGTGTTATTGTAGCAAAACTTTCTATAATAGAGTTCTGGGTCATGTACTCAACGAATCTGACCACAGCATCTCTCTTATCAAGGTCATCCCAGGCCTTCCTTGAAATGTACCAGCCCGAGGAGAAACCTCCTATCATATCCGTATTCTTTCTTGCGGCGGTACCGGGAACGAAGGTCACGCCATAGTTTGTAGCCTTACTGGATTTCTCCGCCAGGATTGTGGGAATCATCCAGGATCCGCTTATACAGAAAGCCGCCTCGTTGTTAAGGAATCTGTTAAAGCTTGTGGCGTCATCGCAAAACAGCGCATCAGGTGAGAAATACCCATCCTGATAAACGTCCCTAAACTGGGTAAGTCCCGCTTCCCAGGCATTGTAAGCGTCATCACCGATCTTTTGGGGCAGTTCACCCTGACTTCCGTTAACGGAATTGTTGTAAACGAAGTACTCAAAAAGATAGTGAGGCTCACTTGCAATAGATGCGCTTATGGGAATATATCCCGCCTGTTTAATCTTCTCACAGATGTCCATGAACTCGTCCCAGGTGGTATTCTCGTCGGGAACCTCCACCCCTGCGGCTTCACACACATCGAAATTCACGTACATAGCTTCCCAGTAGCCATAGGTGGGAACGCTGTAGATTTTACCATCATGGTCAGAAACCTGGAAGGCCTCATCCTGTATATTATTGGCAAAATCAGGATAAATCTCCCTTATCTCATCAAGGGAAACAACCTTGCCTGCCTTAATAAGGGCATCCGCATCATTTCCCGTGAAGAAGTACATGGCGTCAGGCTCATCACCTACCTGGAAATCCGCAATTATCCTTTGCTTGAAGGCCTCGTCCGCAGTCTCCGAGGAGTCCACAATCTCAACCCCCGTGGATTTGGAAAAAGCAGAAACGAACTTCTGGTAGTTCTGGGACGCAATATTCCTTCCGGACCAGGTTGTGGTAACGTTTAATGTGACTTTTTTGGCCACTGGACCCTGCTTCTTTGCCGGCTCCATAAACTGGCATCCGCAAAGAAGTGTTACCATCGCTATTAAACTAATTATCGCTATCAGTTTCCTTTTCATATCTGGGTTCCTCAGTGAAATCAGTCGACAGAACTATGGAGCTGACTGTGTTTCCTTCGTCGTTGCTGTAAATTGAAAGTCCGTATTCCTCGCCGTAAATAATCTTGATTCGGCGGTTTACGTTTCTGATGCCGAGGCTTACGCTCTTTTCCTTATCTTCGTCAACCTCTTCGCCTAAAAGATAATCTATCTTCTCTCTGTCCTCATCGGACATCTTGCCGTTATTGATTACGTCTATATAGAGCTTATTATCAACTCTGTAGACCTTAAGCTCAACCACGCCCTGATTCCTTTTATCCATACCGTGCTCAACGGCATTCTCGATTATGGGCTGAATAATGAGCTTGGGAACCTCCAGAGAAAGAAGTGAGTGGTCAATTTCCTGTTTAATCTGAAGCCTTGTGCCGAATCTTTGCTTGATTATGTGAAGGTACGCATCCACATAGCTCAATTCCTCGGACAAAGCAATCATCCTCTGCTTACGCCTGTTCATGGTGGCATTTAGCATGACGGATAAAGCCTCAATCATGCTGCTGACCTTAATGTTGCCGTTCATACGGCTCTCCCAGTTGATAATCTCCAGAGTGTTGTTTAGGAAGTGGGGATTAATCTGGCTTTGAAGGGCCATAATCTGGGCATCCTTAAGTTCCAGTTCCTCAAGGTAAATGGTCTCGAACTGGTGCTTTAACTCAGCGGACATGGCGTTGAAGGAATTCTCAAGACTTGCAAACTCCAATCCTCCGCCGGTTCCGGAAATCTGGTGTCCGTAATTACCCTGAGTAATCTCTCTCGCTCCTGCCTCAATGGTACGAACAGGCTTCGTAACATTGGACCTTAAGAATATGAAGAGCATTCCAAAGAGAACTATCATCATAGCCACCATGGAAAACTCCAGGGTCCTTACCACCGACATCTCGTCGAAAATGGCGGTCTTTGCGAGTTTGACGAGGAGGCTGATTTTTTCATTATCAAGTTTTATATTCTTGTAAACATAGTAGTTGTCGCCGGTCTTAAAGTACACCGCATTCTCATAGCAAACGCTTCCGTACACAGCGGGGAAATTCCTGATTTCGGAGTTGCCCAAAGACCCGTCAAAAACTATGGGGGTTCCGTCAATATAAACCCTGTAACCGATGGCGCCCCAGATGCTGTTTAAGGACTCGAAAAGCACATCCTCATCAAGCTCAAACACCAGAACTCCATAGGTATCGAATTTCTGATCCACCATGTTTCGTACCATGAAGACTCGGTTGCTGCTCAAGATCAAATGGGCACCGGTATCGAACTCCGCCGCCTGTTTAAGCACATCTTCCGCGTATTTGCCGGAAAAATCACTTACATCTAACCTGGTGAGAGGGTGAGAATTGGAATATGTGTAGTAAACGTTATCGGGGTCGTCAAGAAACACAAGAAAAACATCCTTAATTGAAGGATTGTTCTTGTAGTTGGTATCCAAATATGACTTAACAGAATTGTAAAGCTCAGAACGGCTGTTGTTTAACTTATACTTCTTATAAGCGTCCTCAATAACCGTAGAATAGGACGCGTTCTTAGAGGCCGTGGAAACGTCGTCAAGCTGAATCAGACATATTTCCATTGCCTTATCGGATGTTGTCACGATGGTATTCTCAATCTGAGAATTCAGACGTCTGGTTACCATCAAAACCATCACCGCCATAAAAACAAGCAGTGGAATCAGCCAGCAGAAAACCACCATCATGGACATACTGTATATTAACTTTCTGTTTCTTTTCTTGAAGGGGTTTTTCATACCTATTATTGTACACCAAAGGTGCAATCGGGGACAGTCCCACCTTGCACGTGAAATGTGCAGGGCGGGACTGTCCCCTTTTGCACCTGGCATCTTATTTCAAATTCAAATATTCCTCAAACAACTCAGACACTGTAGCTGCTTCCTTTGCAGAGCCCATCTCGCAGAAGATTCGAAGCAAAGGCTCCGTTCCTGAGAATCTGGCTACTACCCAGCCACCGTTTCTGAAGTATACCTTGCATCCGTCAAGGTATGAAACATGGTCGATAATGTAAGGAAGTTCGGGAAGTTTCTTGTCCTCCATGAGAGTCTTGAAGATCTCTGCCTTCTTCTCTGCGCTGAACTTGTAACTTCTCTCCTCCATGAATATCTGTCCGCATTCCTTCTCGATATCTCTGTAGATTTCCGAGATATTCTTTCCGGTTACGGCAATCATCTCAACAAGAAGAGCTGCGGCGTAAACACCGTCCTTACCCTTGATGTGGCCTCTTACTGTAAGTCCGCCTGAAGACTCTCCGCCGATAACTGCGTCAACCTCGTTCATCTTGGCTGAAATGTGCTTAAAGCCTACGGGAACCTCGTAACACTTCTCGCCGAACTTCTCAGCCACCTTGTCAAGCATGTGGGTTGTAGCAATGTTTCTTACTACGGGACCCTTCCATCCTTTAAATTTCACAAGGTAGTAATAAAGCAAAACGAGAATATCATTGGGGTGAAGGAATCTTCCCGTATCGTCGATAACGCCGATTCTGTCGGCATCTCCATCTGTGGCCAGTCCGATGTTACTCTCCGTGTCCAAAACCTTATTCTGAAGGTCACGAAGAGTATCGGCGCTGGGTGCCGGAAGCTTACGTCCGAACAATGTATCATGGTTATCGTGAATCTTGATAACCTCACAGCGGCTCGTGTAAAGAATTGTCGAAAGTGAAGTCTCTGAGACGCCGTATAGAGGATCAATACAAACCTTTAAATTAGCATCTTTGATAGCCTGCACATTAATACTGTTCAAAATATTGTCAAGGTACTCATTAAGAGGATAAATCTCCGTAATAAGACCTTTCTCTTTGCCCTCGGCATATTCCATCTCTTCCACTTCGGAAGGGTCTGTATCGGCAATATAGCCCTCAATTTCCGCGGTCTGATATTCGTCCGCGTCTCTTCCGCCGGCGGTGAACACCTTGATACCGTTGTAAAGAGAAGGGTTATGGCTTGCGGTTATCATCATACCGTAAGGGAATTCATGCTTCATTGTGTAGAACATGATAAGCGGTGTCGGTGATGATTTGTTAACAAGATAGGATTTGATTCCCGCCTTGGCAAAAACCATTGAGCACCACTGCATGGCCTCTTTTGAAAGGAATCGTCTGTCGTATCCGATGACAATGCCCTTGTCTGCCACGCCTTCCTGCTTCATCTTTTTCACCATTGCTGTGGCGAGAAGCTGAATGTTGCTCTTAATAAATTCGTCTCCGATGACGGCTCTCCAGCCGCCTGTTCCAAATTTAACCATTCTTACCCTTTCCTAGCCCATTACAACCTTTACAGTGTTATGGCTATTCTTAGCCTGAGGCAAAATCTTATCTACTTTCTCTCCGTTTAAGTATACTTCCTTGACACCCTTCATTACTCCGTTAGGATTTGTAACTTCTATGTCAAAATCAGCATCTCTCCAAACTCTCTTTACGGAGAATTCCTTCCAATCTGAAGGAATACAAGGGTCGATCTGAAGGCTGTCAAGCTGAGGCTTGATACCAAGCATCCACTCTGTAGCTGAGAAATATGACCATCCGCCTGAACCTGTCATGAAAGGATGATGTGCGCGACCGTATGTGGAGTGGTCTACACCTGAGATAAACTGGCAGTATGAATAAGGCTCAGCCTGTCTTATCTCTATCTTATCATTCTGATAGTAAGGGCAAAGGGAATTGTAGTATTCCATAGCCTTATCGCCTCTTCCTATCTTACACTCAGCAGCCCAAACCCAGGGATTGGGATGTGAGAAGATTGAACCGTTCTCTTTGAGACCGGGATAAACTCTTGTGATGAATCCGATATCTGAATCGGGAATTGTATATGAAGGAGCATTAAGCATGATTCCCCAAGGTGTTGCAAGGTGCTTATGAACACTGTCAAGAGCCTTAACAGCCTTCTCGCCTTCTGAAGCACCTGAAAGAACTGCCCATGCGTTGGATTCAAGATGAATCTTGCCTTCCTTATCGGTCTTGGTACCGATCTTCTTGCCGTTCTTAGTAATTCCTCTGATGTACCAGTCGCCGTCCCAGAGAACATCGTCACAAACCTTCTTAACCTTCTCGGCAATCTTGGTGTATTTCTCAACATCGGCATCTCTCTTAAGGAATCTTGCCAGATCAAGGAAGTTATCAAGTGCCCAGTAGTGGAGGAATGAAACCATTGCGGATTCTCCTCCGCCAAGGTTAAGACAGTCGTTCCAGTCAGCTCTTAATCCCTTACAGATACCTGTTGCACCAACCTGCTCGGTTGAGAAATCAAGAATCTTTGTAAGGTGCTCATAAACTGTTCCTCTTCCGCCGTCACAGTAGCTGATTTCTTTATCGATGAAATCGTATTCACCTGTCTCACGAACATAGTGAACAACACTTGTTACAAGCCATAAAGCATCGTCTGCGCAGGCATGCTTTAGGCTGTGTACTCTGTCGGATTTCGCAGTGGGAATAACTGTAGGTGAGTCAAACTCTTCCTCGTCATTTCCTTCCTCAAACCAAGCGGGATCGAAAAGATGAAGTCCGTAACCTGTGGTGGTAAGGCCTCTCATAAGCTCTACAAGACGCTGTTTACACTTAGCAGGGTTGGAATGAGGTATTGTCATAGCATCCTGTGCTGTATCTCTGTAACCAAGTCCTGTTCTTCCGCCGACCTCGATAAAGGAAGCGAATCTTGAGAACATAACATTGATTTCGGACTGGTAAAGAGTCCATGTGTTAATAAGAGTGTTCATGCCCTCATTTGGAGTCTTAATCTGGAGTTTGCTACATTTATTCTCCCAGAATGCTTTAAGGTCTGCATAAGCCTGATCAACGGCTTTAAGGTCCATGTATTTAGCTCTGATTCTTGCACCCTCTTTACGATTGCCTTCACCAAGCATAAATACGAATCTTACCTTCTCACCGGGCTTTAAGGTAAATGCCTTGGTGAGAGTACCGCAGTGGTTGTTTCCTTTCTCGTAGGAACCGGAGCACTTGCCGTTAATGACTGCAATGGGGTTATCCTCTGTGTGGTATAAACCGATGAAGGAATCTCTTAAGCAGTCAAAACCGTCGGGATCGAAATTCGCGGTAAAGAACTGGTATCCGTCAGGTTCATAGAAAAGATCATGCTCTATAATGCCGTTCTCATATGAAGAACCGGCACAATATAAACTCATCTGGAAATTCTGATTGTCGATATTTATTGAGTGATAAGAAAACTCACAATAGGAGAAAACATCCAAGGTTCTTGTCTTGTCAGTCTTGTTCTCAAGTGTGACATCCCAAAGCTCAACCGCCTCACCGAGAGGGATTGTAAGTCTCTGGCTTGCTTTGATTCCCTTGTAATCGCACTCGTATACCGTATAGCTCATTCCGTGACGGCATGTGTACTTGGCCTCATCCAGGCTCTTGCCAACAGGCTGCCAGGAAATGGTCCAGTAATCTCCGTCTTCCTTATCTCTTAAGTATACATAGTGACCGGGGCGATCCATGGGGATTGCATTGCCGCGGAACCTTGTTATTCTGTGAAATTCGGGGCTCTTATAGAACATATAGCCGCCGGCTGTATGATTGACTACTGCGCAGGTATCCTCAACACCGAGATAGTTGGTCCAGGATGTGGGCAAGTCAACTCTGTCAATCACGTATTCTCGCATTTCATTATCGAAATGTCCGTATTGCATATTCGTCTCCTCCTCTTAGGCACAATTAAAGTTATAAAACCTTACTCTAAGTAAAATTATATGTACCGCCGAGGAGAATTCGTATTGCTATTTATGTCATTTTTTGAAAAATCTTGGCGTCTTTTGCATTTTAATACGTCCAATCTCTCGCCGCATGGACTACAAATCTTCTTCCCGTGGAGCCGTTACAGGTGGATAAAGTGATGATGCCCTGACTGTATTCAGGCTTAACATCGCTCTGCACCACAGACCTCTTCACCATCTTTTCGAACACGGGCTCAAACTCTTCTATTGTCTGGTAAAAAATATTATATATCTCATCAGCCGCATCCACGTTGTAGTATGAGAAGATATCGTACTTCATAACCTTATCAAGGGTATAGATATATACGCTTGGATGCTCCTTAAGATAATCCTCTTCCTGCTCATACTTATGAAGACCGCCAAACATTGTTCCCACTCTCATGTTGTGGCCGTAAAGAATCTGATATATCTCACTGAAGTTGATGTTACTGTAGGCCGTAAGGAAAATGGCTCCCGAGCTGTTAACCTCTCCATTGTATGCGTGGCTTAAGTAGAACTCATCATCCTCTCCCTGCATTATGGGATAGTTAATCTTGGTTCCGGGAATCGTAATGAATCCGATGAGGTCAGGGTAGGTCTCATGAAGCTTGTTAAGTCTCTTATGAATAACCTCGTCCCTGAACTTAGGATCAACGCTTTCATCTTCTATCTCAATGGTCTCATTTGTGGTTTCATCAAGAGTTACCATCTCTTCAAAGTCATCATAGATAACATTTGCTCTGTGATAACTTAAATAACCGTATGTTAAGTAAATAAGGGCACCCACCACAAGAAGACTTCCGCCTATAATCAAAAGGTTGTCCCCTGATTTGGCCTTCTTCTTTGATTCCTTAATCTCTTCAGTTCCTGCCGAATCCTTTGAAGCATTGTCCTTGGCAAGGATTGCAGCTCCAAGCCAAAGAAGTATACATATAAGAATAACGCTGAAGGCTGAAAGCAGGCCTCTTGTTGTTCCCACGTAATCAGACACCTTGGCAAGATAAGGCACATAGAATACGACCTTTCCCACAAGCTGTCCAAACAATACGGGATTGGGATCCTCAGTATTATTGGCATCACCCTTTGTAACAAACTTATCACCCTCAATACCAATAACCCTATGGGTTACGGACTCTTCACCACGTCCTGTTCTATAGGTGATAACGTCATCAATCTTTACGCTTGATGCCTCTACACTCTTTACATACACTACGCCCCCAACGTTGTACTGGGGGGACATACTTTCTGTCATGATTCCGTATAGCTTAATGCCAAATAACTTCGGCACCGTCAGCGGAACCAGAGTAAGGATTATTAAGACTATTACTATAGTCGCTATTGTACTGATTAGTTTAGAGATTGTTTTCTTCATGTGTTTGACTTTATCTGATTATAATGTTAATATTCTCTTGTAAAGGCGCTACCGATAGACGGTCAGTCCGATTACAAAATTATTTGGTTAAAAATAACCGCTCACAAATCTTCCCAGGATCTAATGGCGGTTATTTTTATTGTCGAACTCTAACCGCCTACCGTAATTGGTAGCACCCTGCTATTATTATATGGTGTGAACAAACGTTCGTCAATGAATTTGTAGTATAAAATGCAAAATATGCAAAAACGGCTCGAGTTTCCTCGAGCCATTTTTGTATGTTTGTTTAAACTTGATTAGTTATTAATCAACTTAACCGTGAATATCAGCAGTAGAAGCCTTAGCAACGTACTCTTCTGCTCCAGCCTCACCTAAGTTAGCGAATGCTTCAACAGCTGTTTCGCCTGTGTTCTTAGCCTGGATAGCTTCAGCATAAACGTTGATTTCAAAAGCAGCGTCTGCGTAAGCATTTCCCCAAGTTGCAGGAATCTTAACTTCCTCAAATAACTTAGCTTCTTCCTCAGCTGTCATCTTAGCATTGTGATAGTAGTATCCATCTACATATGTCCAAACTTCTGTATCGATGTCATCAAGAAGAGCTGCCTTGTCTGCATCGGTAAGTGCAAAGCCTGTGAACTCAACCTTAACTCTTACGAAACAATCCTCGCTGTCACCAGCAACGCGAACTGTAGGATCCTTCTCAAGGGTATCACCGGGAACGATGTTCTTGAATTCAAGACCTTCTGCGGTCTCGTCACCGTTCTGAGTCTCAAAAAGCTCGATATCAACATGTCCCATTGTTACTTTATTGGAAACGTCTGTCTTATCTGTGAAGTATGCAAGAGTTGCTCCAACTCCAACTGCACCTACAAGACAAAGAGCAACCAACATTGTGATTAAACTTTTCTTGTTCATAACTTAATCTCCTTACTTAAAGCAACCTATTACTGCTGTGCTGCTGTCCAAGCTTCTGCTACTGAAGCAAATCCAGCCTTCTGAACTGCATAAGCTGAAATAGCGATATCAGTAAATGTTGTGTTCTCATTCTCCTCGTTAACAATATTTGTGTTAACAGTAAAGCTCTTGAAAAGTGTAAATGCTGTGTCTGCTTCGCTCTTAGGAACTACTCTGTAGTATACGTCTGCTACGCCATCTAAAGCTGCCCATCCACCATTTTCATTAAGAGTGTAGTTATTAAGCTGAAGTTTGTCACCGTTTGCATTTACAAGCTTAACGAAAAGATAGCACTCCTCTGAATCAGCTTTAACTGTAACAACGGGCTCCTTTGAATATGTCTGGCCGGGAATAACCTTCTCATATGAGAAACCAGTCTGTCCTTCTGCTAACTCAACACCATCTTTAAACTCAGTGAGGTCGATCTTAACCTTACCAACTGTGAATGTGTTGGTAACTGTGCCTGTCTTATCTGATAAGTAAGCAAGTGTTGCACCAACGCCAACTGCAGCAACTAATACAAGTGCTACTAACATTGTGATTAAACTTTTTTTCATTTTAAGCATTCTCCTTTTGTGTTTTCCTTTGTGTTTTGGTACTTTTTTATCATAAAACCACTCGGTCACATGGTGGTCATATGCGTTAAATAAGTTACTCTTCTTTTGTCCCCTTCTTATCCACTTCTTTTGACAGTACATTCGGCAAGAATGTAAGAAGAATCAGGATAAACAAGAGTCCACATACACAAGCGATTCCTATGGGTGTTTTGATGTAGATTACTACATATCCCGCATATGGAAGTTTGCTCATTGCATGTCCTACAACTTTTTCGTAAGGAACAGGATTGCTGTCCTCAACATTATTGGCATCACCCTTTGTTGTGAGCTGTTTTTTGTTCTTGTCGTTCTTAACAACTCTGTGAGTTACCATTGTGTCGCCTTCAAGCTGATAGGTGACAATCTGTCCCGGTGTAATGGTCGCGGGATCAACTTCCTCTGTGATTACTATTGAACCAACAGGTATCTCAGGTTCCATACTTCCTGATAAAACCGCAAAGGTCTTCATTCCAAGAATCCTGGGAACTATCAGGTACAATGCCAATGCAGCTAGGGCAATAATAATCAGGATGTTGATAATGCTACAGATTTTTTTGAAAGCTTTCATGATTTTTTACTCCTTGGTATCTTTAGTTGGTAGTTGTATTACCATTATATGCGTTCCAAACATCCTGGTAAACACTTACCCCCTCAAGGTCAGCCACAATGGCTTCCTGATACACAATTACGTCAAAATCTTTGAAATCTACTGTCGCTTTCGCCTGTCCATTACTGTAGTCAACCCAGCCTGCAGGAATTGTCACCTTTGTGAAAATCGGTGAGGTTAATCCCTGAGGAGCAACCTTTTCGGTGTAGTAGTAATATCCGTCACCACCATCAACCCAATTGGCTCCGAGTTCGTTAACTGCTATATTTTCACCTGCAGGTGTGATGTTGATTCGTGCTCTTATGTAGCAATCGTTTTTGCCAACATTCTTAACTTGAGGATCCTTATTGATAACTGTAGCTGTTTCAAAATCGAAATGTTCCTCAGTTATCTCTGTCTCGACACTACCTACTACAAATGTGTTCTTAACCTCGTTAGTTCTGCTTGTTAAAAACGCATATGTGCCAAAAACGGATACTCCCAAAACTGCTATAAAGGAAGCTACTATGATGGCGGTTCTTTTAAAACTTCTTTTCTTTTCCATTGTCTACCGCCTCCTTATTCACCGTGACGCTCATCGCTGTCACTGGTCTTCACTTTCTTTAATTCTATTGTTCCGTCTTCTTTCTTTTTAACGGAGTTAACTACCAAATCCTTGTCTGCAAAGTTCTTCTGGCTTACAGCCTTGTTTGTGAAGTAGCAGGAAGTATTCTGTGGATTATCTTTGTTAATTACTATGTTTTGATAACCCTGAGCATCTATCTGCTGCCAGCCCTTTGCTTCAAGTTCTCTTACTGTGTACTTACCGGCACCAAGGTGGTTGAATGTTACCGACTTCTGAGTGCTGCTGTAATCATTAAACGTAAGAGCCTTGGTCTGTACAACCTTGCCGCTTTCATCAAGTAACTCGTATGTGAAGATTGGCTGTCCGTCATATGTAAGCTTTGCAGCATCCTGAATGTTATCAATAAACTTTGTTACAGTAATCTTGCCATCTACAATTTTTATGGTGTACTTACCGGTTACCGAGAACTCCTGAAGTTTATTAGCAGGTGAATTAGCGCTTGATGACGGTGTGTATGTTACCTTGCCGTAGAAAGGAGTTTCCTTAGTGGGTTTAAGTGCTAGCAAATCATCTAATGTAATAGGATGTTCGCAAGCTTCATCGGTAAACCACTCAACATCTGACTTAGTTACAAAGACGAACATATCGTCAGCATAAGCATCTTTTGCAAGAGCATTCTTAACTTCTTCAAGTCTTCCTTCAACACCAAGCACAGTGCTTACAGCTTCACCAAGGAAGATGGTATTCTCTGCATCTCCTGCTTCAGCAATACAGTTGACATCTACATAAGGTGTTTCCTGAGAGAACTCCTTAGGATCTTCCTCACCATCGGGATCTTCAACTGTAACGATGAAATCTACGTTTGTAGGAACACCATTACCACCTGCAAACTCATCCTTAGCTTTCAGGTAGATTGTCTTGGATACTCCAAAGTTACCATCGGCTTTCTCTGTTGATGAAAGTCCAGTCCATGTAATCGTCTGAAGTCCGTTCTTCTCACCTACAACACCACCATCAAATGTATCTCCAGTTCTAAGGGGATTTCCATTTTCATCAATCAGTATGAAGTAATTTGAAACCTCATCATAGAATGTAATGTTGTCTAAAGCGATAGGCTCTGTTTCTTCACTACCGGGTGTTGAAATAGTATCATATATATGATCGAAGTTTGTAGCTATTGAACTTGCGCCATCACCTGAATAAACATGTGATGTATCTGTTGCTACACTGTTCAAAAGATCAGGGTGTATACTTCCCATTCCAACTGAGAAGATTTCAACGCCTCTGTCCTTGAGCTTTTTCGCATTTGCGGTGGCCTGTCTATCGTGTTCTGCAACCCTTTCATCTTCATTATGTCCGGGATAAGCAGAAGTACTGGTGCTGCCAATATATGTATCTCCATCAGTAAAGAAAACTACGTAAGTCTTTTCGTATTTCTTATCTTTCTGGGGAAGAATCTGGCTTTCAATAATCTTCAAGCCTTCGTTGGCACGCGTTCCGCTTCCTGTTGTCGGTAATGAAACGCTTCTCAAAACATCCGCACGCTTCGCTTCTGTATCAATCTTAGTAAGCGGAACATTTATGCTTGCAGTTCTCTGGAATGAAACAACCGCCACTTCGGATTCAAGAGGTAATCCCTGGATAAAGCTCTTGGTCTGATTCTGAAGTTTAGTTAAAGGCCAATCTTTCTCAGGCTTTTTACTATCCCTCATGGATGAACTTGCATCCAGGAGGAATACTACCTTAACAGGGGTCTTAATTGTTGTTACATGCTCGCCTTCCTTGGTTACCTTATTGAAGGTTTCCGCGCCAAGTTCAACTTTGTATGTTCTGTCTGTCCAGCTCTTTATCTCGCCGTCTTTCCAGGTTGCAGTCTTTGAAGTCGTAACCTGCAAATCGTAACCTTTAACGATAACCTGGTACACACCTTCTTTTACCGCTTCGCGCTTATGATTCTCAAGTTCCCTATCCATGTAGTAATAGGTGCCATCCTGAGTCATGGCAGATCCGACCTGAGACTGAGCGCTTGTTCCGGATGTTTTAGGAACAGCTTCGACAACAAAGTAATATTTTGTGTCTTCCGTAGGAGCTTTCTTCTTTAATTCCTCAAGAGAAATCTCTTTTTTATGTAGCTCATCCTCGTAGAATGTGATTGTTACATCGGCATATTCCGAATCTTTAGCTGTTGTAAATCTGGGATCCTTAGGCTCTTCGCCCTCTTCTACTTCTGTTTCGTCATGGGTCCAAACTTCAGCTAAATGCTTTTCAAGGTACTCTTCAAGAGTCTTGCCACGTTTAATTATATCTATCTGGCTATTAGCATCCACAACACCCTTAACGTTTACTTTTGCTGTTGATGCGCTTAAGGTTCCTACACCACCTGCTGAAAGAGTCACATCAGATGCAAGTGAAACAACAAAACTTGAACCTGCGTTAGTGTTAACTACGTTACCACCCACAAACTCATCTTTGGCAACAACATAAACGCTCTTTGTGAATTCTGAGTTGGTACTAATCTCTATGTCTGACCATGTTATTTTCTGAAGTCCTGTCGTAGGATCCGTAGTGATGGTTGCTCCATCAAATGAATCTACAGGATTTCCTTCTCTATCTGTAATAACAAAATCTTCTGATATAGTATCCTCAAATGTTCCTCTAACTCCTGTGCCTATTGAAGAACCAATGGTTCTGAAGGCCTCTACTATATCGCTCATATTTCCTGACTGATAGCAGTGATTAGCATCTGTAGCAATCAAGCCAAGCAAATCGCCCGTAGACTGACCAAGTCCAACAGCATAAATAGATACACCCTGTTCTTTTAAATAGTCGGCCTTTGTTTTGCAGGCATTTACTTCAACTGAGCTGTCATTATTTGTTTTTGACACTTCACCATCGGCAAAGAACACAAGGTGGCAATTTGCATTTAATCCACCCTTCATGGCTTCAAAAGCTGTCTGTACTTTCTCTAATCCTGACAGGGGATGTGTAGCAGTAGAATGTTTACCAATACAGTTCTTAAGTCCATCCTTAACTGCTGTTCTATCATTGTTTGAATTAATTTTCGTTTGCGAAACAACAACCGCATCAGAGATACCGTTATCATTAAACTTGATAACTTCTATCGTAGTTCCTTCATCCAACTGATCAACAAGTTCGGACGCAGCTATGATAAACATATCGGAACGTGTTGTATATGCGCTCGAACCGGTGAACTCTTGTGTTTTCCCAGAACCATTTGCTGTGACCTTTAGTGCGTTATTACCCTTTAAATCATTAATGGCCTTTTGATACCACTTGCCATCTTTCCAGAAAATATACATACTTCCGGAATCCTGAGGAATATTCTTATATGTATCAGTGCTGTATGTATCATTATCGTTCTTCTTCTGGCCTATAGGTAAATAGCTTCTTGCGTTGCTGGCAACCTTAAACTCATCTGTATACTTGCTACTAGCCTGTGTAAAATAAATTCTATCTGTATGTTTGTTCATCTCAGAGATACTGATTTGAGCATCGTTGTAAATCATACTTCCCGATGTATCAGCAAGAATGACAACTTTTGCTTTAGACTTTCCAATATACTGAGAATTCACATATGCAGATAAATCAATTCTGTATAATCTCTTCTCCCAATCTTCAAGTGTTGCAGTCTTTGTTGCAGACTGAAGTGAACATACTACAGATGCCTCTCTATCATTAGTTATATAACAGCCCTCAATGTTATTCTCACTGGCAATAAAGCTTTCAATGCCAAAATCTGACTCTGAGAATTGATCATTATCATATACATACACTGTATTATTACCATCATACATGTACGGAATTATATACCATCTGTTGTTGGGGACTGAGTATCCACTCGGTGCTTCAGTCTCCTCGAGTACATAGCAATACCAATAGGATGAATAGTCTCCGCTAGACTCTTCAATTTCGAAGATGGCCTTACCATTTTCGCTCCTAACAGTACCGTTATAACTTGAATCCAACTCCATGTCATTAAGGTTGCTAGGATAATAATGATATTTTCTGTATCTTGATATTGTAAACTGAGCACCACTCAAAACAGTGTTGGTATTAGCTGAATCTACAACTGTCCATTTGGCAGTTACTCTATCACTTCTGTTTACAGAAATTACATAAACAGAGAAATGCGTTGTCTCCATTTCAATAACATCTGTTGTCTGATTAGTCTCTTCATCAGTAACAGTTACAACCTCAGAAGACATCTCTTCCTTAATAGTTGTAAGGTTATCATCAACGTGGTAAACAGTAACAGTCTCACCGGCTGCTTCATCAGGGATGATCATGTCGCCTTCGAATGATACTTTTACGGACTCACGGTTAAGAGGCTGAACATCTTCCTCTTCTCCGTCTTCATTCTTTATCTTAAGAGTAATATCAAAAGCTTTGTATGTCTTAACGATTGTCTGGGTTTCTTCTGCTGCATCCTCAACCAGTTCTTCAACCTTAACGGGATCTACTTCAACAGCAGATACATATGTACCCTCAACAAAAGCGTCCTTTAATCCACTTACAGTGATGGTCACGTCATCAACGGTAACAGGAGCAAGGGTTACTGTATCTTCTTCCTCTTCCTTAAGTTCTTCAGCTTCCTTAGCTGCTAAGGCTTCCTCGTCTAACTCAGCTTCTTCGTCGAGTTCCTCATCTTCTTCATCGGTCTCGGCATCTTCAACTGTACCTGCAAGAGGTGTTTCGCCTTCTCCGATTTCTGTGAGTTCTGTCTCCTCAGTAGAAGCTTCTGTTTTTTCCTCGGACTCAGTAGGCTCAGTTGTAGTGGGAGTCTCTGTAGTCGCAGGAGTCTCAGGCTCGCTTTCCTTATTTTCGTCGTCAGCAGGTGTGACATCTTCCCATAAGGATGACGCCTCTTCTCCTTCCGCCTCTTTTATAACCTGGGTGCTGCCCTCCAAGTCAGATGCGACTGTGGGAAGAACATCTCCAGCAAGGAATACAACGGCTAAGAGCGTTGCCAGAATCCTTTTTACCATACGTGACTTCATCTATTTCCTCCTTAATTCCCTTAGGGAATTTCATTACAAAAAAACAGTATTATACACAATCCCAAGCAAAACTATACCAAGTCAAAGTCACACACGAGTCACACAAAAAAAATTGGCCTGAAAAATCAGACCAATTTCAATATTCTTTCTAATTTGATTCAAGTTCTCTAATTCGTTTTCGTAAAGCTTCATTCTCAGCCTTCAAATCATCTATCTGATCTTGATAATACCCATGGAAGCTTGCTTGAGAACGATTGTAATCTTCGCGAGCTTCACATTGCATGCGTATGCGTTCTTCAGCCGATATTTCCTTGACTTCCGTTGCTATTGTCTTGAAGATTGGTTCCTTCTCTGCCAGCATTCTCAATTCCTCCCATGTTTTCGATCTGAATAGTTCAGCCCATGAATCTAATTCATTGGCCTTGTCTTCATCAGTAGCCAAGTCTATCCGATTCAAGTCTAACACAGAGAGCTTGATTTTGTCACTATAGACTCGGTTATTCCGCGTGTTCATAACCATATAATCAGCGTAAAATTCCGGTGCATCTTCAAATAGTGTGAAGTTTAAGATACCAATTTGGTGAACAGGCAAAACCTTGTCATACCGCTCCCCTTTTTCAAGCCTGTCAAAAGTTCTGCATAGATACGACAGTGAGCGTTCTACCCAATATGATATGTTTATAGGAACGACCGCATACAATAGACTTTCCAAAGATTTTATAAAGCTTTTATTTCTTGTTTAGAATTGCATCATCTGCAAACCAGGCTTTTCCTTAGGCATAAAAAATGCGGCATTGCTGCCGCATTTACACTCATTATATTAAATTGTCAATGGTCTCCATCAACTCCAGATCTCCGTTGAAAGGAGTGCCACCATCCATGCCCGGCAACAGGACAACTCCCTGCCAGGTGGTGTTGCATCGGCTGGTCACAATTATGTCAAAAGTGGCCTTTTTGCCCATTTTATCAAGGATTTCTTCAGGAGCGACAACGCCTTCAGGGATGCCCCTGTACTCGTTTGTCTTCTCCGGTTTCTTCTCGAAACTTCTCTTGTCCTGGAAGGACTGGGGATAGCCCACTTCATCAAACATAGTATCCAGAATCAGGAATGACTCTGCACCCACAAAATTGATAGGCTCCTTTGTCAGGGGGGTATAAATAGTCCCGGACAAGCCGTCTTTGATTCCGTCAATGCACAATCTGAATGCATTTGCGGGATAATTAGTATTATTTATCTCCATCTCAATTCTTACCTGTTTGCTATCTCACGAGAACAGAAGGAGTGCTCTCCACCTGCTCCATCTGAGACTTTACAATAACCTTCTTACTTCTTTGTAACGATTTGAAATCGTTGATTACGCGCTTTGCGACTGCCTTTGTTGCCTCATAGGTGCAGCTGGGCAAAAGCACGATAAACTGAGTATCGCTGTATCTTGCAGCAATATCTCCGACCCTTAATGTTCTCTTTAATGCCTTCTCAAGCTGACCCATGGCCTGCTTAATAAGGAATCTTGTCATGTGCTCGTTGGAATTATCGACCTCTTCCCCAAGCTCAGCAGTTAATAATAACACGTGTTCTGCTTCGGCTACTCGGGTCATCTTTCTGGCTTCAACACGGTAAATTTCCCTGAAAACAGGGTATCCGCAGAGATAGACGCCCTCCACATCTTCCTCTTCAGCCATATCGTCATAGATGTTCTCGATGTTCTCTACAACGGCGCCTTTATTCATCTTCAGAAGTTCTTTTTCAACCTCTGCAAGTTTCTTTGTTCCTCTGACTCCCAAGGCATCCTGTAATACCTTCTTGGCATTCTCAAAATTCTTGAGGGCCAGTTCATTCTTCTGCTGCCCTATTAAGGATTTGATAAGATCGCAGTAAATCTGCTCATCCACATCGTCAAATCTTAAAGCATGGGTACAGATATTCTCAACATCCGCGAATCTCTCAGCCTTCAGATACAAAGCGGCCAGTCTCTTCACGGCGGTCAAATACATGGAGTGATAATATGTGGCGGAAGTTACCATCCAATGCTTATCCGCACAATTCTCCAGAAATTCGCCTCTATACATTTCCAAAGCTTCCTCAAATCCGCGGGTTGCTTCATCCGCGTCCTTTGAAGCCTTGGCTCTCTTTACATTCTTCTCGAATTCTTCAATATCAAGTTCAGTCTCTAACTGGGGATTCCAACTGTACGAACCGGAACCGGTCACAACGAAGGTAGCATCTCCAAAGTTCTTCTTCATTACTGCTCGAAGCCTGTACATTAAATTCTTCAGGGCTCCTGCGGGATTCTCTGTTTCATCATCCTGCCAGAGGGCGCCGAATAATTCCTGTACGGTAACGGGATGCTCCCTGTGAATAACCAAATAGGTTATCAGCTTCTTAAGCATGTCTGAACGAAGTCCATCATCGTCAAGGCATACACCCGAGTCGGTATCAATAATCGTAAAACTGCCTAATGCACAAATCTTAATCATATTCTACCCTTTACATCATAAGATGTACTATCCACACACGATACATTATTTTATCTTACTTAAAAGATTCTTGTCAATCTTTCCCTCGGCTATAGTTTTGTCTACCCAAAGCTGTAAGCCGTCCACCGATGTGGCAATTTTGCGGAGTTCCTCCTTGATTGCAACGAAATCTTTTATTTCGTCCTCGGATATCTCTCCGTCAACAGTAATCTCTATAAGTCTTTCCTTTTCCTTGTTTACGCTATTAAGGCCCGCAAGCATTTCTAGCACAATCTGTGACAGGCCCTTCACTTCAAGAACAGGCATGTTCTTCTGGCCTATGGGACACTCGTGTGTGCAGTAATAATTACAAAGTTCAGGGGATTTGTAAGCAGATGCCATGGCAAGAATTTCGTCAGGATGAGGAGTTGTCTTCTCACTTTCAATCTTTTCTATTCTATCTGAAGAAACGTATCCCATCTCCTCAGCAGCCTTGTCCCTGGTGTAATCCATGGCTTCTCTGGCTAACTGATATACGTTTTTGTTCTCTTTAATTGATTTCTTTCCCATTTTGCCCTCCGGACTGATATTAATTATCCTACCATAGCAAATAGCAATAGTAAAGTGAACCCGTTAAGCAAAAAAAGTCGAGCCCTAAGGCTCGACTTAATCTTCAATTTCTACTCTTCCCCGTCTGATTCAGATTTTCTGGGATTCTTCTTTGTGTATACATAGAAGCCAACTGCGATAGCCGCAATCAATGCTCCTGTAAGAATCAGGTAAGGAAGATTGGTTGTCTGAGAGAGGTTTGCATCAAGGGGAGTTTCAGGTTCCTCGATGTTTGTTGTTGCCTCCTCGGGACTCTCAGGAATTCCTGCAGCAAGTGCTGTCTGTCCTTCGTCGATGGTTGTCAACTCAGCAGGTGCTTCAGCTGCTGCGGCAGGTGCTACTGCTGCGGGTGCGGCTCCACCGCCACCGCCTGCAGGCGCTGCTGCTCCGGGAACAGTCACTGACTCAACAGTTGTTACTGTGCCACCATCCGTGAGGAGTGTGCTCTCGGAAGTAACGGCGTATCTGTCCTGAAGGACGTATTCGAAAATAAGAATATTGTTATCAGGATCTGCATCAAGTACAAGGTTTCTTGTTACCTCTCCCTGGAGAACATAGAAGGCTCCTGCGCTTACGGGAATATTGGCAAGAGCGGTAAATGAAAGCTCGTCTCCTACGTTACCTCTGTTGAAAACAGGGGGATAAACGCTTGTCTCTGTTCCCTTAATAAGGAACTTAACCTGATACTCTATTCCATCTATAAGTCTACCGAACTGAGGAACATAGTCCGCATTCTTTGTAACGGCTCCTTCTACTGTCTCATTCCACTGCTGACGATAGTAGTAATCATCCTTTGCCTCAATACCAAGAGGTGCTGTAATCTGCGCGCCAGGCTTAACCACAAGCTTGATAGCTTTATGGGTTGTGGTCTCAGCAGAAATAACGCCCTCCTGCTTTCCATAAATTGCTACGACATCGTCGATATCTGTAAATGAACCAACGTTTCCGGGATGGAAGGTAACTGTATATGTCTTGCCTGTGTATACGTCTTCACTTTCAAGATCAGTTGCCTGTACTGTCATACCGGCTACCATTGTGAATGCCAAAGCTGTGGCAACCGTAACGGAAATTCTGGTTAAAAGTCTTTTAATTCTCATTGTTTCCGGCCGCCTTTCTTCTTAATCCCATAATAACCATTACCGCACCGGCAAGAATCACAACTGCTCCTGCCCACCAGATGAATGTATCACCGGTCTGAGCCGCAAGTGCAACCTTCTGATCAAAGATCTTAAGGTATTTGGTCTCGCCTGACTTGGTTACTACTTTATATACGGTATAAGGACCTGTAGGATCTTCATATCCTGCACTGAAAGCAAAATCAATCTGACCAAGGGCTGCAGCGTATCCTGCTTTGTCAACGCCCTCTCCGTCAAGGCCTATTGTAAGGACCACATCTGTTGAAGTTCCTTTTGCAAGAGTTCCGATAAGAATCTTGTCATTAAGGCTTGCGTTAATGTCCTTAAGTCCTTCTGTGCTTCCTGTTCCGGCTGCTGTATAACCACCGGCTGCAGAATCATAGATAACAGTGCTGCCTGCAGTAAGCTTAACGTTGTAGCCTGCTCCGGAACCACCATTGGATTCCTCTAAGGCTTTAACAACATCAGTGCTCATGTAGAAATCAGCAGTGTTGTTATTGTCATTCTTAACTTGGATGGTAAGTGACTTGGTCTCACCGGGAGCCATTCCATTGAATGTGCTTCCTACGGAACTGGGTGTGTTAAGTTTTCCGTCCGCTCCAAATGTTACTGTAGAGTCTGCTGCTTTTACCGGCATAACACATGTTATGGCAAGTAATACTGCAGCTCCTAAAATGCATATTTGCTTTTTCATATAGGTCCTCATTTCTGTCTGTGTTTTAGAAATGTTTGTTTACTCTTCAATGTTTGTAATGATACCTGTTTCTTCATCTATAACAGGGTATGCACCCCACTCAGCAAACATAGCCTGAGTTGAAATCTTAGAATCCGCAGTTGCCTGAACGGCACATACTGTAATGTTTACATTAATAGTCTTGTCTGTGTAGGAGTTATCCATATCAGCGTCAAAAGAAATCTTGTTGATGAAAGATGAATCTGTGTAAGCACCGGGAGCAAGCTTCTTGGTGTAGTACAGAATAATCTGCTCATCATCTGCAGTCTGAATGAACCAGTCGTTGATAACCTGGCCAACCTTAGATGCGTTAAGCTCATTGTCACCGATGTACAGTCTAACTTTGCCTGCATCAAGTTCATCCTTAAATGCGCCGTCCCACTGCTTATCAATAATTACTCTTGTGTAAATATCGTAAGCCTGAGCCTCAAGAGCGTTCTGAACAACATACTCTTTAAGATTTACTTCCTGACCGGGCATTGCTGCTTCGGGGATGGTCTCTGTGTTGTCATCTCCGGGTGCTGCCGCCAAAGCAACCTGCATATCATTCAATGTAATTGTTGCCTCACCGGGATTTTCTGACTCGGTATTAAAGCTTGCAAATGTTGTTCCGATTGCTGCTGCAAGTACCAAAGCTGCTGCAATTACTGCGAGAACTATCTTCTTTTTCACGCCTTTTCTCCAATCTATGTGCTGTGTATGTTCACACAATTTCTACATCATAACTGTCATCATTATATGTATTGTTTGTCACACGGCAGTCACACGGCTAAAAAAAATATAAAGCAATAAAAAAAACTCGGTGTTACCCGAGTTTCTTTCTGAGTCCTTTTGGATAATGATTTTTTACCGTTCCGCCTCCGGCTTTTCCCCAGCCAAGGCTCATACCGTTTACACACACTATGCCCCAGCCCTTAAGATTAGGGTCACAGTTTACCGTGAGACCTTCTATATAAGATGAAGCTTCATTGATATCGGTATCAAAAAATCTAACCGCATCTTCCGTAGCCATGGCAAGAGCAAAAGCATGCTCCGGCTCAAACCTGTTCTTTTTAAAGCTTCCGAGAGCCAGACCCGGTCTTAGGACCTTAAGGCCCGAAAGCGACGGGCAATCCTCCGGCAAAAGATACAGCATATCCTTGTATGCGCAGAAGTTTCCTTCCTTTATCCTCTTATATAAATGAGAAGTGTTCTTTACAGTGTCTTCCATAAATTCGTTGAAACTTGTTGAATCAAGTTTTAACTTCTGCAAGGTGCCTCTTTCGTAGCCACCCTTCGGAACAGAAGTAACTGCAGCCCCTTCCTTCTCAAAAACTGCCATAAAATGGCCTTCTCCCTCCACCTTATGGGGAAGCATTCTCTCTGAGGATATAAGCTTCGTATCCTCATATTCCTTCACAAACCACTCTGCGTTCCCTTCGTTCTCCCCGTACTCAAAGGTGCAGGTGGAGTAAACCAGCCTTCCGCCGGGGCAAAGCATTCTGTGCGCCGCGTCAAGAATCTGCCTCTGCCTTTCAATGCAGGTTTCCACATTGGTAACGCTCCACTCATCTATCGCCTCAGGATGTTTTCTGAACATTCCCTCTCCCGAGCAGGGCGCATCCACAAGTATCCTTTGGAAAAACCCTTCAAACCTCTCAGCTAATGCATCAGGCATCTCACTTACAGTAAGTGCATTAATGATTCCCATTCTCTCCATGTTCTCTGAGAGAATCTTGGCTCTTGAGGGGATTGGCTCATTTGAAATAAGAATGCCTTCTCCCTTAAGAAGCGCACCTATCTGAGTGGACTTTCCTCCGGGAGCGGCGCAAAGATCAAGCACATGCATGCCGGGCTTCACATCAAGTAAGGTCACGGGCTTCATGGCGCTGGCTTCCTGAATGTAATAAGCTCCGGCCTCATGAAAGGGGTGCTTGCCCGGTGCATCCTCTTCCTCATAATAGAAGCCCTGTTCACACCAGGGAATATCTGTTAAGGAAAAAGGAAGTTCCGCCTTCGAAACTTCCTTATCATTCACCTTTTTGAGCGAATTAATTCTAAGGGAGCGGCGGGCTTTCGCATCATAGGAACCATAAAAGGCCTCCCAGTCCTCTCCAAAGAATTCCTTCATTCTTTCTATGTAATCAATAGGTAAATTGTTCATTCCTAATCCTTTATCAGATCTCAATCAAATAGGATGTGTTAAACTCCTCATCCTTTTCAAGTCGGTTCACGAAATCCCTGTTCTGAAGAACGCCATCGGAGCCTAATCTGTCACATCTTCCAAGCCAGGGTTCGATGCAAACATACGGGGTTCCGGGCTCAAAGCAAGACCAGATACCGTAAACCGGTGCATCCATTGTCATGGTGACGTAGGGTTTTCTGTCAGCTCCTGCAAGGGAAACCTTGTTAATTCCCTGATTCTCCATGACCAGCGCATCTCCGTCGAAGAGATTGTCGCTTATGGGAAGGTATCCATCCTTTAATTCAAAAACCGTATAAACCTCATTTACGAGGCCCTGCTCCAAATCTACTCCACGGCTTACAATCTCGTCTTTATCATGGAACAAAACGAAGCAGTCTCTTCTTCTCTCTCCCTCATTGATAGGACAAACGAATCCGGGGTGAGCTCCAAGCATAAAATACATCTCATCTCCCGTCTCATTCTTCACTTTGAAGTCTGCTTTTACGCTTCTTCCGGATATGCTAAAAGTTATATCAAGATTAAACTTAAAAGGGTATACCTTTAAGGTCTCTTCTGTATCCTTAAGGGTGAAAGTCGCTGATTCTTTCGTGCAACCGCTGACACTGAACACTGAGTCGCTGGCGAATCCGTGAGGTGTCATCTGATAGGTCTTTCCCCTGTAGCTGTATTCCTTGTTTATACAGCGTCCAACGAAGGGAAACAGTACAGGTGAGCACTTGCCCCAAAACTTAGGGTCCGCACACCACATGTATTCCTTGCCGGTCTTCTTATCCACCAGGGAAACCATCTGAGCCCCCAGCTCATCGATTTCTACGCTGATTTCATCGTTTTCAAGTTTAATTCTTGCCATTTGTAATTCCCCGTTCTTTATTTATTTATTACTCCGTAGAGCAATGCTCCGATCTTATAGCACATATATCCGACTATTACTCCCAGAGTATTAAGAATCAAATCGTCCACGTCAAAGGCTCCCACGCCCAATACCAGCTGCAAAGTCTCTACAGCCATGGAAACCAGGAATCCTATGGCGGTCATAAGGAGAACATTGTGCTTCTTTTTCCAGGCAAAAGGAAGAAGGAAGCCCAAAGGCGCTAAAATAAACAGGTTGCCAAAAAGATTGGCAAAGCTGTTCAGTGAATAACGATATCTGATATACATATTTATGGTCTTAAAGGGGATAAAATTGGCTCTTGAAAGTCCATAGGTTACTATGCTCTTATCCCATAACCTTAAGATGTGGTAAAACTCTGAAAGGGGATATCTGAATACCAGTATTCTTGCGGCAATAATCAGATATATCCAGAACAGAATATAGAAAACTTTATTCCTTGTGTTCATGATCGGTCCTATCTATATCGGCCATATCTTCATCAGTAAGGCGTCTGAAATTATTGATTCCGTTAATCAGAATCTTGGCGCTGTTTATGGTTGTATCAAAGATTCCCTCCTGATACATTGTGTAAACCACGATTCCAACGGGAATTGCAAGGAGCATTCCCGGCACGCCGTCTATCTGGAATCCTACAAATAAAAGAATAACTGTAACAAATGTGGGTAATCCCACCGAGTCTCCTACTACCTTGGGCTGAATGAGCTGTCTGAAAAGCTGGCTCACACCCCAAAGAACCAGAAGGCCTATGGCCATCTTGTAATCGTTTCTCACGAAGGAGACGATACTCCAGGGAACCAGAGCCGTACCTGTACCAAGAATGGGCAAAAGGTCAAGGATTGCAATGCCCAGAGCAATAATCCAGACATAGTCAACTCTCAGTATTACCAGCCCTGCGGCTATAATAAGGAAAACCCAGAATTCTATGATAAGCTGCGCCTTAATGTAACCTCCGATTGATCTGGAGAGGCTTCTTTTTACCATGTTGTATCTTATATTGATTGCCTTAGGCATGTTCTTGTCGAACCATTCTGCCAATATCTTCTTGTCTGCAACAAAGAAGTAAGATGAAATAAGGCAAAAGATTATTCCGATTATCACAGCGGGCAGCTGCTTCGCAAAGTTTCCGATGGCCGTGATTGTGGGAGATGTTGCTGTTGATACGATTTCCGAGAACAGCTCATCCATGTAGGAACTGATATTAACAGGGTTAAGTTTCGAACGAACGGGGAAGTTCTTAAATACCTTTGAGAACCAGTTTCCCGCTTCGGTCACGTCTCCCTCAAGTCTGGTCCAGAGATTGGGGAATTCTTCCACAAATCCCATACCCTGCTCAATGAGAATGGAGATGATGAAGTACAAAAACAATACCACTATTGCAATAACCGCCACGATTACGAAAACCGTTCCGGCTTTTCTCCTTATTCTCAGTTTCTCCTCAAAGAATTTGACTATAGGTGAGGCTATTGCACCAATCAATGCACCTATGACAAAGGGAAGGAAAAACACAAGAATCTTCGGCAGTGCGAATATTACCAGAAGTAACATCAACAGTGCCAATATCAAATTCAATGATACCTTCAAGTATTTCTTGAATGAATCGCTCATTATTGCTCCTCAATTAATGAATCTATAATCTCATATATTTCATCTCTGCCCTGTTTAGATGTGGCAGAGAAGGGGATAACCATAGTTCCGGGGACAACCTTTAAGCCTTCCTTCACAGCCTTAACCTGCTTTGCAAGCTGGCTTCTGTTAATCTTGTCGGCTTTGGTGGCTATTACAATGGGTTCAAAGCCCTGCTTAAGTATCCACTCATACATAAGCTTATCGTTGGCTGAGGGGTCGTGTCTTATATCGATAAGAAGAAAGACGCGCCTTAGCTGCTTTGATTTGTGAAGATAATTCTCGATCATCTTGCCCCACTTTGCCTTCACTTCCTCGTTGGCCTTGGCATAGCCGTAGCCCGGAAGGTCCACAAAATAAATGGCATCATTCACGTTATAGAAATTTATGGTCTGGGTTTTACCGGGCTGGGATGATGTTCTTGCAAGGGATTTGCGGTTCATAAGAGCATTTATAAGGGATGACTTGCCCACGTTACTCTTACCTGCAAAAGCTATCTCCGGCAGTACATTATCCGGCAGCGTACTGGTTATTCCACAGACTGTTTCTAAGCTGACATTTTTAATAACCATCGTTATGTTATCCTCATTCTTCCCATGAATTATAACACTAATAAGGAATAGGTGACAAGGGCGGAGCGCCCGTAATAAGAGTGTCTTGCGATAAATTTAAGAAGATATTAATAAAGGGCATCAAGTAAGATGATGCCCTTAAAAACTATTTTCTTTCCACAACAGGTTTCTCTGTTCCGTCCACCGACGCCTTTGTGATTCTGCAGCTCACAATGGAATCATCGGAAGGAATCTCATACATTACATCCATCATGATGTTCTCAACAATGGATCTTAAGCCTCTGGCTCCTGTCTTATGCTTAACAGCTTTCTCAGCGATGGCATCCAAAGCGTCATCGTCGAAGGTAAGCTTAACATCGTCATATTCGAAGAGCTTTGCGTACTGCTTAACAAGTGCATTCTTGGGCTCCTTAAGGATTCTTATGAGTGCATCCTTGTCCAGGCCGTCAAGAGAAACGTTTATGGGAACACGTCCGATAAACTCAGGGATAAGTCCGAACTTAACCAAATCCTGAGGTGTAACCTCCTTGAGAAGTTCAGAAATCTCTCTTACGTTCTTGCTCTTAACCTCTGAGTCAAAACCGATTGCTCTCTTATCAAGCCTCTCCTCAACAATCTTCTCCAATCCGTCAAAAGCACCGCCACAGATAAAGAGAATGTTTGTGGTGTCTATCTGGATAAGCTCCTGATGAGGATGCTTACGTCCGCCCTGAGGGGGAACGCTTGCCTGAGTACCTTCAATTATCTTAAGAAGTGCCTGCTGAACACCTTCACCTGATACGTCTCTTGTGATGGATACGTTCTCGGACTTCTTGGTAATCTTGTCAATCTCGTCGATATAGACGATTCCGACTTCAGCTCTGTCGATATCATAGTCGGCATTCTGAATGAGTTTAAGAAGAATGTTCTCAACATCTTCGCCCACATATCCGGCTTCCGTCAGTGTGGTTGCATCGGCAATAGCGAAGGGCACATTGATAATCTTGGCCAAAGTCTGGGCAAGGTAAGTCTTACCTGAACCTGTGGGACCAAGCATGATAATGTTACTCTTCTGAAGCTCAACCTCATTGTGATCGGGCTCAGGCTGCTGCTGTCTGCTATGATGATGTTTCTTGCTCTCTTCCTCTTCCTTGTTGGCCTTTACCCTCTTGTAGTGGTTGTAGACCGCAACGGAAAGAACCTTCTTGGCTTCCTCCTGACCTATAACATACTCGTCAAGGAATGCCTTTATCTGGGCAGGCTTAAGAAGCTTAATGGTATTCTTATCCTCGGTAAAACCGTCATAAATCTCTTCAGGATTCTCATTGGGTTCTGTGTCATCCATTATCTCACGACAAATCTCTACGCATTCATCGCAGATATAGATACCCGCAGGTCCGGAAATCATCTTCTTAACCGCTTCCTGAGGCTTACCGCAAAAAGAGCATTTAATTCTGTCGTCTTTTCTTCCGGCCATTATTACTTCTTCTCGCTATCGTTAGAGTTCTTGTGATTTGTGATAACTTTATCGATAAGGCCATAAGCCAATGCTTCTTCAGCACTCTTCCAGTTGTCACGCTCTGTATCATTGGCAATCTCTTCATAGGTCTTGCCACAGTTCTCTGCAAGCATACGGTTCATCTTCTCTTTGGTAGCAAGGATGTGCTTAGCTGCGATTTCAATCTCAGTAGCCTGACCCTGTGCACCGCCGAGAGGCTGGTGAATCATAATCTCTGCATTGGGAAGAGCCATTCTCTTACCCTTTGTTCCGCCTGCAAGAAGGAATGCGCCCATGCTGGCTGCCATTCCGATACAGATTGTTGAAACGTCACACTTGATGTAACGCATTGTATCGTAGATTGCAAGTCCTGCGGAAATGCTTCCGCCCGGGCTGTTGATATAGAAGTGAATATCCTTATCGGGATCCTCAGCTTCAAGGAATAACATCTGAGCCACAACAAGACTTGCTGTTGTATCGTTTACTTCTTCTCCAAGAAAGATGATTCTGTCCTTAAGAAGTCTGGAATAGATATCATAAGAACGCTCACCTCTGCTGGTTTGTTCAATGACATAAGGTACTAAACTCATATTGTATACCTTCTTTCGTTTGAATTATTCTGCTTTCTTGGTTGTCTTCTTAGCTGCGGGCTTCTTCTCAGCCTTGGGGGCCTCTGCATCTGCCTTCTTTGTTGTTGTCTTCTTGGCAGCTGTCTTCTTCTCTGCCTTAGGCTCTTCAGCAGCCTCTTCCTTATCGGCCTTCTTAGCAGCCTTCTTAGCTTCTGCCTTAGCATTGTCAACAATGAACTCTACAGCCTTGTTGATTGCAAGGTCTTCCATAATCTGCTCTTTAGCCTTCTCGTTCTTTGAAAGAGTATCCTTGATTTCATCTACAGTCATCTGGTAAACCTCAGCCATAGACTCAAGCTCTTTCTGGTAATCTTCTTCGCTTGCTACAATCTTCTCAGCCTTAACAACTTCCTCAAGAATAAGACGAGCCTGAATCTTACGAAGTGCGTTGGGCTTAACCTGCTCTAAGAGAGCTTCCTTTGTAGCGCCTGTGAACTGCATGTACTGCTCGAATGAAAGTCCCTGAGAAGTGATTCTCTGAGCGAACTCATCAAGCATCTGTCTCTGCTGAGTCTCAAGCATAGCATCGGGAATATCCATCTCTGAATCCTCGATGATAGCTGTGATAGCAGCCTCTTCCTTAGCAGCCTTAGCTTCCTGCTCTTTCTTCTCGCCGAGTTTCTTCTTAACGTCTGCCTTGTACTCAGCAAGTGTCTCGAAATCTGAAACCTCGCTTGCGAACTCATCGTCAAGCTTAGGTAATTCTTTCTCTTTTACTTCCTTAACGGTGCACTTGAATGTTGCTGCTTTGCCCTTAAGGTCTTCTGCATGATAATCCTCAGGGAAAGTAACGTTAACTTCCTTCTCCTCACCGATCTTAGCGCCTACAAGCTGATCCTCGAATCCGGGGATGAAGGAGTTGGAACCGATTGTAAGAGGATAGTTCTCACCCTTACCGCCTTCGAATGCTACACCGTCAACAAATCCTTCGAAATCAAGAACGATGTCATCATCCTTCTTAACGGGACGCTCAACAGAGATTGTACGAGCGTTTGCTTCACGCTCTTTCTCGATTGCTTCGTTAACCTCTGCTGCAGATACTGCAGTGTCGGGAGCTTCTACCTTAACACCTTTGTACTTACCAAGCTTTACAGGGGGCTTAAGAGCAACCTCTGCTGAGAATACGAAGGGCTTTCCTGCCTCGAGAGTAACAACCTCGATCTTGGGAGAAGAAACGATCTCCTCACCGCACTCATCGTATGCCTTGTCGTAAGCCTCGGGAATAATCTCGTTAGCGGCATCTTCGTAGAATACTTCCTTGCCGTACATATTTTCAATCATCTTACGGGGAACTTTTCCTTTACGGAAACCGGGGATGCTGATTTTGCCTTTGTTCTTCTGATAAGCCTTCTCTACTGCCTTCTCGAAGTCCTCTGCGGATACCTCGATGATAAGCTTAGCCATGCTTTTATCTAACTTCTCTACCTTTACGCTCATTTATTTTCCTCCTTGCAGCGTATCATTTCTACTTTATTTATATATTATTTTAAACACACGGAAAGCCACATCCTAACGGACATGGTCGCAGTCATTGTAAGAGTATAGCATAATTCAATACTAAATTCCAGTATTTTTTTAGAGATAAACTATAGCTTTTCCAAGGGCTTTTGAAGCCTCTTCGCCCTTAAAAATTTCAACCAGTTTAAGGCCCAAATCAATAGCTGTTCCAACTCCACGGCTTGTGATGAAATGACCGTCCTTAACAACGCTTTCTGTCTTGTAATTTGCGCCTATAAGTCCGCTCTCGCATCCGGGGTAGCAAGTTGCGTTTTTGCCTTTAAGGATACCAAGCTCGCCATATACGGTAGGTGCCGCGCAGATGGCTGCAAGTTTCTTGCCCTTCTTGTCAAAATCAAGGATTACCTTGGCAAGTTCCTTATGAGCCTTAAGATTCTGGGTGCCCAGTCCTCCGCCGGGAAGGAAAAGCATGTCGAATCCGTCATAGCTTAAATCCTCAAAAAGAGCGTCGGCCTTAACGGGGATGTTGTGGCTTCCGTTAACAAGTTTATCGCCCATAATGGAAACGGTGGTAACCTCAACATTTCCTCTTCTTAACAAATCGATGACTGTAAGTGCCTCAACCTCTTCAAAACCCTCTGCCAAAAAAGCTGCTACTTTTGCCATATACTCCTGCTCCTTTTCGCTTAAAATCACAGTGAAAATTACTTTTCAATTATATATCAGAGAGCGCCTTCAAAACAAGGTTTCAGCAACTAAGTTTATACTTTTTTAACTTTTTTATATGGGGTAAAGATGGTATAATTGAATTGAGTTAAGGAATATACTCGGAGGTTACAAATGGAAATAGAACGCAAGTTTACGGTTAAGACTATTCCCGAAGATTTATCGCAATATCCCTGCAAGCAGATTGAGCAGGCTTACCTTAATACCGACCCTGTTGTAAGGGTCAGACGAGAGGACGACAAATATACCCTTACCTATAAGGGAAAGGGCCTTATGGCCAGAGAAGAATTCACAATGGATCTCAACAAGGAGTCCTATTATCACCTGGCTGCCAAGGCCGACGGAAATATCATTTCCAAGAAGAGATACATTATTCCTCTTAAGAACCCCAAGTTCAGAGAAGGCGGACCTCAGCCCCCGGCTGATTACACCTTGACCATCGAGCTTGACGTGTTTGATGCTCCTTTCGATCCCCTTATTATTGCGGAGATTGAATTTGGCAGTACTGAAGCTGCCGAAGCTTTCGTTCCCCCGGAATGGTTTTACGAGGATGTCACTTATGACACCGCTTATCATAATTCAACGCTTAGTACTATGAAGTTCTAGGTGCAGAAAGGGGACAGGCCCCAAACCGCACGTTTCATGTGCGATTTGGGGCCTGTCCCCTTTTTGCACCTATGGCGCTTCTGCGCCTTAGTGGTCTGCTTCCACATTCCAAATCTCTTTTGCGTACTGGGCAATTGTTCTGTCTGATGAGAAGAAGCCGGCTTTTGCTATATTGGTAAGCATCTTCTGCTTCCATGCACGTCTGTCTTCGTAAGCCGCAAAGGTTTCATCCTTCTTGGCAATGTACTCTTCAAGATCAAGGAGTGTCATGAACCAGTCCTTATTGATGAGCTCGTCATGAAGTCTTGTAAGGTTAACCTTGTCGCCAACCTTAAGAACCTGAGGGCTTGTGATGAAATCAACTGCTTCTTTGATGACAGGGCTCTTCTTGTAGTAATCCTTTGCCTTGTAATCAGCCTTTGCATAGTGCTTGATTACGGTGTCTGAATCCTTACCGAATATAAAGATGTTATCGTCGCCAACAAGCTCGTGGATCTCTACGTTGGCTCCATCATCGGTTCCGAGAGTTACTGCACCGTTAAGCATGAACTTCATGTTACCGGTTCCTGAAGCTTCCTTACTTGCAAGTGAAATCTGCTCTGAAATATCGCAGGCAGGAATCAACTTTTCAGCATAGCTTACGTTGTAGTTCTCGACCATAACCACCTTCATGTAAGGGCTTACGTCGGGATCCTTTGCAACGATATCCTGAAGGCAGAGAATAAGGTGGATGATATCCTGGGCAATTACATAAGCGGGTGCAGCCTTTCCTCCGAAAATGAAGGTCAAAGGTCTCACGGGCTTCTTGCCGCCCTTAATCTCAAGGTATTTATGAATAATGTAAAGAGCGTTCATCTGCTGACGCTTATACTCATGGAGTCTCTTGATCTGGATGTCAAAAATTGATGTGGGATCTACGTCCACTCCCTCTTTCTCCTTGAGATATGCAGCAAGCTCATTCTTTCTGTTCTGTTTGATGTGATCAAGTCTGTTAAGAACGTCGTCGTCCTCAATGTACTCAAGGAGTCTCTCAAGCTTATCCGCATCCTTCTTATAGCTTCTTCCAACAAGCTCTTCAACGCACTCTGCAAGCTCGTGGTTACAGCTCATGAGCCAGCGACGGAAGGTAATTCCGTTGGTCTTGTTGTTGAACTTGTCAGGATAAATCTTATAGAAGTGATTAAGCTCGCTGTTCTTTAAGATTTCTGTATGAATAGCTGCAACACCGTTGATTGAATATCCGTAGTGAATATCCATGTGTGCCATGTGTACTCTCTCATCCTTGTCGATGATGGCAACCTTGGAATCTTTATATTTTGCCTTAGCCTTCTTATCGAGCTCCTTGATAATGGGAACCAGCTGGGGAACAACCTTCTCAAGGTACTTAAGAGGCCATTTCTCAAGGGCTTCCGCAAGGATTGTGTGGTTGGTGTACGCACAGGTCTTGCTTACAACCTCGATTGCCTCGTCCATGGTAAATGCCTTGTCGTTTACAAGGATTCTGATAAGCTCGGGGATAATCATTGAAGGATGGGTGTCGTTAATCTGAATAGCGGCATAGTCATACATCCTTCTGAGGTCGTACTGCTTGTCCTTAAGCTCCTTCAAAATGAGCTGTGCAGCGTTACAAACCATGAAATACTCCTGATAGATTCTGAGGAGATTTCCTGCCTCATCGGAATCATCGGGATAAAGGAAAAGCGTAAGATTCTTCTTAATAGCTTCCTTGTCGAAGTCGATTCCCTTCTTCACAAGTGACTCGTCAAGGGTCTCAATATCGAAAAGATGAAGCTTGTTTCTTCCGTTCTCATATCCCACAACGTCGATGTCATAGAGTCTTGATTTCACGGTAAAATCACCAAACTCTACATCAAATGTTGTCTCTGTCTTGTTAAGCCATGAGTCCTTCTCAATCCACTCGTTCTTAACAGCTGTCTGCTTGTGATCTTTGAAAGTCTGCTTGAACAAACCGAAGTGATAGTTAAGTCCGATACCGTCACCGGGAAGTCCAAGTGTTGCGATTGAATCAAGGAAACATGCCGCAAGTCTTCCAAGTCCGCCGTTACCAAGCGAAGGCTCGGGCTCCACCTCAAGAATGTCTGCAAGCTTCTTGCCCTTTGAAGCAAGAATCTCGTTTACCTTGTCATATATTTTAAGATTGATGAGGTTGTTTGAAAGAAGTTTACCGATAAGGAACTCGGCTGAAATATAATAAACCTTCTTTCTGCCATCGATAACAGGTGTATCTCTTAAAAGTTCCTTTGTAACGTCAAGCAAAATGTAATAAATCTGCTCATCGTTCAAATCCGCTACACCTTTACCATGCTTTTCCATTGCCATTTTCTCGATTATGGTACCGATGTTATCCTGTACCACCTCTTTGGTCATATCAGCCATTAATGACATATTCTTTCCTCCTCTTCTGCTATTTAATCAAATCCAGATACTGAAGTTTGGTCAGGTTGTGGGAAGTGATGATTTTTCTTCCTTCCTCTCCTTGTAAAAGCCGTCCTATCTCCCTTACCGCCTCGGCGGAGTTATCTTTGAAGTGGATGCTTACAGTGTTCATTTGCTTTCCGGCGTACGCCATAAGGGCCACGCCTCCGAATCCGCAAACCGGGTGGAATACGTCTTCGTCAATGAGAGCCTTCATGGCTCCGATTGCCATGCAATCCGTGGCGCAGACTATGATGTCCACATCCCTTGCATGCTTGATGGCAATTTCCCTTGCCTTAAGTTCGGAAAAGCCTCCGCACTCAACTGTCAGTACAAAGCCCAGCTCCTTTTGAAGCTTCATCATGCCTGCCAGTCTTTCCTTTGTGACAAAAGCGTCTTCATCTCCTGTAATGTAGAGGACCTGCTCCTTGGGACCAAGGTTTTCGGTGATGGTCTTCTTGGCTACCTCGTACTGAGCCTTGGCCTGGTCAACCCAGATGCAGGATGTGCACTCGTTAACCATGGGGGCATCCACCATAACCATCTTAAACTCTCTGCTTTCTACCAGGGCGCTTATGACTTCGTTTTCCTTCTCAAGGCCATACACGATTATTCCTTCAATGCTCTGCGAGTAGAAGTAATCGATGAGCTCCCTTGTGGACATATCCTCTATCATTGAAAAGAATAAAGTGATTACGTCCAGTTTCTCCTTGCTTGCCTCCTCGATGGCTCCGGCAATGTATTGCATGTCGATTTCATCGATGGCCTGTCTTCCTGTCCTTAAGTTAAGAAGAAGCGCTACTCTTCCGGATCTTTTGGAAGAAAGGGTGGCAGCTGCGGCGTTAGGAACATAGTGAAGTTTCTTTATCGCCTTATGAACTTTTTTCTTTGTATCCTCACTGATACGGGGATAATTCTTGAGGACCTTAGAGACTGTGGAGATTGAAACTCCTGCCTCCTTGGCCACATCCTTAATGGAAGTCATTTGCTTTCCTTTCCGAAAATACTGCAAAAACCTTCAAAACCCAATAAAGAAGGTTAGGAAAACGTTTTCCTAACCCTTAGATTACATTACTATTTTTCTTTTGTCAACACTTTTATTTTGTGGTTTCTTACCCTAGTATTTTACCACACTTACTTCCCCTGAGAAAAGGGCTTCTTCCCTGCCATCATCATATTTTACAAGGAGTCGGCAGTCATCGTCTATGCCTGTTACTTTGGCATATCCTTTGGTAAGTCTTTCGTTATCAAGATTGGATGAAATCTTCACATAACTTCCTATGAGAATTGAGTTTTCTCTGTAGCCTTCAAGATAAGGATATTTCTCAGGAAGCATATAGTCTTTGTAGAATTCGGCAATCATGGCTGCATAGAGATTGTTCTTAAGATTGGCGCCATCCCTCTTTGCAAAAAGAGCACCGGCCTTATCCTTAATATCTTCAGGGAACCCCTCATAGGGCTCGTAAAGATTAATGCCTATACCTATTATTACATCCGTAAGGCTGCCGTCCTCCAAAGAGGTAACTGCCTCGGTCAATATACCTGAAATCTTCTTTCCCTTATAATAAATGTCGTTTACCCACTTGATTCCAACATCAAGCCCAGTAACCTTTCTAATGGCTCTGGTGGTGCTTTCCGCAATCATGCAGGTAAAGTCCATGGCCTTATCAAGACCCACTTCAGGGTGGATTAAAAAGCTCATGTACATGCCTGTTCCTTCGGGGGAATAGAAGCTTCGTCCTCGCCTTCCCTTACCCTTGGTCTGGCTGTCCGCAATGATGATGGCATCCTGTCCGGGATGCTCGTTTGCATAGGTTTTGATCAGGTCATTTGTGGAGTCAACTCTGTCATAAACCATAAGATCCACGTTCTTAAGGAAAGGCTCCACTTCCGCATCAGATAAGGCTTTCGCGATTATGACATCTCTGTCAGGCAGTGTGTTTTCCTCTATTATTCTGTAGCCCTTGTTGGTTACAGCCTCAATATTGTAGCCGTTCTTTTCAAGAGTCTTGATAGCCTTCCAGACTGCTGCTCTGGTTACAAACAATTCCTTTGCTATCTCTTCGCCCGAAGTGAAGCGGCTGCCGTTTTTTCTAAGTAAGTTAAGTACCAGTGATTTGGTTGATTTATTCTCTTCCACTTGTTTATTTCTCCTGCACGATTCGTTTCCTGCATGAGCTGATGGGATACCAGCTGCACCTGCTGCAGATATCATCCATCATTTCACCGGTCATCTTTTCATCGATTTCTTTGATAATCTCCCGGTAGTGATACTCCTTCTCTTCAATTCCGAAGTACTCAACTACCCTGTCATCAAACCATTTTACCTTATCCTGAGTCTCACAGCAATCTTCCCCAAGCTTGTTGGGACATTTGCTGCAAAGTACATCTGTAGAATAGGTTATTCTGATGAGATCATCGCCGTTTCTTAAGCGGTCAACCACCTTATTCATGTTATCCACAAACTCTTCGTTATAACCCTTGCCGCTGTAGCCCTGGGTACAAAGGAGATGATGAGGTCTTAGTACAAGCACTTTATCTTCAGGGCCCATTACTTAAGAAGTCCTGCCTTTCTAAGGGCTCTCTTTATGGTTACACCCAAAATGCCCGCAAGAATAATCTTAATAATTGCAGTAGGAATAAAGGGCAGTACACATGCTGCAAAACCTGCAGACATGTTCTCCGCATTAATAGCCCCAAGGTAAACTCTCGCAAACCAAAGGGTACCTACAACGTAGTTTAAGGCCGCTCCGATTACAAGTCCTGCATAAAGACTTACATAATAAATGACTTTCTTTCCTGCCTTCTCGCCAAGTCTGTCTCCAAGTCCTGCAAACAAAGCCATAAGAGGGAAAGAAATAATGAATCCGCCGGTAGCTCCCATGATAACTCCAAATCCACCCGAGAAACCTGAGAACACAGGAAGTCCAACGGCACCAAGAATCAGGTATAAAAGGGTTGCCACGAATCCGTCAAACCATCCGAGTATTATTCCCGCCAAAGGAATAATAAGGGTCTGAAGCGTCATGGGCACTCCGCCGGGAAGAGGAATTCCCGGAAGCTGGGAAACCACACATATAATAGCCGTGAATATGGCGATGTAACAAATTCTTTGGGTCTTGCTGTTCTTTTTCATAATCTTACTCCATATATATTAATCTCTTTCGGAACCGAATCCTCGCCTTTAGCATAAGCTTCCGACGGTTTTATAAGCATCCGGCACCCGAAACATCACTAATATATCACCATTTTTGCGATTGTCAACCGCCTCGACATGAAAGGTTTACAATCGAAGCTTAAATAATCTTCTCGGAGTAGATTTTGTGACTAAGACCGGCATTTTCACTCTCTTAGTCACCCAATTCTTGCTTCCCGCGCCCCCCCAATTTCTGGGGTCTGTGACTAAGGCGAAAAATCCTCCCTGCTTAGTCACAGGATTTCCGCATTCTCGGCCGGTCTTCCTCATCATGAAGTCTCAGAAAGCAAGAAATTGGTGACTAAGCACGGCAAGATACCTCCCCTTAGTCACAGCACCCCGAAATCGGAGGTTTCCAAAAGCAAGTTTCCTGTGACTAAAGGCTTCAAGATTCCCGCCTTAGTCACAGAACCCACATTTCAAGGGTTATTCTTAAGGTTGAAGAATAGGGGATGAGACATCCCATAATGATCCCTTCCTGCTTGTTTACATGGTATCTGCCCACATATGGCTGTCAACCCCACAGTCGTATACGGTGCTTCGCAGGGTTGACAGCCATATGTGGGCAGATATAATCGCAATCAAGCAGGAAAGGATAATTATGCCATTTATGTGGCCCAAAAAAAGACTAAGCGACATTTTGTCTCTTAGTCCTCTCATATCTCATCTAATCTCTTGCTCGAGATTATCAAACTCATCTGAATCAAAAAATTCCCTTAACGAAATATCAAGTCCATCACAAAACTTTTTGATTGTAACAATTGAAACATCCTGGCGTTTTTTATCAAACATGCTATATGCCGTGGATGGAGTTACACCTGAACGAGTGGCTAGCTCATTAATGGCTATACCACGGGTTTTACATATATGAGTGAATCTTGCTACAACAACATCCTTAACACTCATTAGGCCTCTCCTCTTATTTATATAATTTTAGAGGAGAATACGCGAGCGCGTGTACGCGCTTGCGTATATTCTGAGATAGGTTTAATATTTAATTGATATACTAAATCACACATCTATGGAGGAATACACATGAGCAGTTTTTTTGCAATACTATGGTTAGCCGCAAACGTGACAATGGTAGTCTTTATTATTAAAACAGTTAAAGAAAAACAACCGGAGCATAAAAAGAAGAAAAGAAAAATATGGCTAATATGCCTTGGTATCGCATTTGTTTCTTTAATTCTTGTTGGTGTTACCAATGATTCGAAAAATTCAGATAAACAAACTAGCAGCTCTTCTGACACAGAAAAGATTTCGGAAGTGAACGAAGAAACTCAAAACGTTGCAGCAGAGATAGCGGAAGAAGTGGAGAAAAATGAGGTCGAAAAGGCTGAAGTTGTGCAAGATGTTTCGGACCAAGATGCTTCTACTGTTGACGATAGTAACACAGATTCAAATGAAAATAGTTCTGACACAGACGAGGCACAAACTGTAGACAACGAAACTATGGTTAAAGTACTTATAGCCGCTACAGATGGAATATTAAAAGAGAATTTTGGTAGCGACAATTATACTATCTCTTATGATGACAACATGGTAACAATTAACGTTTGGCAAGAAGGCGTCGCAATGGGTGCAGCAGGTGTTAAAACAGGTCTAGTGGACAGAAGCGAATGGGATACAATGGTTGATAATATGCAATATATGTCAAACTCAATCTATGACGCTTACAAACCATATGATGTCGACGTCGCTATTAATATCGTAAACGACCAAAACAAAGAAAATACATTAGTAACATTCTTAGATGGAATAAAAGTTTACGACGCGCTTGATGAATAATTCCATACATGTTCTTTATACCATAGCTCCTTAACTAACAATGTTAAGGAGCTTTATTTTATCTTCTCCCTTTCGGGTTTGTGACTAAGACCGGTATTTTCACTCTCTTAGTCACCCAATTCTTGCTTCTCGCAACCGCGAATTTTCAGAGTCTGTGACTAAGTTGAGGAATCTTCCCTGCTTAGTCACGGGATTTCCGCATTCTCGGCCGGTCTCCCTCATCATGAAGTCTCAGAAAGCAAGAAATTGGTGACTAAGCACGGCAAGATACCTCCCCTTAGTCACAGCACCCTGAAATTGGAGGTTTCCAAAAGCAAGTTTCCTGTGACTAAAGCGGCATGATTCCGGGCCTTAGTCACAAATCCTGTAATTTTTGGGAATAGATGTGGTTCAGGGTCGTTATCCGCATAAAAAAGCGGAGAGGTTTCATACCTCTCCGTTTTTTTAGTGCGGATAACAGGACTTGAACCTGCACGGTCGCCCACCAGAACCTAAATCTGGCGCGTCTGCCAATTCCGCCATATCCGCATAGAACGAACGCCATATCCGCGTTCGTAACACGGAAAATTATATCGTCTGTAGCCTTTCGTGTCAAGACAGCTTTCCTATAAACTCGCGTATTCTTGAGTCCTCTGAATTAAACATTTCTTCAGGGGTTCCCTGGCCCTTAATGACACCATCCTCCATGAAGATTATCCTGTCGGAAACCTCTCTTGCGAACTGCATCTCATGAGTAACGATGATCATGGTCATGTGCTTGGCTGCCAGTTCCTTGATAACCTTTAATACCTCCACCGTAAGCTCTGGATCAAGGGCTGATGTAGGCTCATCGAAGAAAAGAATGTCAGGGTTCTTAGCCAGAGCTCTTGCTATGGAAACACGCTGCTGCTGACCGCCTGACAGCTGATAGGGATAAGCATCTGCCTTATCCTCAAGCCCCAGCTGTTTAAGAAGCTCCATGGCTCTTTCATTAGCTTCCTTTTTAGAAAGCTTATCAACCTTTATTAAGCTGTCGGTGATATTCTTTAAAACACTGTAATGAGGAAAGAGATTGAAGTTCTGGAACACAAGGCCAAAAATCCCTCGAATCTCCTTAAGCTCATTCTTGTCCGCATATGCGCTCTTTCCGTTTACATCACGAGCAGCATATCTGCCTTCGTAGATGAGGTCCCCGGACTCCATCTTCTCAAGCATAACTGCACAGCGGAGCAGAGTGGATTTGCCGGAACCTGAAGGTCCGATTACGGAAACCACCTCACCCTTCTCAACTGAGAGGGAAATATCCTTTATAACCTCCAAATCATCGAAGGTCTTCTGCACATGGTTCATTTCAAGTAATTTCATATGCCATCCTCCTATCGATAATATGAAAAGGCTTTTTCAACACGCTCCATGCCCCAGGCAACAATCGCATTGAAAATGTAGTAGAAAACTCCCGCAGCCATAAGAGGCATGATGCTTGTCTGGGCAGCGGAAATCTGTTTTGCAGTGGTGAACATCTCAGCCTGTGCTATTGCAAAGGACAGAGAAGTGTCTTTTACCAAAGTGATAATTTCATTGGTTACCGAGGGAAGAATCCTCTTAATAACCTGGGGAAGAATAATGAGGAAGAAGGTCTGGGCTTTGTTGTAGCCAAGCATCTTTGCAGCCTCATACTGCCCCACTGGCATTGACTCGATTCCGGATCTGTAAATCTCAGCAAAATAAGCGGCATAGTTAATGGAGAAAGCGATGATAACCGCGATAAATCTGTAGTTCTCACCGATTCTTATGCCAAACAAAAGATTAGGCCCGAAATACACCACAAGAAGCTGAAGCATCAGGGGTGTTCCACGCATGATGGAAATATAAACTTTGGTGATGGTTCTTATAATGGGGTTCTTGGACATGCGTCCGAAGGCCACTATAAAACCTAAAGGCAACGAAAAAACCAGTGTCAGTACGAAAATCTCGACTGACACCAGTAATCCTTTGCTTAATTGAAATAGAATTGTTCCGAAACTCATATTTTCAACCTTGGTAAAAACCGAATAATCTACTTAAGGCAAACAGCGTCTGTAAGTCCCCACTCCTCTGCGATCTTGGCAAAAGTACCATCTTTTACCATCTCCATAAGAGTTTCCTCAACCTGGTTCTTAAGTTCGTCGTTTCCTTTAAGGAAGCCAACGCCGTACTGCTCTGTAGCAAGCTTCTCATCAAGAATAACGAATTCGCCGTCTCTTGACTCAATCTGATAGTTAGCTACACCGATATCCATTGCTACTGCATCGATAGCGCCGCCTGCGAAATCAAGGAAAGCTGTGTTGTAATCAGCATACTCGATAAGGTCTGAGAAGCTGTCACGAAGCTCTGTAGCGTCATCGTTAAGTGCAGCAAGTGCTGATGAATCTCTCTGAACACCAACCTTCTTGCCTGCAAGATCAGCGGGTGTGCTGATTCCGGAATCAGCTGCAACCACAAATACCTGGCTGTTATCTACATAGGGAACTGACCATGTGTAAGCATCTTCTCTTCCGTTGATTGTGAATCCGTTCCAGATACAATCAATTGTGCCGGATGAAAGCTCCATGTCCTTTGAATCCCAGTCAATAGGTCTCTTAACAAGCTCCCAGCCTCTTCTCTTACAAACCTCATCTGCAAGGGAAAGGTCGAATCCAACGTACTCGCCGTTGTCATCCATGTATCCGTAAGGGGGGAATTCTGCATCGAATCCTACTGTAAATGTTGTTCTGCTTGAATCTTTAGCTCCGCAAGCCACCATGGAAAGTGCCATGCAAGCCATGAGTAATACTGCAATAATCTTTTTCATAATACATCGTCTCCTGAAAAATTGTTTGTGTTACGTCAGTTACTTTACCATGTTATCACGCTAAAGTCAACACCGAATTACAGGGAAAAATTGCACAAAAAAAATCGCCGCAGTTCTCTGCGACGAATCGTGAGCGTGCCGGGGTTCGAACCCGGGACAACTTGATTAAAAGTCAAGTGCTATTCTGTTGTTAACTCCCGTATTTACGGGCTTTCCCGCTTTTCCTCTGACACGAAAATGACACGAATCGTTTTAGGCTAAAAGTGAGCCCCACGTCTGAGGACCTACACGCCCATCCACCTCTAAGCCGTTGTCTTTCTGATACTCTCGTACCGCCTTTTCGACGTTTGCTCCAAAGTCTCCACACGCATAACCACGGCTTGATAACAATTCGATTAGTGTTGCCACGTCCTCGCCCGCACTTCCTCGCTTTAATACCTTCTTGGTTATGGCGGGTTTAATGGGCTCGACTATTTCTAAGGTATTATCGTAAGCGATGTAAGGCAACTTACCATGCTTAACCCAAGTACGGCACTTGCCCGAATGATACCCGAGGTTGGTCACGTATGTTTCCTGTACTCCATTCGTCCATTTCGAGGTGCACTCTATAACCTTGCCGTCTCCAACATATATTCCGACGTGTCCCGACATCCAAACAAGTTCGCCCTTTGTTATGGTAGAAAAGTCCGTTGATACGTCTTTACATTCCTTAATAATTTGGCTGTCGCTTATATCGGGAACGCCGTTAGAACCATAAACCGCGCCTCCGTATACCTTATTTACGTCCGCGTCCCATCCCCAAAGGATGCCCTTTATGAGACATACGCAATCAAAGCCGAATGTGTCGGCGGTTGCCCTCAAGATTGACTCCGCATGTGCCATGTTGTAAGTGTTACTCTTACTGTATCGGTCTTTGTTGGTGTTACTCATGGGAGCACCAAAGCATCCCGATACGTAAAGGGTCTTACTCTTTAACGCCAAATACAGCCTATCGATAAATGTATCGACGTTCATTCTCGTGTCTTTTTCCGCTAGATCTTCATACAATGCGTTGCAATAGCCCACACGGGTTTTCTGCGCGTTTGCCGACATATCGGCGGGGCGTTCGTAATTAAGCATTACAAACTTCGTCGCCTCCGCCATGTCTGTTGCTGATACAAGAACGTCATACACGCCTCTATAATTTAACTTGATTTCCCGCGCCATAAACTCTAATTGCGCTGTTAAACTTCCTATGCTATCCCCCGCCTCTTTACAATAGGCGTACAGCATAGATTTTCGACTCCAAAAAGTCCATTGAGACAACCCATAACCGCAAGCGTCGTGCGCGAACGCCTCGGGTGAATAACTCCCGTTATCAACGCTCGCTGTGTACGTCTCGTCGTTCATTCCTAATTTAGCCTCGTAAGAATCTTGCATGTTCTTAGGGTTAAAGCGCGACTCACAAAAGATATTCGCTAAAAGCCCGAACGCTCCCGCTTCGGTGTAGCCTCTGCC
>JAFZSQ010000050.1 GCA_017619295.1 Lachnospiraceae bacterium
CATGTGCAAAAAGGGGTCTGTCCCCAAATTGCACATCCGCCCCACATATTCCAAAACACTTCAGGTTCATTTCAGGTTGGGGTGGAATAATGGGAGCAACAAAACGAAAGGAGGGCATAAAAATGCAGCAGGAAAAGCACTACAGGCATGAGCTGAAATTTGATATTCCCTATGCGGAATACCTGGCCATGCGAGGGCGACTGCAGAAAGTGATGGAGAAAGATCCGCATACGAATGAAAAAGGGCTTTATCAGATAAGAAGCATTTACTTTGACAACTCTGATGACAAGGCTCTGAGAGAGAAGATTGACGGAATCGAAAAGAGAGAAAAATTTCGAATCCGATACTATAACGATGATTTCTCATTTATCACTCTTGAGAAAAAGATGAAAATCGACAACCTGTGCCTCAAATACGACGCAAGGATCACGGAGGAGGAATGCAGGAAAATCCTTAATAGGGATCTGGACTTCATGAAAGATCACAAGGAAGAGCTGGTTCGAGAACTTTACGCCAAGATGCGATACCAGCGACTAAAGCCAAGAGTCCTGGTTTCCTACGTAAGGGAGCCGTACATTTTCAAGGCGGGGAACGTTAGAGTGACTTTCGATTTTGCCATAAGAACAAGTCTTTACTCGCAGAATTTCCTGACTTCGGAGGTTACGGACATCAGTGCAACGGACACCCCTTCGGACATGCTTCTTGAGGTAAAATACGACGCGTTTCTCCCCGAAATCATTAAGAGCCTCATTCAGATCAAAGGGGCGAGACAGCAGGCTTTTTCCAAATACGGCGCATGCCGAAGATTCGGATAACTTAACTGGAAAGATTAACTCAGACAACTTTTAGGAGGATTAAATAAAATGACATTCAGCAATATTTTCAAATCAAGTTTTTTAGAGAGTGTAACAGAGTTTTCACCTGTCGATGTTTTGATCGGCATGGCTTTTGCCCTGATTCTGGGGCTTTTCATTTTTCTGATTTATAAGAAGACTTTTTCGGGAATCATGTATTCCACAGGTTTTGCTATGTCTCTGGTGGGACTTTCGCTGGTGACAACCCTTGTAATTATGGCCGTTACTTCTAATGTAGTTCTCTCCCTTGGTATGGTCGGTGCCCTTTCAATCGTAAGATTCCGTTCCGCAATCAAAGAGCCCATGGAAATCGTATTTTTATTCTGGGCTCTTGCGGTGGGCATCGTCATCGGAGCCGGAATGATACCTTTGGCGGTTATTGGGTCGGTAATCATAGGGGCGATACTTGTGGTTTTTGCCAAAAAGAAATTCGGCGACGCGCCTTACATCTTAATTATCAATTGTGTTGATGAAAAAGCTGAGGAAAACGCCATGAACATCATCGAAAAATCAGTAAACAAGCACATCGTGAAGTCCAAAACCGTGACAGCTGCAGGCATCGAGCTCACCGCTGAAATCAGGGTGAAGGACGCAGCAACAAGTTTCGTTAACCGCGTGAGCGAGCTTAACGGCGTAACCGCGGCAACTCTCGTGACATACAACGGAGAGTACATGTCATAAGGAGGTTTTCTTATGGTAAATAACAAGCATATTTCGAAATTTATAATAGCCATCACGTCCTTGGCGGTTATCGCCTGCCTTCTTGCGGTGGTTTTTCAGGAAAAAGTTGAGGCAATGGTGGGCGGCGCCGGCGTTACCATGGAGTATGAGGATGCACTTTTTGACACGGATGAAGTGATGCAGGTGAATATCACCATTGATGAGGACGATTGGGAGACGATGCTTTCAAATGCAATCTCCGAGGAATATTACTCCTGCGACGTGGAAATTAACGGGCTTACGGTAAAAAATGTGGCCATCAGGCCCAAGGGCAACACAAGCCTTTCAAGCATTGCCATGGATCCCGACACAGATCGCTACAGCTTAAAGCTCGAGTTTGATCATTTTGTGGATGGTCAAACCTGCTATGGTCTCGATAAATTGATTCTTAACAACAACTACGCCGATGCCACTAACATGAAGGAAGCAATTGTCTATGACATGTATCAGTTCCTTGGGGCGGATGCTTCTTTATATAACTATGCGGAGGTTTATGTGAACGGCGAGTACTGGGGTGTTTACCTGGCATTGGAGGGTGTGGAGCAAAGCTTCATGCTCAGGAACTTCGGTACTCAGGACGGGGAACTTTATAAGCCCGAGAACATGGATATGAGCGAAAAAGGCGGGGAAAGGACTGAAGGTATGGGTGAGAGACCTGAGATGGGTGAGATGCCAGAGGGGTTTGATCCGGAGAATATGCCTGAGATGCCTGGGCAGGGTGAGTTTACGCCCGGGGAACGACCCGAAGGGATGCCCGAGATGGGTGAAAAGTCCGAAGGCATGCGAGGCATGAGAGATAACGGCGGTTCCGACCTCAACTACGTGGACGATGAGCTTGACAGCTACTCCACCATCTGGGACGGCGCCATAACCGAATCCGGCGACAAGGATCACAAGCGTGTTGTAAAGGCTCTTAAAAACATCAGCGAAGGTAATGATCTTGAGAAATATATGGATGTGGACAACGTCCTTAAGTACATGGCGGTGCACACTTTTGCCGTGAACATGGACAGCTTGTCGGGCTCCATGGCCCACAACTACTACCTTTACGAGTACGACGGGCAGCTCAACATTCTTCCCTGGGACTACAATCTTTCCTGGGGCGGCATGGGGGGCGGTGACTCCGATGCCACAGAAATGATTAACTACGCCATTGATACACCTTTTTCAAGCACAGAATTCTTCGACGGGCTGTTGTCTAACCCTGAATACCTCGAGAGATACCACGAATATCTGCGGCAGCTCGTCGATGAATATATAAACGGAGGTCGTTTTGATGAAGTTTATGAAAGAATTACAAGCCAGATTGATTCACTGGTTGAGACGGATCCTACAGCTTTCTATACTTACGAAGAGTATCAGAGCGCTGCGGAAATGCTTTATGACGTAATCAAGCTTCGTGCCGAGAGCATCTCCGGCCAGCTTGACGGAACAATTCCTTCTACCGACGAGGGCCAGAAAGAAGATTCTTCCTCTTTGATTGATGCTTCTGATATTGATACCTCAGTCATGGGCCACATGAACATGGGCGGCGCCAAAGGCGCCGGAGCAGGCCGAGGCGAATTCGGAGACCAAGGTGGATCGAGGAGCGAGCTTGGCGAGAACGGAGCCCCGGAGCCACCCAGCGGAGATTTCCAGCCGGGTGAGGCCTCGGAATTGCCTGAGACATAATAAAATCGCAATTTCTCACAATTGTTATGTCTTTTGAAACGTTATGTAAACCAAAACTTGCTATAAAAGCGGATAATCAGGTGAAATCACCTGATTTATCCGCTTTTTTTGCTTGCTTTTGCCCTTTTGGGGGCTTCAGAAGCATAATAAATCCGCGATTTCAGGGTTCTATTAGTACAATTCCTGAAAGTTGCTTACTTATGTAAACCAAAATGGGCCAAATCAGCGGATAAACCAGGGAAAAGCAAGAAATTATCCGCCAGAGGGCAAATATGTGCAATTTGGGTCTGTCCCCAAATCGCACGGTGCAAAAAGGGGACAGCTTAGATTATCATCTGAAGTGCAACACCCACACCTTTATTGTTAACAAAATAAATACGACATAACTTCCTTTTAATGTAAAATGTAAGTTACCACACAAACTTTTCACAGAAAAGAGGATAATTATGTCGTAC
>JAFZSQ010000051.1 GCA_017619295.1 Lachnospiraceae bacterium
AATCGCAAATGCTACACCGAAGAACAATCCGAGGACAATGAACAAAAGGTTATATCCGATTGTGTTTCTGATCATTATCCATGCGTTACCGGAAGCAACGATGAATTTGAACTTTGCGAATCCCACCCACTTACTGTGAATAATGTTTTGCAACAATGTGGGGTTTTTGGGGTATACTTTATAATCCTTAAATGCTAAAATGATACCGAACATTGGAAGGTATCTTAAAAGCAACAGCCATATCGCACCAGGGAGAACCATGGTGGTCAGCATGAAGGTTTTCTTACGTCTTGCGGATTTCTTTTTGGCCAAATCCGAATTGACATTTACAGCAGCCGTAGACATACAAGCTCCTCCTATCTCTCTCTTTAAACCCATTGTAAAAAATCTTGGCTGTGGAAAGAATTGTTGATTTTGTTATTTTTTGACTTTTCTTGGCGTCTTTTTTGTCTTTTCTTGTTCAAGATGCCAAAAAAATTATAAAGAGGTTATTATGTGGATTGCAGATAATTGGAAAGATTATGAAGTATTAGACACCGGAGACGGTGAGAAACTGGAGCGTTGGGGCAAGTATCTCCTTGTAAGACCCGACCCTCAGGTTATATGGAAAAGCGAGCATAAGAATCCCGGCTGGAAAAAGAAAAACGGCCACTACCATCGTTCCGCCAAGGGCGGCGGCGAGTGGGAGTTCTTTGATCTCCCCGAAGAGTGGAAAATAAGCTACCGCGATTTGACCTTCCGTCTTAAGCCCTTTTCCTTTAAACACACGGGTTTGTTCCCCGAGCAGGCCGTTAACTGGGATTGGTTTTCTTCTATTATAAAGGAGGAATCAAAAAAGAACCCTGAGCGTCAGCTGAAGGTTCTTAACTTATTTGCCTATACAGGCGGCGCCACCCTGGCAGCCGCAAAGGCCGGCGCAGCGGTTACCCACGTCGATGCTTCAAAGGGCATGGTTATGTGGGCCAAGGAGAACGCAGTTGAAAGTGGACTGGGAGACGCTCCTATCCGTTGGCTTGTGGACGACTGCCAGAAGTTTGTTGAAAGAGAAATCCGCCGCGGCAACAAATACGACGGAATAATAATGGATCCTCCTTCTTACGGAAGAGGACCCAAGGGTGAAATCTGGAAAATCGAAGATAATGTGTATCCCTTTATTGAACTGGCCAGCCAGCTTCTTAACAAGGATTCCGCATTCTTCTTAATCAATTCATATACAACGGGATTACAGCCTGCGGTGCTTACCTACATGCTCTCGAAGGTTCTTATCCCCAAGTTTGGCGGTAAGGTTGAGGCAAACGAAATCGGATTGCCCGTAACCGAAACCGGACTTATACTTCCCTGTGGTGCCAGCGGACGCTGGAGCAAGTAGGTCTACTCTTCCATCATGAAGATGACGCCCAAGGTTCCGGGGCCACAGTGACTGCAGATAACTCCGCCTGCGTGGGCATCGATTATCTCAGTAAACTTATTAAGACTCTTTAAATAATCTATTACCGTGTCAACGATGGATTGGTCACAGGGTGAATGAGTGACCAGCGCGAAATCGGGCTTTGCTTTTAAGTAAAGGGGCTCCAAATCGTGAACGTAATTCTTGATTACAGAATCCATCTTGCCGCGGTATTTTTTGTCCGCGGACATGGCTCCGTCCTTTACCACAATCCTGGGATGAAGCTTTAGGGCACTTCCCGCAAGGGCTGCCACTGAGCTGCATCTTCCGCCTCTGTGAAGATAGGTTAATGTATCTACCACAAAGGATGCTCGAACCAAAGGCTTTAACTCTTCCATTCTTGCGGCTATTTCCGCTCCGGTAGCTCCGGCTTTAGCCATTTTGGCTCCCTCGATGGCAAGGATTCCGACGCCTGTTGAAAGGTTTGCCGAGTCAATGGCAAAAACCTTATCCTCTGCATCAAGCTCTGCTGCCGCCATCTTAATCACGTTGTTGGTGGTGGACATGGATGCCGATATGGTGAACACAACAGCCTCATCCCCTGCCTCCACAATAGGACGAAGGAGATTCAGCGTATCCTCCATGGATACCGCAGATGTCTTCGGTGTTGTCTTATTCTTGTCGGACCACTCAAAAATCTCACGGTCAGTAATGTCAATTCCGTCCCTGTACTCCTTTTCATTGAGGATAATGTACAAGGGAAGAACCGTAATATCGAACCTCTCCTGAAGTTCTTTCGTCAAATCACCTGTGCTGTCGCAAATTATTTTTACCATACTCTCCAAACCCCTATATATCTATCAGATCTTGGAACCCTTGGATCCTCCAAGAACATCCATGTTAAGAATGTTTGTATCAAAAGCGTAAGTGATGTTGCTCTCTTCTCTTGCTCTCTTAAGTCCCAGCTCAATCATTCTGTCAAGAAGCTCCTTGTAGGGCACTCCCACAGGCTCCCAAAGATAGAATGCCAAAGACCCGGGAATAGTATTAATCTCGTTAAAGTAAATGTGCCCGTTGTCCTCATCCAGCATAAAATCGATTCTTGCAACGCCGTTACAGCCAAGAGTCTTAAAGGACTTTACTGCAAGAGTTCTGATTTGCTCACGAAGCTCAGGAGAAATCTCAGCGGGAACCTTACGTGCCACGCTTGCCATTCCGGAGGACTTGCCGCCTTTTGCATTGCTTACGTACTTATCCTCGTAGCTAAGGATATCCTCAGAGTGCATAGGCTCTTCACACTCGGAAGCCTCAGCCTCGTTCTCATCACCGAGAACTGAACAGTTGATTTCTCTTAAATATGTAATAGCATGCTCGATGATGATTCTTCTTGAGTAGGAAAAAGCGTCATCGATCTTCTTTATAAGCTCTTCTCTTGACTTTGCCACACCGATTCCAACGGATGAGCCTAAGTTTACGGGCTTAACAATTACAGGGTAACCCATGCGCTGCTCGCTTCTTTCAACGATTGCGTTAATATCCTCGTAATCCTTAAGGGTAAAGATAAGGCTGTCGAGAATGGGCACGTCGTTCTCTTTTAACACAAGTTTCTGAGCGTACTTATCCATACCGATGGCTGATGCGGTTACATCACAGCCCACGAAGGGTGTGCCAATGGTCTTAAGGAAGCCCTGAAGGGTTCCGTCCTCAACGTTTGTTCCATGAACAATGGGGAATACGATATCAAACTCAATCTTTGTTTCCTTCTTGAAGGCTTTCTTCTTCATGGATACAAGGTAAAATCTTCCATCCTCTCTAACCATGTTTACAAGTTCAGATGAAGCAAGAAGTCCGGGGATATCTTTATATCTTTTGATATCGCCGATCCCCTCACCAACGTACATGTCGTTGGCCTTTGTCATGTAAACGGGGATGATATCATACTTCTCCGTGTCCATGCTCATTATTGCCTGTATCGCAGAGATAACTGATACCTCATGCTCTACGCTCTTACCGCCAAATAAAACTGCTACTCTGGTTTTCATTTTTCTTACCATCCTTATCGATAATTATCGGGTAAATCGTTCTCCAATAATATATATTTACGGCGAGAGTCCTTAATGGAGTACGCCATTTTCATTGCTTCCTCAAGTTTGTCGAAGGTGATGCACTTATCCTCTGGGAACCCTTCAGACAAAACTCCTTCTCTTATGGGTGCCGAGTGCTCTCTTCCTATTAAGAAGATGTAGTCGCAGCATGCCGCAGCGTAAGTACCAAACTTGTAGTTATATTCCTTCTCCTTATCTCCCAATTCTACCATACCGGGAGTAACAAGGATTCTTAATCCGTCAAAATCTCTTAAAGTCTCCACCGCCATCTTAGAGCCAACGGGATTGGAGTTATATGCATCATCGATAATTGAAACGTTGCCGTTTTCCTTTATCTGCATTCTGTGCTCAACGGGCTGAATCCTTCTTACGGGAACTATAAGCTTCTTAAGCTCAATGCCGAGGGTATTGGCACAGGCAATGGCTCCTACAATGTTTACTACGTTCTGGGATCCAAGAAGTCTTGTGGTGAATCTTTCGGATTCTCCGTTAGGAGCATGCACCGTAAATTCGCTTCCCACCGAAGAAACCTTAATATCCGATGCGTAGTAGCCGCCGGGCTCTGAACATCTTGCCAGTTCCTCGGGAGCCGAGCAATAGAAGATCCTGTTCTTGTAGCCTTCCGACTGCTTTCTTATATATTCGTTGTCGCCGTTTAAGAAGAGAAGTCCATCCGAAGGCAGAGCATCTGCCAGCTCGAACTTGGTCTTCATTATATTCTCTATTGTGTAGAAAGTCTCCAGATGCTGAGGCCCGATGGATGTAATGATTGCATGGTCCGGCTTAACAATATCTGTATCTTCCTTAATGTCCCCCACATGTCTTGCACCCATCTCACATACGAAGATTTCGTGGGTGGATTTAAGGGAGGAGCGGATGGTTTTGACAATTCCCATGGGAGTGTTATAACTCTCGGGAGTAACCAAAACATTGAAGGTATCCTTAAGGAGGGTTTGTAAGTAGAACTTGACGCTGGTTTTGCCAAAGCTTCCTGTGATACCGATGACCTTCAGTCCCGGTACGGATTTAAGGCGGCGCTTGGCGTCGTTAATGTAGTAGCGGTTCACACACCACTCCATAGGCTTGTTTACAATATTTGTAATCACGGGCATTGCAATCTGAAGGCCTGTGAAGATAACCAACATGGGGAAAAGGAACTGAATGTCCACAAGGATGCAGGGAAGGGCAATCAGTGCTGCGGTCAATATTATGTTAACCACCACCAGCCTCTTCACTCTTGCTGTGAAAACCAGCTTCTTCTTCGTATTGTGCTTACGCCAGAAATTGTACTGCATTATGGTGAGCCCAAGGAAAATGAGAATTACAATCTCAAGCCCCGGCACAAACATGAAAATTCGCAGTACTCCGAGAGGAATCATCAGTAGCATTAGCCACTGTCTCCCAAGGCCAGACGTCATGCGTTTAATGTGCTCCAAGTTCTTGTAGCCGTTAAGCTGGAACATGTGGAGGTTATATCTGAATCCCAGATACATGGCCACAAGCGCCACCGCCACAAAGAACACGGCATATATAATTAACAGTATATTCAAAGTCAAATTCATCTTATCAGCAATTCTTAAGGTATGTAGTCAGTATCGAGTTAAATAAAGGCGCATTCTCCACGAAGCTGTAGTGTCCGGCGCCCTCTATTATTGCAAGGCCGGCACCTGGAATCTTCTCCTCCATAATGTGGGCATCCCCTATGGGAGTTGCGGTATCCTTGTCACCCCAGATTAAAAGGGTATCCTTGTTAATCTTTGAAAGTCCTTCTGTCAGATCCTCATTAACGGCCTTCACAAGGACCTGCTTCATCATGGGTGAAGCGGCGCGGTAATCCGCTGAGCCCTGCTGCCCCTTCCAGAAATCAATCATATCCGGGAAAAGAGCGTGTATGGGTTTGGAAAGAAGAATCGTCTTTAAAACCTTGTAGCGTCTTATCTTTCTGAGCTGCTTGGGGGAGCGCTTGGGCATAATTCCTGCAGCGTCATTCATTATAATTCTCTCGATTTCAAAGGGCAAATCATCTCTACCGAAAAGTTTGATGATAACCCTGCCCCCAAAGGAGTGACCGTAGAGGACTGCGTTTTTAACATTAATGGCCTTCATGAAGGCAACAAAAAAATCCGTATAGGCGTCCACATCCCAGGGTTCCTTTGGTTCATCGCTTCCGCCGAATCCCGGCATGTCAAACTGAACCACCTTGTAAGGTGAGCCCTCAAGTCCAAGGACCGCCTTGGTTACGGAATCGTAAATATTACAATCCGTTCCCCAACCCTGGAGAATTACAAAGGTCTTCTCACCTTCACCCGTAATTTTGTAATTGATGTTAAGATCGTCTATCCGAATTTCCATGTTTCCCATTATAGCACAACTTGGCAATGGGATACAGTATAACTACTGTTTCTTAAGTCTGACTCCGATTCCCCAGACAGTATCTATGTACTCCTTGCCTGTGGCTTCGAAGAGTTTCTTTCTGATATTTGAGATGTGGACGTTGATGGTCTTGTCCTCACCGATGTAGTACTCATCCCAGGCCAGCTCGAAAAGCTCCTGCTTAGAGTAAATCTTCTCGGGGTATTTAATAAGGAGCCCGATGAGATTGTACTCGTGCTTGGTGAGAGATATGGGGGTATCGCCTGCATACAGGGTTTTCTTTGAAGGGTCAAACTTCAAATCCTCAAATATGAGAACCTCATCCTCCCCCTTGGCGCTGCTTCCGCCGGCGCTCTTTTTAAGCTGCAGCTCGATTCTCGCCAGAACCTCCCTCACGTCGAAGGGCTTTGTGATATAGTCGTCGGCGCCGTTTCCAAGAAGGTTAACCTTGCCGTCAATATCAGTCTTGGCAGAGATAACGATTACAGGCACAGTGGATTTCTCCCTGATTTTTGAAAGAATCTGCTCGCCGGGCATTCCGGGAAGCATCAAATCCAAAAGGATCAAGTCATAGGATTCCTGTCCAAAATAAAGAAATCCCTCGGGTCCTGAGTATGCCGCCTTCACCTGATAGCCTGCATTCGAAAGAATCTCCTGCAAAAGGCTGTTGATTTCATCATTATCTTCAATTATAAGTATATTTCCCTTAGCCATTTATTATTTTCCCTCTCTCTATATCTTCGATGCTTTAAGCATAATTGTGATTCTGAATGTGTCGTCCCCAATGCAAAGGGCGTTTATGCTGCCGCCCATCTTCTCCGTAAACTCCTTGGCAATGCAAAGGCCAAGGCCTGTACCCTTGGTACTTCTGGCAGGGTCTGCCCTGTAGGTTCTCTCGAATACGTCGTTGGGATTCTCCGGAAGTTTCTCTTCCGTCTTATTTTCAAATATAATAGTAACCTTCTCGGGAAAAGCAGCCAATCTCACCCTGAAGTCTCCGCTTCCGTGAGTCAGCGCGTTTTTGATTATGTTCTGGAATACTCTCTTTAAGGTTGCTTCCTCAGCATAGGCCAAAACGTCCTTATCCGGGAAGTCCAGTTTTACGGAACCAAGCTTCTTTTCAATGTCGTCGTAGTAAAGGAAAAGGGACTCGGTTACGCACCTTGAGATGTTGCAGCTTTCTATGGAAGGCTTACGGTCATCGCTTGTGGATGCGGAATAAACAAAGAACTCCTCAAGCATGGTGGTAAACTCATCAAGTCTTCCTCTGATGATTCGAACGTACTCTGCTCTCTTCTCCGGGTCATCGGTTTCGTTAAGAAGCTGGAAGTATCCGGATATGGAAGTTATGGGGGTTCTGATATCGTGGGATACGTTAGCCACCATCTGCTTCCAGGCATTTTCCTTTGCAGTAAAAGTTGCCTTCTCCTGCCTCTTCTCCCTTATGAATTCATTGAGTTCCCTCTGAAGTTTTCCAAAGGGTCCCTGAACATAATCAAGCCAAATGTCCGTGCCTGACTCCTCGCTCCTGTGAACGCGAAGCTGGCGACAGATAGAACTAATCTGTCGCCTGTACATTATCAATGTGAATATCAAAACCAGACAAAGTCCGGACAAAGCAAGGATTATTATTTTGGTCATACGTTGATTATACTACATCTTTTTTGCGATACAAAATCATTCCTGCTGCAAGGTAGATTACGATTCCGATGGCTGCAATGATGAGCGCGCAGGGTTTTCCTGCTGAGACATCGCTAAGATTAATCACAGCTGACCTGTTTGCCAAGAAATGCTGGGAAATCTCGTATTTTTCAATGAACGCTTCTGAGCAGATGCCAACTTTAACAAGGCCCATCTCCAAAAGCTGCACAATCTTTGAAACCAAACCCAAAGAAGTAAAGATTACTATGATTACAGCCACAACCTCTTTTCTGATAAGTTCATAGAGAGCCAGGGAGAAGACTCCGAAAGCTGTCGCTACGAAAAGCTGAACCACAAAGTATGCGAAGAACCGGTTTACGTTTCCGAAAGGAATAGCGTAGGTAAAGCAGCTTCCCAGGTATACTCCTCCGAGTACGGCTACCATGGTATAGCAGGTGAACACGAATACAGGTACTGCTTTTGCTGCAAAAACCGCAACTCTCTCCCTTTTTCTTACAGTGAGGTTCTTTACAAATCCGTATCTTCTCTCTGTATCACTGTATATAATAGCGAAGATACCTGAAATCATTACGATGACACCGCTTCCCAGTATCTCCACGAAAATTTCTGCCATGGAAGTGTTCGCTTCCGCCGCGGCGCTAAGCGTAATATCAGAGTTTTCATCTGCCACTCCCATGTTATATACCGTTTGACCATTCTCATCCACTGACTCCACTATTTCAATGCCTGACTCTGCTGTGATTTCTATGGCGATTGCTGAAATAAGTGTGGCACAGAGCAGTGTGATGATGAAGGCGATATATCCTTTTTCTCTGAAAAATCTATATAAATTCATTCTGATAAGGTTAAACATTCTGGTTTCCTCCGTTTCCAATGCAAGAAAGATAATAGTTCTCCAGGGAAGAACCGATGATGTGAATCTCATTTATATCCACACCGCGCATAACAAGCATTCTGTTTATAGCGGGTACCTCTGAAAGGTTTCCAAAAATGTGAATCTTGTTAGCCTCGACAACTTCAAAATCTTTGTAGTTATTCTCTTCAAGAATTGATGAAGCAAGATCTGTGTTGCCTGTAACGATTTCTATCTTTTCTTCGCACTCGGCTTTAAGCTTCTCTTCGGTAAGTTCTTTAATAAGCTTGCCGTGATTAATAATTCCGAATACATTGGCAACCTTGCTTAACTCCTCAAGAATGTGGCTTGAAATCATGATTGTCATGCCGCGTTCCTTACTAAGCTTCATAACCAGTTCTCTGACTTCTGTGATTCCCTGAGGGTCAAGTCCGTTAATAGGCTCATCAAGAATAAGGAAATCAGGATGGCCGATAAGTGCAAGTCCGATTCCGAGTCTCTGCTTCATTCCAAGGGAGTAGTTCTTGGTTTTCTTCTTCCTGTCATTCTCAAGACCTACAAGATTTAAGAGGTCAAGGATTGACTGCTTATCATATACTCCCATGGCCAAAGCTTTAAGCTTCATGTTGTCGAAGCCATTTAAGTTTCCGATAATTCCCGGTGCCTCAATTAAAGCTCCGATTCGTCTTTCTCTGTCCTTATCGGTAAAAAGTTTAATTTCTCCTTCTGTTGGAGTGGCGAAGCCTGCTATCATTTTCATGATTGTTGTTTTGCCGGCTCCGTTGGGTCCGATTAGTCCATATATCTCACCCTTCTTAATGTGAAGGTTAACCTGATCAACTACTGCTCTTCCCCCGTACTTTTTTGTAAGTACATTTGTCTCTAATAAAAAGTCTTTCATAAAATTTAAGTTCCCTCCGTTTCTACTTGGTAGTATACGGAGGGAACTTAAAATAATCGCAAAGGGATTATAAAGAAAATATAAAAATGTTGAAGTATGATTATCTGCCCAGGATTTCACTTCTGGTAAAATATGAGATTTCTATTTCACTTTTACCATTCTTTCCCGGAACAGCCGAAGCGGTAGCAAAGGGGCTTGTTTTGTAGTACTCCCAAACCTCCGATTCAGTCTTGCCTTCAAGTTCGGTGTCTTTCAAGATTTCGGCCCATGCCTGGTCCCAATCTTTGGCAGCGTACTTTCTTCCGCTGCATACTTTGAAGAATTCCTGCATGAAGTCCTTGTTATCGCTAAAGTACTCATCAAGGTATACCAGGAATCTTACACTAGTAGCGACACTATTTTCGCTGTTTACGTCCGGAAGAAGCCAGATTGAATCATTGTATTCTCCATTATTGTATGCATAAACGTAACGACAGTATCTTGCAAAATTATCAGCAAAGTTTGAGTACTCAAGGTACTTGGCATCCCAGCCTCTCTGAATCAGGTTGGCAAGCGCATATGTAACGCTGTCATAATCGGTGGGATTCTTCTTAAGGTACTCATCACCCATGAATACACAGTCATTTCCCTGATAAGCTGCTGCTGAGCCATCCTCAATTACAATTCCGACATTTGTCTTGGCACCCGAGATGGTTCCAAATCTCTCATACATCAAAGGATATGCCTGCCAGAAAAGCTTAGTAATCTCCACGATCTGCTCGGGAGTTGTCTCGCCTTCCCAATCCTCAAGGTAAATTCCAAGGAGGTATTTTCTTCCGTTAACCTCTGCGGACTGGCAAACCTTTTTATCATATAAGGATGTGGTTACAGCCACATCGTAACCTGTGAAGAGTTCTGCTGCGATACCCTTATTTCCAATAGTTGACTGTGCTGCAGATTTATTTGAAACGGCTTTGCCATCTGTTGTCTTGGTTTCTGTTTTTGTTTCTGTCTTTATGTCTGTTTTTGTCTCACTTGTTTCGACTGTAAAGTCTTTCTTGTCATTGTTTGTCTTGACTTCAATATTTCCACCATCAGTGGTTATATCCATTACGCTTGGATTCTTTGCTTCCTCTTCGGTAGCGTTCTTTACAGTGTAAACCTTACCGTCCACTGTAACCTGAATTCCTTCCTCAGGAACATTGGGTACTGCGCAGGCAGCCAAAGTCATGCTGCTTGCAAGCACGATTGTGCTAATGATCTTTTTGAACTTAAGATAATTCATTTGTTACTGTTTCCCTTCTTTTTCGAGTCCTAAAACCTTTCCCGAAGCTTTAGGTCTCTCCTTATTTATCAACATATATTAATTTATCAGCAAAATCTTATAGATTTAGTGGTTGAAATATTAAAATTCCCTTAAGGTTCCTACAACAAAAAAATAGGGACCTGCAAGTATACTTGCAGTCCCTATTTCTCTTCGCCTCACGGCGCTAAATTCATTTGCTTTCGCGATTATTCGATGATGGAAGCAACTCTTCCTGAACCTACTGTTCTACCACCCTCACGGATAGCGAATGTAAGACCCTGCTCCATAGCGATAGGATGGATGAGCTCGATTGTCATCTCTACGTTATCACCAGGCATGCACATCTCTGTGCCGGCGGGAAGGTTACAAACACCTGTAACGTCAGTTGTTCTGAAGTAGAACTGAGGACGATAGTTGTTGAAGAAAGGTGTGTGACGTCCACCCTCGTCCTTAGTAAGAACGTAAACCTGAGCAGTGAACTTTGTGTGGCACTTTACTGAACCGGGTTTAACAAGAACCTGACCTCTTTCGATCTCTGTTCTTGCGATACCACGAAGAAGTGCACCAATGTTATCACCAGCTTCACCGTAATCAAGAAGCTTTCTGAACATCTCGATACCGGTAACAACTG
>JAFZSQ010000052.1 GCA_017619295.1 Lachnospiraceae bacterium
ATTAAATAAAGAACTGCCCTATACCATCGGTGGAGGTATCGGACAGTCCAGAATTTGTATGTTCTTCTTAAGAAAAGCTCATATCGCTGAAGTACAGAGCTCACTGTGGCCCGATGATCAGCTTGAAGAGCTTGCAAAAAGAGGAATTCACACCCTTTAATCCATTGAGCGATTCCTCTTTTCGAAGTAATGCGCTCCGAAAAGTGCGAAGGCCAGTATTATGTAGAAGATTACACAGGCCAAAGGGTTGCAGACAATAGCATATATTTTTATGAAACTTGAAAGCGCGAAGCCTATGACGTTCATTATCCCATGGATAAGGATGGACCAGAAAAGGCTTCCGCTTTTTTCATATATAATCGTAAGAATCAATGCTGCAAAGAAGGCGTAAGTGCCCTGAACAAGGTTCCCGTGATATGCCCCAAAAAGAACAGATGTTATTATTATAGATACAATCACGGAAAAATGTCTCTTGGTTCTGTTATAAACTATGCCTCTGAAAACCAGTTCCTCAGCCAAAGGTGAGCAAACTCCGTATAAAACCAGTCCTCCAAAGAGGCTTATGGAGTTTTGCACCTGGGAAACCTTGTTAAAACCTTCCGAAGATCTCACAAAAGAAGTCAGTGAGAACAGTATATTTGTACCGAAAGCAAAGCCTATGGCGACAAATATAAGGCAAAGCAAGGTCAGAACTCCAAAGAGATTTTTCCTGTAAATGGGATCTGCACCTCTCATACAGTTGGCATTCTTAAATCTGTAAGAATACCTTGCCGCCACCAGATCCCTGTATCCGAAAAGGTAGAACATCACAAGACTCATAATAAGGAATACGCTTCCCCTTACATAAGTATTGTTCATTCCAAGCAGGGTAAATCCGGCAAGCCTTAAAAAAGCAGATCCACAAAAATAAATCAGCACGGGATAAAGAATATCGTATATTATATCCGGTAACCCCGTTCTGGTTTTTGACACTATTGTCATATTTGAGCTTAAAAATTTGTATTCGTTATCTCTGAGAAGGAGTTTTTCCAGCTCTTTCGCAGAGAAGACAATGTAATCCGCTCCCGCAGCCTTTAGCTCCTCCAGGAATGTAACATCATGTACAAGCCCTACGCTTGTAAGCCCGTGTTTCCTGGCTCCTTCGATATCAAACTTTCTGTCTCCAATCATGACAGTATTGTCATAATCAATTTTCCCGTCTTTAAATAACAGACGTAATGCTTTATCGATTACAGCGTCCTTTTCTATGAGTCCCTCAGACTCAATAGCCCCCACAATAACGTCAAAACACTTCTCAACCCCAAAAGTCTTAAGTACAGTGTGGACCATATCTTCGGGTTTACTGGATGCCACAGCAAGTTTACAGCCGTGTCTTTTGAGAGTTTTAAGCATATGCTTAACCCCGGGGAAAAGAGAGTTCTCAAATATACCTATAGGTCTGTATCTTTCCCTATAGTACTCAATAGCCTTTGTGGCATCTTCCTCGGAAAATCCATAAAACTCCATAAAGCTGGTTTTAAGCGGGGGACCTAAAAAGAATTTCAGATCATCGGGATCGTCAACTTTTATTCCGAATTTTTCAAGCGCATACTGTGCAGACCTGGTTACTCCGGGACCGGAATCGGATAAAGTGCCGTCCAGATCAAATAAAAGATATTTATTCATAAATTCTCCATTGACAGGATATTATTTTACGTCTATATTAGTCCTTGAAAAAAATAATAACAGAAACGCTAGGGGAGCACAATGCTGAGAATTAAACCCTCACTACCTGAACCGGGCAATACCGGCGTAGGGAAGCGAACTTTAATCTTTTTTTGTTGTCCCCTCTTTGTTTCGAACAAGGAGGATTTTTTTATGTCACAAACAAGTTCCAAAACCCGTATCTTAGTGGAAGGAGCAGCTATGGTTGCACTGGCAACCGTTTTAAGCTTCATCCGAATCTTCAAGTTGCCCTGGGGCGGCTCAATCACATTACTTTCCATGTTACCCATTGTTGTTTTTTCAATAAGAAGAGGCGTTAAGGCCGGCTTAGCCGCATCCTTTGTATTCTCTCTTATTCAGTTTGTTCAGGGAATCATGGACGGACTCTTTGGCTGGGGTCTTACACCCGGCATGCTTGTAGCCTGCATTCTTCTTGATTACATCCTTGCATTCACAGTTCTTGGAATCGCAGGATTATTCAGAAACATGGAGCTTAAAGGCTGTATTTCAGGTGTTGCACTTGCTCTTGTATCAAGATACGTATTACACGTTATAAGCGGTTATGTTATCTGGCAGAGCTACGGCGAGCTTTGGTCTGATTTCTTTATTGAGAATTCACTCCTCTACAGCCTGGTTTACAACGGATGCTACATGCTTCCCGAGCTTGTGTTCACAATGATTGCAACCTGCATTCTTTTCGCACAGCCTCAGGCAAAGAAAGCTATTCTTAACCTGGCTTAATTACAGTCAATTTGCGAGCCGAAGTGGAAGGAATAGATGTAAGTCTGTGCCACCGGGATTTCCCTCCCCCTTTCCAAGGCTGCCTTATAATAATCCAGCTGAATCTTGTATCTTTCCTTCAGCTCGGCTTCGCTATTGATAACATCCGTTTTGTAATCCATAAGGATTATCCTGTCATCTTCAACGAAGAAGGCATCAATAATTCCCTGGATAAGAATTTTCTCATCCTCAGGGAACTCCGGCTTAATTTTATTGGCCGCAATACCGTATACAAAGGGCTGTTCTCTGTAGAGCAGTCCTTTTTTCTGGGCTTTACCCATTCTGATGGCAAGATCTGTGGCAAAGAATTCCAGAATCTTATCGGGAATTATGGCATCCGCATATTCTCTTGTCATCAAATCTTCTTTGACAAAATTCTCTATATCAGCCAAAAGTTCACGTCTTCCCTCTTCCTTGGAGAAATTTCCCTCAGTATACTTTCCGATATCCACAAGTTCCATGAGTTTATGGAAGGCGCTTCCTCTGGTGGTTCCGCTGACTTCACTCTTTTCACGCTTAAATCCCGGAATGTATGGCTTAATCTCCTCCTCATTGAAAAGTTCCTTTACAGGTTCTCCCTCCTCAGCAAGGGCAGCCATCTTTAATTCCGATACAGATGTTTTGGTAAACAGCTCCTTCAGGTTCTCATAGGGATATACGAACTTAAAATTTGTCATTACATCGTCGTAATACTTTGAGTCATAGGTATTAAGAGCGTCACCAAGAAGCAAGGAATCCTTTGTAAACTCCATGCCGGCAATTCTTTTGCCCTCGGAAAAAGCCAAATCTTCCTCCGTAACGACACGAATTTCTATATCATCCTCACTCTCATCATTACAGAAAGTATAAGGACAGGGAATACTCTTAACCGTATCCCTCTCAATTTCAAGTTCATCCAGCATTGGCTCAATGGCAGGATGCCTTATGAGAGCCTTCATTATATATTGAAGATAATTATCGCAATCAAGCATATACTTGGGAAGACGCCAGGAATCAAGACTTCTTATTCCGAGAGCCCCGTTTACCATGTTTACAAGCTCCTCAGGCTTCTTTAAAGCAGCAGTCAGAACCAGCTTTTCTTTGGCTCTTGTCATGGCTACGTAAAGGACTCTCAGCTCCTCAGCCCTGGAATCTCTCTTAAGCTTTGCCGAAATCACATTTCTATGGATGCTTCCTGCTTTAAATCTGTTGGCAACATCGATATACATGGTACCGATTCCCAGATCGTCATCACAGACAAAGGCGTTTATGGCATCCATATCATTAAACTTTCCTGACAGGCCTCCAATGATTGTTACAGGGAACTCCAGACCCTTGCTCTTATGAATTGTCATAATTCGCACAACATCTGCATTTTCATCATTTAAGCCTGCTTCGCCCTCGTCAGCCTCATGTTTTTCCAATTGTTCAATATATCGAACAAAATGGAAGAGACCATGGAAGGATGTCTTCTCAAAATCTCCTGCTTTGGCCAGTAAAAGCCTTGCATTGGCCAGTCTTCGGGCTCCTGAAGGAAGAGCAGACACATACTCAAGATAACAATTGTCATCAAAAATTTTGTTCAAAAGCTCCCTTACCGGCATATGTTTGGACAGCTCACGGTAAAGTTGTAGGCTTTGTAAGAATTTTTGAATTTTTTCCTGCAAAATCGAATCGATACAATCGTTATTTATGGAGTTATGTAAATCATCATAGAGTTTCGACTTGGTTTTGTCTCCGGAAATGACTCTTATTCTTGCAATTTCCTCATCACTAAAACCACCGAATCTGCTCTTCAAGCTTCCGAACATGGCCACATCCCTGGTGGGATTGTCAATAACACGTAAAAACTGCAAAACATCCCTTACTTCAGATGTCTCATAAAAGCCCACGGTATTTTCCGCATAGAAAGGTATACCTTTTTCCTCAAAGATGGGGGTGAATATATTACCCCAATCTGCTTTTCTGAAAAGAATAACTATGTCCTTATACTTGCAAAGGCGCATTTCCTTTTCATCCTTATCCCAGACCTTAATCTTACCTACCATGGATAAGATCTTGTCTGCAATAAGTTCTGCCTCCGCCTCTCTCACATCCTTTTCGGAATCTTCCCCGGTGTAAGTGATGAGAAACTCCGGTTTTGCAAAGGAGGATTCAGGATAATCAGCGCCCTCATACAAGGCAGCATCCTCGTCATAGTCTATGCCGCCGTAGCTTCTGTCCATTATCCTCGAAAAGATATCGTTTGTTATTTTAAGTACCTCAGAACGGCTTCTGAAGTTCTTTTGAAGGTCGATTCTTTCTCTGTCAGGGCCGCCTGCTTTGAAATCATCATACTTCTCAATAAAGAGCTCAGGTCTGGCCTTTCTGAATCGGTAGATACTCTGCTTAACATCACCTACCATGAAAAGGTGATTCTTACTCTTATCCTTTGAAAGAGCCCTTAAAATGTATTCCTGAATGTAGTTTGTGTCCTGATACTCATCAACAAGTATTTCATCAAACTTGGAGGACAGCTCCACAGCCGTGGCAGTAGGTATGGGATTTCCATCCTCATCAATACCTGAAACCAGAATCTTCAAGGCTGCATGGGCAACATCGGAAAACTCCATGATGTTTCGATCCTTCTTATAGGCCTCATAGCGCTCAGTGAACATTCTTGCAAGGCCAATCATTCCTCTTATGGCCTTCATGCAAACCTGCTCTCTGTATAAAAGAACATCCTCGGAGGTCTTCAAGTATTTATCTGTCAGATTCTTAATCTGTTTCTTGGCTTCTTCTCTGAGCTTTTTAACCCTTTCTTTCTTGAAGGGATTGACGGTATCATCCTTACAGTTAGGGAGCCTGTCATAACTCATGGCTCCGACAGCCTTATACAGTTTCGAGTAGCTGTCGATCTTCTGAAGAGATTCAATAACATCCGCTTCGTTATCTACCAGTTCCCCGTAAACAGCGGGTCCATCCGGGCTTTCCACCAGATTCCTTGCTTCCTTATAGAGGGATGAAACATACTCTAAAGTCTCACGAACAATATTAAGGAAGTCCTTCATAAATGCGGACTTTTCCAGTTCTTCGAAGGTTTCCGGTATGGGCTCACTCTCCCATGCATTAAGCCATTCATCCGGGAAAGGAGCGCTTTGAGCAATTTTATACAGTTTAAGAATTATCTCTTCAAGCTTGTTTTCATCCACCTCGGGAGAAAAGAACTCAACACAGTCAAGGAATTTTCTCTTCTTCTCCTCATCTGTCTCTCCAAAGCAATCCTCAAGCATTTCAGAAAGCACATCCTGCTGCATAAGGATAATCTCCGCATTATCGGGAGTCCTGTAGGAAGGCTCAGCGTCCACGTCATTGAAATTGTTCCTTAATACATTGGAGCAGAAGCTGTCCAAAGTACAAATCTTTGCATTGTGAAGAAGCACCGCCTGCCTTGCAAGGTGCTTTGAATCCGGGTTCTCTAAGATACGCTTCTGAATCGCCTCACCGATTCTCTCTCTCATTTCACCGGCTGCGGCATTTGTAAAGGTCACCACAAGAAGCCTGTCGATATCGACAGGATGATTCTCATCGTAGATCATCTGTGCAATTCTTTCAACCAGGACCGCAGTCTTACCGCTTCCGGCGGCGGCCGAAACAAGTATGTCCTTATTCCTGGTCTCTATGACCTTCTTTTGGTCGGGAGTGTAATCAAAGCCCATTTTCCGACTCCTTCTCTATAAGTTCCATGACTTCATCCTTGGACATGGACTTAAGATTTCTCTTCTTATAACCCGAAAGGTTTTCATCGTAACCACAGACGCCCTTATAGTCACAGTACTTGCAGGCATCGCTCTCGCCGTAAACGTAAGGGTTGAGCATAATCTCGCCGTCAGTTATCTTTTTTCCGATTTCCTTTATCTTCTTATTAACAAAGCAGGATATCTCGCTTATTTCCTCGTCGGTAAAAACAGAAGAATTCTTCGAAAAAGCACCACTCTTCAAGTACTCAACAGGTATAACATCGGACTTGTCTTCAAACTCTGAATCTATCTTTGAGATAATATATTTGTCCGAATTAACAACACCCGTCATTCTAAGTTTATTCTTAATAAGTTCTTCAATCTGCTCAGGTGTCGAATCCTCAGGACCGTCCACAACGGGGTCCTTCACGTTGTAATAAAGCATAGCCGCAGGAACAATCTCCTTATCGGGGTGAAGCTTCTTCTCATATTTCATTGCCGCATCCATATAGACTGCCAGCTGCATCTGCAAACCGTAGTACAAAGCAGAAAGGTCAAATTTCTTTGAGCCGGTCTTATAATCAATAATCTTTATATATACTCTGCCTTCGTCTTCACAGATATCAAATCTGTCGATTCGGCCCATGATTCCATAATCCGCAAAGGCAAGTTCGGCTCTCTCCGGAACAAAGCTTCCCTTCTTTAACTGGTCTCTCAAGGTAAATACCGTACGATTCATAATTCTCTTCAGTCGCTCGATAAAATACTGATTCCTCGCATTACTGTAAAGGATGGTTTCATTGTAGGATGCCGCGGCTTCACTTAAGCACTCATCAATAAGCCTTTTTCCCGTTGTCTCATCGAAATCAAGCCACGAAAGCTTATTCTCCACAAGCTTCTTTCCAAAATCTTCCAGTATGGTATGGGCCACGTTTCCTATATCTTTTCTTTCAAAATCGTACTCATCTCTGTCATTAATAATTAAACCGTGTTTTAAGAAATGCCTGTATTGGCAGGTGGCAAACTCCTCCATTCTTGAGACGCTGTTCATGATTTTCTCCCCATAAAGGGCCTTTGCTACGGCTTTTGACAGGGGATTTGCGGTATATGATTTGAATGCGGCTGTTATCAATTCATCCACAGTCTCAATTTCAATTCCAAGATCCCTGTAAATCTTTAAAAGGGCAATAATCTTTGATACTTCCGCCTCATCTTCGGTTCCGAGAGCCAGTTTTCTAAGACCTGCCGACAAAGCTTCAAGACCTTTCTTTGCTGTCTCAGCTCCTGCCTCAGAATAACTTCTGTTTTTTTCAATCTCAAGGCCTTCAAACATTGATTTTACAGTGTTTATAAGGTACGCAGGCTTCCTGCTCTTGCCCTCATCATCAGTTTTGGAATAGGTGAGAATCAATTTTTCTGAGGGTTTTGTTAAATTTAAATATAAGTAATAGCGTTGAATATACATCTGCTCTCTGGGTCCCGGAGACAATTCAACACCGGATTCTGCCAGGTATTCTCTGTCAAAATCGCTTATTATGCCTGTTCCGCCGCCCTTGGAAGGAATATATTCGTCGTTTACTCCAAGGAAGAATAAAGCTTTAACCTCCTTAAGTCTGCTTCGCTTGTTATCTCCCACAAGCACTCTGTCAACGCTCTGGGGAATGGTTCCTATCTTGATTTCCCCAAATCCCGCCTCAAGAATCTCTCCAAACTCCTTAAGGCTCATTTCTTCATCACCAAGTAAAGAAACCACCTGATCTAAAAGATCCATGATCTTGGCATATATCTGGCTGTATTCCGCAGCCTTCTCCAAATCGTTTCTGCTTCTGAATTCTTCTTCATAGACTGAAAGCTTCTCGGCGCATCCTGAAGCCACCAAAAAGTCATACAGGTTGTTTGCATAGTCTCCCGCAGTCTTTCCGGGGCGAAGCAAAGCCTCCACAGAGTCAATAAATCTGCTTCTTAAGCCATTTATTCTGTCAAAGGCCTCGGGGTTCTTGCTCATGTCCTTTGTGACCTTGGTAAATACGTTGCTGTACTGCTTCTTACCTTTAATACCAAATCTTATGCAGTAGTTTTCCAGTTCATCCGTTTCATCGTCGTTTAAGCAGGCCATTCCGCTTCTTAGGAAGTGAAATACCGTATCATAGGTGAAGTTCTTAACCACCATGGATATGCCGCTCTTTATGTACTCTGTAAATGGATTCAGAACGATATGTGCAGTTCTGTCTATATATGCGGGAATTCCATACTCCGGGAACTGTTCCTCGATATGAGGGGCATAATCCTCCAAATCACCGCAAATAATGGAAATATCCCTGTACTGATAAGCCTTTTCTCTTACAAGATGTCGGATTCTTTCCGCAACCTTTGAAACCTCAGCTCCGGGATTCTTGCACTCATAAATGGCTATTGAATCATCGGTGTTATCAAATTCCTTTTTGGTAACGGGAAGCCTGAAGAGGCTCTTTTCAAGATGAGTAAGACAGGGATTGCCTTCGGTTCTTCTGGAATCACCTGAAAGGTATATGTCATCTCCCGCCTCTACTCCTTCTTCCTCGCAAATCTTTGAAAGATCAAAAACTGTCTTTCTTGAAAGATAGAAGAGATCCTCATAGGAAAGAAGCTTGTAAGGATTATATTTATCCCTGTCTCCGGGGATTGTAAGGGTTATATATACCTTTTCAGCCAGTTTAAGGCATTTGCGTAACAGGCGATATTGAACCGGTGTAAAGCCCGTGAATCCGTCAAATACCATGACTGAGTCCTTCACAAGCTTAGACTTCTCTATTCTTTCACACACCAAATCAAGGGTTTCCTCCTTTGTTATAAAGGAACCCTCTATATACTCAAGAAACTTCTCATAGACAACGCTTAAATCCTTTAGCTTGTAGAATAAAGCACCTCTGCCCTTGCAGCTTTCAAGAAGCTTGTCCATCTCATCCTTTCCGATTCGATACTGCATGAACTCGGAGATGGAGCTCTTTATCTCATGGATGTAGCCCTGTTTGGTCAGATTCTTTCCAAGAATGGTCAGGTCATCTGCAATGTTTCCGGAAAGCTTTCTTAAAACCAGGCTCTTACCCGTATCGTCAAGAATGGGACGCTTATCAAAACCACACTCCTCAAAAATCCTGTGAGTAAGTCTGGAAAAACTTAAGATGTCGATATTCATAATGCAGTTTCCGGGGGATAGGGTCACCAGATCCTTCTGGGTCTGCATGGTAAACTGGTCGGGAACCACGATTAGGAAGTTCTTTCCCGGTTCCTTTGATGCCCTATTTAGAATTTCGTCGTAGATATATCGGCTTTTGCCCGCTCCGGAGCCGCCGAAGATATAAGTAAGACTCATAACCGCCACACCTTTTGTTGCTCAATGCCCTTAAGAAAAAATTATAAATATATGATAGCATATTTTGCTTTTATTTTAGCGGATAATGAGTTAAAATCATCATATAGATTTCTTTAAGGAGGACCGAGACATGGCTAAATTTGGTAAATTTTTATTTTCAACTGCTTTACTTGGCGCCGCTGCCACCGCTGCTTATCATTTCTACAAGAAGGACAGAAAGAACTTCACCGACTTGGATGAGGATGAAGATGACGATTATGATGATTTCAGCGACGATTTAGACGATGATGAAGATACAGATTCCGCATCCAGAAGTTATGTTTCATTAAATAAAGTTACAGAATTCATGGATAAGGTTGATGAGAAGGTTGGTCCTTCGATCGACAAGGCAGTAGAAGCTGCTAAGCCCGCTGTTGAGAAGGCTGTTGAAGCTGCAAAGCCTGCCCTTGAGAAAGCCATGGAGACCGTTTCTCCCGTTGTAGACAAGGTTAGCGAGAAGGTTGAGGAATTCTTCGATGACAGAAAGAAAACCGAGCCTGCATACTTTGATGACGACGATGAAGCAGAGGAATAATTAAACCTTGAATTAATAAAAGGGACAAGCAATTGCTTGTCCCTTTCTTTTTATCCTTTATCTTCTCCCGGATTAACATGAATCATTATGTGTTTAATCTCGGGGAATTCATTTTCCAGGTTATCATGTACCCTCTCTGCCACGTTGTGAGCATCCAGTAATGTACTGTATCTGTCCACCGCAATTTCGCAGTCCACATACACCTTGTTTCCAAACTGTCTGGTCATCAGAAGATCGATTCCCTCCACGTCCTCGTCGTTCTCAATGAACTCCTTTAACTTCTTCTCGAATTCAGGAGAACAGGAAGTATCAAGAACCTTCTTAATAGCGTCGTTTACGATGTCATATGCGGTCTTAAGGATGAAGAGGCAGATAATGGTGGAAGCAATTACATCCATGACGGGATAGCCAAGTTTCGCGGCTCCGATACCTATGAAGGAACCTATGGATGAGAAAGCATCTGACCTGTGGTGCCATGCATCCGCCACAAAGGCATCTGAGTTGAGCCTCTTTGCATGATGCATTGTATAGTGGAACATAGCCTCTTTAACTACGATTGAAATAACAGCCGCAATCAAAGGCAGAAATGTGGGAATTTCAAGGTTTTTCCATTCTCCGCTTACTATCTTTGAGATACCGGAATACCCGATTCCTATGCCTGCAAATGCAAGGATTACTCCAAGAATCATTGAGGCTATACTCTCAAATCTCTCATGTCCATAAGGGTGATCGTTATCAGGATCCTTCCCGGCCATTCTTACACCTATTATGGCAATAAAGGTGGCGACCACGTCCGACAGGGAATGGATACCGTCGGATACCATGGCGCTTGATTTACCTATTGCGCCGGCGAAGAGCTTAAAAGCCGAAAGAACAATATTTCCGCCTACCCCCACAATGGAAAGTTTCTTGATGGTTTTTTCTTCTGACATGGTAACCCCACCTCGGTTATTTTTGCATTTTATAAACAGGATCTGCAGGGTAACCGCCCTTAAGCTTTTGCATTCCGCGGTTTACCGCATCCTTTGAATTCTTCCAGTCTGCGTCCTTGTTTCTGTAATCAAACTTCTCTATAAGCCAGGAAACATCCTCAAAGAGTCTGTCCATGTTGGATTCCATTAAAGCAAACATATCATTAAAGAAGGCTTCCTTTTCCTTATCGGGAATCTTTCTCTCAGCCATCTCACATAAATCTCCGAAGTGTGAGACACAGAAGCCCTTGCTGTTTTTGATTTTCTCCCTGAATTCCTCGTCTTTTCTGTACATTACGAAGAAAGTGTCCAGGTATCTTTCGAACTCTTCCTTAAATCTGTTACATATATAACAACTGTTATCTCTTTCCTTTGCCCAGGCAGAAACGTTGTTTCCGGGATTCTCTCCCGTAACCCTTCCCTTGAAGCCTATTTTGACAGGCGAATAAGCCTTAAATTCCTTTTTCATGGCTTCAATGGTTCTCATATAGTGGGTCTTTAATATCCAGCCGTTTCCGAGGGTATTTCCGTACTCAAACATCTTCTTCCAATGTGCACGGCAAAAACCGTATTTATCCGTCAGATCCCTTATGTCGCTTTCCATGTAGGAAGAGCCTGAACCCAGGGTAAAATCCAAAAGATCCTGCTCCAGTTTCCTTTCAATATAGCAAAAAGGGCACTCGTCGCCCGCGTTTACAGCATCATTAAGAGGGATGGTGTATAATTTTTCTTTCATTTTATCAAAACTCCTTGCAAGCCATATTCACCATATGGTATATTTAATATCGACTTCTTTAGTCAACGAAAGGCGACCAAAACCCATGAATGACAAGTTTTTTGACCTCAAAAAAGAGAAGCAGGACCGCATAATAAACGCGGCAATGAAGGTATTTGCCCTTAACGGATACAGAAATGCCTCAACAGACGACATCGTTAAGGAAGCAGGTATCAGTAAAGGTCTTCTCTTCCATTATTTTGAGAGCAAAATAGGGGTTTACACCTTTCTTTTCGATTACAGCGCAAGATACACAACTCTTGAATTAAAGAGCAACGTGGATTCGGATTTGACCGATATCTTCGAAATCATGCGCCAGATTGAGTTTTCCAAGCTTCTTACAATCCGCTCTCATCCGTACATGCAGATGTTCCTTAAATCCTGCATGAAGGAGGATATTTTCGAGGCACTGGCTGCCATCGAGGAGAAGCGCACAGCTTTAAGCGAATTATACGATTCCATATATATGCAGATAGACCCCTCAAACCTGGTTGAAGATGCGGATAAGGACATGCTCCTTGGCATCATAAAGTTCACCACCGAAGGCCTTATGAGCCGCTACTTCAGGGAAGAATGCTACCAGTCTTCCGAGTTTTATGAGGATGTGACAGCCTACATTGGAATGCTTGAAAAGATATCAAAAAGGACGAACCTCTGATGAGATTCGTCCTTTATTTTATTTCTTAAGCTCTTCTAAAAGTTTGTCCTTTAAATCCCTTAATTTATCCTTGGTCTTTGAAGGTGTTGAAGGGTTAGTCAAAAGCTTGGCTACAAGCTTGGACGATGTCTCAAACTGCTTATTCTCATATGCGAGTACCGCAAGCAGATAATCAATGGTGTTTGCATCCATTCCGCAAATCTGTCCGCTCTCACTTCCTACAGCTGACATGAAACCGTCAAATGCATTCTTTAAGTAAGCCTGCTCCTGCGCCTGAATCTGCTTCTTCATATCGGCATTCTCGGGAGTTGCTTCCATAGATTCGTTCCAGCCTCTCATAAGCCATGCTGTCTTAAGACAAATGAAAGCTTTCTCGGAGTCCTTAGCCTTACGAACCATTGCATTTGCCAGAGCAAGCTGATATCTCTTGAATGCGAATTCGTAGCTGTATGTCTCCTTGTTCTCCTCTTCCCATCTGAAGTTCACGGAAATGTTATCCTTGATAAGTCTTGCGGTTCCGGGGCTCATGGGCTTATGGAATCTGGTAAGGGCCGCATATCCGCAAACAGGGCAAACGATAACATCATACTTTGTAATATCGATTCCCTCGAATACGGTACGTAAATCCATGTCCTGATGGGACATTTTAGCTTTACCGGTCTTCATGTTCTTCGCGGTAATCTTGCTGTCGCAAACGGGGCATTCAAATCCCTTGTCAAAAAGGATATCCTTCTCTTCCACTACAATGGGTTTCTTGGGACCCTCAACCGAAACTTCCTTCGGTTTCTCAAAAAGATCCATTTTTTCAATGTTGCCAAGTCCCATACTGGATAAACCGGAAAATAAATCTGTCATGGTATATCGACCCTTTCGTTTTATTCTTATATCATTTTAACACATTATTCTGACTTAGGTAAAACAAAGGAACTCTTAAGTGAAACAATCCTGTTAAATACAAGCTTGCCTTCCTCAGGCTTAGAGTCCTTACAATCAAGGCAGAAGAAGCCCTGACGTACAAACTGGAATGAATCATAAGGCTTTGCCTTCAAAAGCTCAGGCTCAGCCATACACTCTGTGAGAACCGTGAGTGAATTGGGGTTAAGGTTAAGACTTCCGTCCTCCTTGTTATAAACGCCCTTCTCCTCATCAACAATGTTCTCGTAGAGACGGCATTCAACCTTTACAGCTTCCTTTGCAGGTACCCAATGAATTGTACCCTTGACCTTACGTCCTGTGAAGCCGCTTCCTGACTTGGTCTCGGGATCATATGTACAGTGAACCTCGATAACCTTGCCGTTCTCATCCTTAACACAGCCTGTGCAGGTTACGAAGTATGCGCTCATAAGACGAACCTCGTTTCCGGGGAAGAGTCTGAAGTACTTCTTGGGAGGCTCCTCCATGAAGTCCTCTCTGTCTATGTAAAGCTCTCTTCCGAATGGAACCTGACGGGTTCCGAGTTCCTCATTCTCAAGGTTATTGGGAACCTCAAGCATTTCGGTCTGTCCTTCGGGATAGTTGTCGATAACCAGTTTAACAGGGTCAAGAGCCACCATCATACGAGGTCTCTTAATCTTTAAATCCTCTCTGATGCAGTACTCAAGCATTGCATAGTCCGTTGAAGAATTGGCCTTGCTGACACCGCAAAGTTCAACAAACATTCTGATGGATTCAGGGGTAAAACCTCTTCTTCTCAATGCCGCAATGGAAACAAGTCTGGGATCATCCCAGCCGTCTACAATACCTTCCTCAACCAGCTTCTTGATATATCTCTTACCTGTTACAACGTTTGTAAGGTAAAGCTTTGCAAATTCTGTCTGCTTGGGAGCCTGCTCAGGAGTCTCCTTATATCCAAGCTCAATAAGAACCCAGTCGTACAAAGGTCTGTGGTCCTCAAACTCAAGGGTACAGATGGAGTTGGTAATTCCCTCCACAGCATCCTCGATGGGATGAGCGTAGTCATACATGGGGTAGATGCACCACTTGTCACCTGTATTGTGGTGAGTCATGTGTGCCACACGATAAATAACGGGGTCACGCATGTTCATGTTGGGGGACGTCATATCAATCTTGGCGCGAAGCACCATGGCTCCGTCCTCCACCTTGCCGCTCTTCATTTCTTCAAAAAGCTTAAGGTTCTCCTCAACGCTTCTGTCTCTTCCGGGATCGTTCTTTCCGGGCTCTGTAAGGGTACCGCGGTACTCCTTGATCTCGTCGGCACTAAGGGTAGAAACATACGCTTTTCCCTTATTTATAAGCTTAATAGCGCCTTCGTACATCTGATCAAAATAATCGGATGCGAAAAACAGCCTGTCCTCAAAATCAGCTCCGAGCCACTCGATATCGGCTTTGATGGACTCAACGAACTCAATCTTCTCCTTGGTGGGGTTCGTATCATCGAAACGCATGTTGAACTTTCCGCCGTACTCCTTGGCGAGTCCGTAGTTTAAAAGTATGCTCTTTGCGTGACCTATGTGAAGATAACCGTTGGGCTCGGGAGGAAAACGTGTACAAACGTGGTCGTAAACGCCTTCTGCCAGGTCCTTGTCAATCATCTGTTCAATAAAATTTCTGCTTCTTTCTTCTGCCATGTCTTTCCTCTAATCTGCGCCAAAAACCGCGCACACGATAAATACGAATGCGTTGCCGCACCCGTATCGATATCTTATCACAAATATTCGAAAAAAGAAAGTTTTAGTGGTGGAAAAGGCGTATGCCTGTGAATGCCATTGTCATGTAGTACTTATCGGCACAATCGATTACCACGTCATCCCTTACGGAACCTCCGGGCTGAGCAATGTACTCAACTCCGCTCTTATGAGCTCTTTCGATATTGTCTGAGAAGGGGAAGAATGCATCTGAACCGCAGGTTACTCCCTTAAGGGTTGAAAGCCATGCCTTCTTTTCCTCTCTTGTAAACTCAGTGGGTTTGGTCTTGAAAATCTTCTCCCATGCGCCGTCCTTTAAGACATCTTCGCACTCATCGCCCATGTAAACGTCGATGGCGTTGTCTCTGTCGGCTCTACCGATATCATCTCTGAACTCAAGGCCAAGAACCTTGGGTGACTGACGAAGATACCAGTTGTCGGCTTTGCTTCCTGCAAGACGAGTACAGTGAATTCTGGACTGCTGGCCGGCACCGATACCGATAGCCTGACCGCCAAGGCAGTAGCAAACCGAGTTGGACTGAGTGTACTTAAGGGTAATCATGGCTATCTTCATGTCGATAAGGGCTTCTGCGGGAATGTCCTTATTTTTGGTAACAATGTTTGAGAAAATAGCGTCATCTATCTTAAGTTCATTTCTGCCCTGCTCAAATGTTACGCCGTAAACCTGCTTTCTCTCCACAGGGTCGGGAACATATGAGGGGTCAATCTGAATAACGTTGTAAGCACCTTTCTTCTTCTCTTTGAGAAGGGCCAATGCCTCATCTGTATATCCGGGAGCGATTACGCCGTCAGATACCTCTCTCTTTATAAGTCTTGCGGTATCCACGTCACAAACGTCCGAAAGCGCAATAAAATCTCCGAAGGAGGACATTCTGTCAGCTCCTCTGGCTCTTGCATATGCGCATGCCAAAGGTGAAAGCTCACCCAGATCGTCCACCCAATAGATGCGTGCCAAAGTCTCTGTAAGAGGCAATCCTACTGCCGCACCTGCCGGAGATACATGTTTAAAAGAGGTGGCTGCAGGGAGTCCCGTAGCCTCCTTAAGTTCCTTAACCAGCTGCCAACCGTTCAAAGCATCCAAAAAGTTAATGTATCCCGGTCTGCCGTTTATTACCGTAACAGGAAGCTCCTGTCCATTTTCCAGGTAAATACGGGAAGGTTTCTGATTGGGGTTACATCCGTATTTTAATTCAATCTCTTTCACTCCAAAGCCCTCTCTTCGCTATTTAGTTATTTTTATTGTAAATTCTGGTGTCTGCTGCGCCTGTTTCAAGATTGATGAATCTTACGAACAGTGACACCTTATTGTCAGGATTTAAGCTTGCCCATACCTTGTCGGCAAAAGCGTCTACATCTCCATCGATGATAACCTTTTTAGGTTCGCCCTCAAAGCTGGGAAGGGGGTTACCGTCTCCCATGTATGTGTGGATGAATCTTCCCTCGCCTGCCTTGGGATTCTTATAAGAATATGTGTATCTGTTGCAGGATGCAGGGTCTCCGTCGTTGCTCTTTAAGATGGACATCTCAAAAAAGAAGTCCTCCTCATTGTGAAGAAGTGCGGAAATCCTGGGTGTGTAGTTGGGGGCGTCAGGCTCGAACTC
>JAFZSQ010000053.1 GCA_017619295.1 Lachnospiraceae bacterium
CTTCAGAGAAATAACCGAAGAGGAATTTCAAAGAATAGTCGATTTAATTAACAATAGACCAAGAAGGTGCTTGGGGTGGAGAACACCGGCTGAAGTTTATTCAGAAAGTGTTGCACTTGGTTGACAAACCAAGCAGTCCCCAAATTGCACGGTGCAAAAAGGGGTCTGTCCCCAACCTGCACCAAAGGTTGTGGAAAAAGGCGCAATTTGGTAATATGATAATGATGTCATAAAAAGGAGAAACACCATGTTTTACGTACCGGATGGCACTGAGCGTGCCGGATTTTATGAATGCGAAGATTGCGGGACACGCTTTCTTGATATAAAGATTGCTCCCAGGATCACCTGCCCATATTGCGGGGAGGAGCCTGACATGGAAATCGGGCCTGATGACGAGATGCCCGAAGCCTCAGAGGCGGCCAAACTCATCCAGATGGTTGAGGGAGAAGATGTGGAAAAATACGACGTGCTCTTAAGCCTTGCCATAACAGGCGGAGATTACGAGTGGATATAGGAGGGATACACAAGTGAAGAGGAAAGTACTGAAGTTCACAGGGCTTTTTATTACATTTATTATGGTCATGTGGTTCGCAGGATGCGGCAACAAGCCCGCCGAAACCACAGATAACCAACCACAAAACACTGACAACACAGAAGCCTCCACCGAAGCCGAGTCCGCCGCGAACCCCACAGAAACCACGGAACCGGCAGAGCCCGAACACATTGAAACCTACGCCCTTACCCAGGGCTACGAAGGCAACCTTATCTATATCATTGACTCTGAGGGCAACAAGCTTAAAACCATCGACAGAGAAGAACTTGCAAAAAAGGTCCCCGAAGACCAAAAGGAGCAATACTGTTTTTGCACGGATGAAAGCTATTATAGATGCACTTTAGTGGCCGAGGGTGACGGATTTTTATTCTTCAGAGACACGGTTCCCTGCGACGACAGCGACAAGTATCAGTACTCTGTTTTTGCTGTAAAAGAAGATGACTTAAAAATCTACCCTATCGTGAAACTGCCCTACGAATACTATGTTATGTCAACCGATTATTACGAGGGCGCCATCTACGTAGACTTTAGCTTTGGCTATGACGAAAACGGTAAGTATCTTGGCGCCGGCGAGAAGAAGTTTGTGTATGAGGAGATTACAGACGCTTTTACCGAGAAGGATTCCGAGTACAACAACGTTTTCGAATCCGCGCAGGTTATGGGCGTGAGACTCAACGGCTCATCGAGGGTCATGAACTATAGCCAGGATTGCTTCACTCGCACCATGCACGAGTGCGGCTATATCCTCGGAAGCAGCGACAACGGCTACGTGATGATGGACGACAGAGGAGCTGCCACCCCCATGGTCAACTTCGAAGACGGTTACATCAACATGTACAGCAAGGGGCACATGTTTTTCATAAATTCCAATTACGACACAGGAGTGGCCGACGCTTTTATCTATGATGTGGACGGCAAGGCCCTGAACCAGATTTCCGACGACTGGAGCCTGATTCAGTCCATCGGCCGAAACGGAAACGATTATTATTACTACACTCAGGACGAGGAAAGCTACGGAATAAAGATAAACCACGTGTTTAAGTACAACGCGGAGTCGGGGCTCACCACGGCCCTTTACGAGGCGAAGAGCATTCCGGGAGTCAGCATTCAGCCGGGCGTTGAGGACTTTAAGCTCTACGGCGATAAGATGTACGCCATTTGCTACAACGACGGCGCCACCAAGTGGATGCGAATCGACAGCAGCAACGGTGTGGCGACCTACACCGACATTGACTGTCCCGTTTCCACCGTCGATATCTTTAATTATGGTAAAATCAGCTCAACCTCCATAGTGGACACCTGCCCCAATTGCGGCACCCCTTTGGTAAAAATATATGCGGAGCGCTTTGAACTTGACAGCAAGTACTCAAAGAACGCAGACAAGATAAACGAGACCCTTAAGGATGTTCAGGACAGGGAGCTTTCTTATAGCACCGACGGCGATGACTACTATGGATCCGATTGTACGGAACACCAGGAGCATCCCACCTGGTACACCATTACCGACGACTACACCGTGTCAGCCGTAAGAATCATCAATGATAAGTATCTTGCAGTGGACATGGGCGGTTGCTGGTTTGGCGGCGGCGCTCACGGCATGCCCATGCGTGATCAGCACCTGTTTGACCTTGAAAACGGTGAGGAAAAAACGCTCGAGGATTTCTACACCATGACTAACGAGGACTTTAAAGCCCTTGTGGCATACAAGACCAAAGAGGACTTCCTCAAATACGAAAACGGTGAATCGCCTTATTACGCGGCCGATGCAGACACTGTATTCAATGACGCATATGAATATGCAGAGCTTGACAGAGGTACCGTGGATTTTGCCGAGGATGGCATATATTATTACTATCCTCCTTACGAGATGGGCCCTTATGCCGCAGGGTATATTGATATTTTCATTACTTATGAGGAATTACTTGGAAGAAAAGATTTGTAAGTTGATAAAGTGAGGGAGGACGGCTTCTTGCGGGGGTCTACAGTGTGAATTTGGTGGGATGGACTACTGAAATGTGGGAATTTTGAATTTGGTAGTATGATTTCGCTGTGGCGGACTACAGAAATGTAGAATTATTGAATTCATTAGTACAATCTCGACGGCGTGTACTACTGAAATAGCAAGGATGTTGAATTCATTAGTATAATTTTCAACGTGCTGTACTACTGAAATATAGAATTATTGAATTCATTAGTACAACCCTGACGGCGTGTACTACTGAAATTATAAGGATGTTGAATTCATTAGTATAATTTTCAACGTGCTGGACTACTGAAATGCGGGAATGTTGAATTCAGTAGTACAACCTCGACGGCGCGTACTACTGAAATGCAGAAATGTAAAACCCCAAAAGGACTTGGTGAGTTCCTATGTTTGGAAGAAAACAGGCAATAGCAATTCTAGGAATAGCTGCATTTATTATCTCGGGCTGCGGTGCGAGCTCTGAAGGTGCACTTATTTCCAATCCCGGTTCTGACGGCAGCTTGGGTGGACAGTATTTCAGTGAGCAAAATAGAGAAGAGAATCTTGCTGTAAGCAATGAGCCTCAGGATGTAATTCCTGAGGCTTATTATAGTGACGATGAAAGAATTGCCAAGCTGGCAGATGCCATGTATAACGGCGGAGAATTTGAGGGAAGCGATGTAGGCGGTACATTTAGAACTCCAAGCGGAACCAACACCAGTAGCAACAGCACTTCTGGAAGCGGGGGAACAGGTGGAAATAGCACAACGCCGACACCTACTACGACACCAACGGTAACTCCCACACCTACAGGAACCGGAACCCCTACGCCATCTCCTAAGCCGACAACACCCGGGAAAAAACCGTCAACATCGGACATCGAGCCTATGGAGGTAATTTTTTATGATATAGGCCAAGGGGACTGCACCTTAGTCAAATGTGGTGGGCACTCTTTACTAATAGACTGTGGAGAAACCACCAAAGGATCTGAGGTTAGACTGAAATTATTGCAGAAGCAAAATGTCGAAAACCTGGATTTCCTGATGCTTACCCACCCTGATTCAGACCATATCGGCGGTGCAGCTTCAGTTATCGATAACGTGAAAATAGATGCCATTTGGATGAGTGACTTCGTTAAGACCAATGATGTTTACACCAGATTGATGGACACAATCAGGAAAAAAGACGTGTACTACTATACTCCTAAGCCCGGGAATGAGTATTATCTTGGGGATGCTGTGATCAAAGTAATTGCTCCAAATAACACATACGATAATCCCAATGATTCTTCCATAGGAATCATAATAGAGCATGGTGAAAATCGCTTCCTCTTCGCAGGAGATGCGACCACAAATGCCGAGGCAGACATAATAAAGAACGGAATGGATATTTCTGCCGACGTATATAAAGTTAACCATCACGGAAGCGCATCATCAACTTCCCAGGCTTTCCTGGATGCTGTTAATCCCACATATGCTGTGATTAGTTGTGGGAAGAACAACGACTATGGTCATCCTACCAAGGAAGTCCTTGATAAGCTTAAGGCAAAGAACGTAAGTGTTTTCAGGACAGATGAGCAAGGTACAGTTACGGTCACTTCCGATGGAAGTAACCTTACCTGGAGCACAGAGCCTTCCACTACCTGGGCAGCAGGTACGGGAACCGGAAAAACATATGGTGAGCAGGCTCATGCAGGGGCAACAGCAACGCCTACACCCACGCCTACACCTACGCCTTCTCCCACACCTACTTCTACGCCTTTTATAGTGAATGATGTGGGGGATACCGGGAATATGGACAGGTCATTGCCAACCGGAACCCCTAGCAGCTTTGAAGGAATTACAAACGAGCCCGGAGGTCAGTATGTGCTAAACACCCACACAATGAAGTTTCACTATAAAGACTGTAAAGATGTGGGTAGAATTGATACTGAGAACAGAATCGACACTAATTTGCCTGCAGCTGATATAACAGCTAAGGGGTTTTCCCCTTGTCAGCACTGTAAACCCAGGTGATAACCTGCCGTTTTTGTCATATAATTGATGTCAGAGTAAATTTGATATCAGAGTAATAACACAAACAATAATACAGACAACACTAAGTGAAGGGAGTAAACAGATGAGAAAATACCTGGTAGTCGGAGCGGGCGGGACAGGCGGCCCCACAGGTGCATATCTTGCGAAGGCGGGCAAGGACGTGACCTTCATCGTAAGAGGCGAGAATTTAAAGGTCATGAAGGAAAAAGGCATCAAGGTTCTCCGTCCCGAGGACGAGTTCACTGTAACGAACTTTAAAGCCTGCGAATTTGGGGACTACAACGACACGCCGGACGTGATTTTTGCGTGCGTCAAGGGCTATTCTTTGGACGCGGTTCTTCCCGATATAAAGAGAGTAGCAGGCAAAAATACAATTATCATCCCTATTCTTAACGGCTTTGGTATCGGCGAAAAGATACAAAAGAGTATCCCCGATTCCCTGGTTACCGACGGCTGTACCTATGTGGCTGCAGAGCTTAAGGAGCCAGGAGTTATTCAGATGAACGGCGGAATCTTCAGAGTGATTTTCGGCGTGCGAGATAAAGCTGATTTTCGCAATGAATTAAAGGAAATCGAGAAGGAGCTTAACGAAGCCGACATCCTTGGAATTTACTCCGAGAATATAGTAAGAGATGTTTTGGTAAAATTCTCGTATGTTTCTCCTGCCGGGGCCTGCGGCTTGTACCTTGGAGTAGTTTCAGGTGACATGCAAAAGCCCGGGGAAGCAAGAGACTTCTTCGCAGGTTTGATTGCCGAGGTCAGTGAAATCGGCAAAGCCATGGGAATCGAGTTTGAAGAGGATCTTGTGGAGAGAAACTTAAAGATTATGGACAGCCTTGTACCAACCGCCACAACTTCCATGCAGCGTGACGTTATGGCAGGTAAGAAATCCGAGATGGACAGCCTTGTTTATGAGGTTGTAAGACTTGCGGATAAATATGGGGTTGAAGCCCCCTTATACAGAAAGGTCGCTGCGGCGTTATAGAATTTGAAATGCGAAACTTAAAAGTAACAAACAATCACATCAAGGGAATCCTGTGCATCCTGGCGGCTGCACTAGGATTCTCTTTTATGACATTTTTCGTAAGGATTTCGGGAGATTTGCCCACCATGCAGAAAGCCTTCTTCAGAAATGCAGTGGCAGCAGTGGTGGCAACGGTTGCGCTCCTTCGATCCCCCGAAAAATTCAAAATAAAGAAAACCAGTTATGGAGACATAGCCTTCAGGTGCATCTTTGGTACCAGTGGTTTAATCTGTAATTTCTATGCCATAGACAGGCTTGGAATAGCGGATGCCAACATGCTGAATAAGCTATCACCTTTTTTCGCTATACTCCTTTCCATTCCTTTACTTAAGGAAGTACCAAAGGTAAGGGATATTGTGGCAACCATAATTGCTTTTATTGGAGCACTCTTCATTATCCGTCCCGGCGGAGATATGTCGGTGGTACCCGCACTGATTGGCCTTTACGGAGGCTTTGGAGCAGGAACTGCTTACGTATTTGTAAGACGTCTTGGAGGCAAGGGAGAGAGAACACCAATAATTGTATTCTGTTTCTCAGCGTTCTCATGCCTTGTAACGGCACCCTTCCTGATTTTTGGTTTTGTGCCCATGACAGGCTGGCAATGGTTCTGCCTTGTAATGGCAGGTGTTTCCGCATCCCTTGGTCAGTTCTCAATAACCACGGCATATAAATTTGCTCCTGCCAAGGAGATTTCGGTATTCGATTACACCCAGGTTATCTTCGCTGCCATACTTGGCATGATTTTCTTAAGCGAGACGCCGTCGTACCTGAGCATTATCGGATATGTGATCATCATCGGAACTGCGGTGGTAAGGTGGTATTTGACGTTAAAGAGGGAACGGGAAGTACAAGCTTAGAATAGTATTGACATAGCCGTACGACTATATTTATAATAGAAACATAGGAATATAGTCGAACGGCTATATTTATGCCCTCAAACCACTCATATAGCCGTACGGCTATGAAAGGAGAACCATGAAGGTTTTTGACGCAAATACATTTGGTGAAGTCATAAAGAAACAGCGTAAGAAAATGGGTTACACCCAGAAATACATATGTGAAGTAAGCGGAATCAGCGCAAGCTACATTTCTGATCTGGAGAATGGCAAAGCAACCATAGAACTGGGGAAGGCCATTCAACTTGCGAATCTTTTGGGAATCGATGTAGAACTTACAGAGAGAGGGTAGCCTATGAGAAATCTTGGAGTTTATTTGGAGATTAACGGCAGCTTTTGCCATGTGGGAAATATAGTGGGGAATTCATCTGTTGATGCTTGCTTTCAGTATTCAAAGGCATATTTGGAATCATCGGACAGTCATCCCATATCAATATCCTTGCCCTTGTCCGGAGAAATCTTTTCGCCGGAGAGAACCAAAAATTTCTTTGAAGGACTTCTTCCGGAAGGCTTTTCAAGAAGGGCAGTGGCGGATTGGATTAAAACTGATGAAAACGATTATCTCTCCATATTGTCAGTTCTTGGAAGAGAGTGCATAGGCGCCATAAAGATTATGGAGAATGGGAATAAAGAGGAAGAGGATGGATATGAACTTCTTTCCATGGATAAAGTCAAAGAACTGGCAGCAGAGGGAGCCAGCAGGTCCACGCAGATTCTGATGGAAACCCACCTTTCTCTTGCAGGCGCCAGCGGGAAGGTTGGACTATTCTACGATGAACCCTCCGGCGCTTGGTACTTGCCGAAGGGGAATGCCCCCAGTACACACATTGTTAAACAGAGCCACGTGCGTTTTTCCAAGATGGTTCTAAATGAGCAGATATGTATGCTGACAGCAAAAGAACTTGGAATAGATGTACCTGAAAGCTTTATTATCAACACCGGAATCGGTGAGGATTCAGAGATTCTTTATGCAACGAGGAGATATGACAGAGATTTTACCGGCAAAGGAAGAATTGGAAAACTGGAGATTCCAAGCCGATTGCATCAGGAGGATTTTGCTCAGGCATTGGGCATCCCTGCATCAGAGAAATATGAGAAGACTAACAGCGGTTACCTTCGAAGTATGTTCGAACTGATAAGGAGAAACTGCACGGATCCCATCGCAGCCCAGAATAAACTTTGGAAACTTATCTGCTTTAACTTCTTAATCGGAAACACGGACTGCCACATTAAGAATTATTCGCTGCTTTATGGCGAGAATCTCAGGCAGATTTCCCTGGCACCTGTCTATGACATCGTGGCAACCGGTGTTTATGACATGGCAAATGAAATGAGTTTCTTCATCGGCGATGAACTGGACATCAGAAGGATGAACAGAAGCACATTTGCCAATGCTTCTGATGAAATAGGCATGACCATGAATCAGACCTTGAAGATATTTGATGAGGTGGCAGCAGGATTTGAATCCGCCCTTTCCAAAGCGGCAGAAACACTGATGGCAGAAGGGTTCCAGGGTGTTGCAGGATTGAAGGAAAGGATTCTTGAGACCGGGGGATATGGGAAAAGATTGTAAGAAGATTATTCTTTACGGGTCGTGCGCCAGAGGGGACTATAATGAGAACTCAGATGTAGATATTGCGATTTTGACAGCTTGTGATAGGGTCGAAAGCCGGAAGTATGACGACATACTTACAGATATTGCAACAGATATCGGGATAGAGACATTTGCTGTAGTTAACTTCTCTTGTTTCCCACTGAAGGAGTTTGAGGAGAAGAAATCATGGTATCCATATTTCATGAACATTGAAAAAGATGGAGTTATGCTATACAAGGACCATAACTAAAAAACTTAGGGACCGATGGCCTAGTGGTAATCTACTAAAATGCAAATGTGCAAAGTGTACACTATTTACATAATGCACACACTGTGCTATTATGGTGTTAGTAAATAACTCTGAAAGGAGAAATCATAATGCGAGTAGAACAGGCGACAGTAGTGCGTAAGGAATGGAGTAGTGTATGTGATAGTGTAATCCGCGATAAACCGCAGTTTATTAAGCGTACACGTGATGAGATGGTCCTTTCAAGCTATGCAACCATGCTTGCGTTGCTTAGTGGATATCGCTTTACCGCTTCTTCTTGTAAAGAAAAAGATGGCAGTGTTTCACTCTCTTTGAACGAGATTGATCTTGTTGTAAACGGAGCAACAATCGAACTTGCCAAAAAGGAAATGGGATCTGCGATTCTTGAATATGCCGAAGAGTATTATGAGAATTACTCTTTGTATTCCCATGCCCCTAATCGAAAAGACCATGTTCCTTATGTTATGAAGGCCCTCCTCATGCAGAAAAGCGATGCGATAGGGGAGGAAATAGTTTGTGCCTAAATGGAAGGAATTAAAGCGCTTTTGCGACAGGGACGGTTGGGAATTGTATAAGGATACAGACCACTATTTTTACAGAAAAATCGACGCTGATGGCTCAATCAGAAGAACCAAAGTGTCAAAGGGAAGCGGCGAGATTCATTCAGGGATGTGGAAAATGATTCTCAAAAACCAGCTCCAAGTTACACAAGAATATTTTAACAGTAAAATATAGAAACTGTATGGAATGGAAGAACTCTTGACATTTCAAACAGACTTCGCTATAGTACTAGATAATTAAACACCCTTTAAAGGCGATGACGAAGAGGAGTAAGCATTACCCCTTAACAGAGAGAACCGCTTGAGACAATCTCAGCTGGAAGGCGGTTTGAAGGAAGGAATGTCGAAGGTAGCTTCCAAGCCGGCAGAGTGAACCGGAGCCGAAGGCTCCAATAAACAGTAGCCCTGCACGATTGATTCCCGTTAACGAATCGGACTCTGATAGGAGTCACTGAGGCAGCGCAAGCTGTGAACAAAGGTGGTACCGCGTAACATTAAATGAGACGCCCTTTGCTGACGAGAGTCGGCAGAGGGCGATTTTTTTGTTTTTGGTGCAATCGGGGCATGTCCCCAACTGCACATAGGAAAGGAGACGAAGATGGCAAAAGAACTTGCTAAGACCTATGACCCCAAGGGCATAGAGGACAGAATTTACGAGAAATGGCTTGAGAAGAAGTATTTCCACGCTGAGGTGGATCACAGCAAAACTCCCTTTACAATTGTGATTCCCCCGCCAAACATCACAGGACAGCTTCACATGGGCCATGCTCTTGACAATACAATGCAGGATATCCTTATCCGTTACAAGAGAATGCAGGGCTACAATGCACTTTGGCAGCCCGGTACTGACCATGCTTCCATCGCTACTGAAGTTAAGATTATCGAGAAGCTCAAAGAAGAGGGTATCGACAAGCACGACCTCGGAAGAGAAAAGTTCCTTGAGAGAGCCTGGGAGTGGAAGAAGCAGTATGGCTCCAGAATCATCAACCAGCTTAAGAAGATGGGCTCATCCTGTGACTGGGACAGAGAGCGTTTCACCATGGATGAGGGCTGCAACAAGGCCGTTACCGAAGTTTTCTGCAAGATGCACGAGAAAGGCTGGATTTACAAGGGCGCAAGAATCATCAACTGGTGTCCTGTTTGTAATACTTCCATCTCTGACGCAGAGGTTGAGTACGAGGATCAGGCAGGCCATTTCTGGCACATTAAGTATCCCCTCTTTGACGAGAACGGAGAGGTTAGCAAGACTGAGTTCCTGGAGTTTGCAACAACCCGTCCCGAGACAATGCTTGGTGATACCGCAGTTGCAGTAAACCCTGACGACGACAGATACAAGAAGTTAATCGGAAGAGACGTATACCTTCCTTTCATCGGACGTAAGCTTCCCATCGTTGCGGACTCTTACGTTGACATGGAGTTTGGTACAGGTGTTGTTAAAATCACACCCGCTCATGACCCCAACGACTTTGAGGTAGGAAAGCGCCACAACCTTCCCATTATCAATATCATGAACGACGACGCCACCATCAACGAAAACGGCGGCAAGTTCGCAGGAATGGACCGTTATGAAGCAAGAAAGCAGATCGTTAAGGAGCTTGACGAGATGGGTCTTCTTGTTAAAATCGAAGACTACTCCCATAACGTTGGTACCCACGACAGATGTAAGACAACCATCGAGCCCCTTGTAAAAGAGCAGTGGTTCGTTAAGATGGACGAGCTTATTAAGCCCGCTGTTAAGGCAGTTAAAGAGGGCGACATCAAGCTCATCCCCGAGAGAATGGAGAAGACCTACTTTAACTGGACCGACAACATCAGAGACTGGTGTATCTCCAGACAGTTATGGTGGGGCCACAGAATTCCCGCATATTACTGTGACGAGTGTAAAGAGGTAATCGTAGCAAAGGAAATGCCCGACGTTTGCCCTAAGTGCGGATGCACACACTTCACACAGGATCCCGATACACTTGATACCTGGTTCTCATCGGCATTATGGCCTTTCTCAACCCTTGGCTGGCCCGAGAAAACAGAGGACCTTAAGTATTTCTATCCCACAGACGTACTCGTAACCGGTTACGACATCATCTTCTTCTGGGTTATCAGAATGATTTTCTCCGGCTTCGAGCAGATGGGCGAGAAGCCTTTCAAGACCGTACTTTTCCACGGCCTTGTGAGAGACTCCCAGGGCAGAAAGATGAGTAAGTCCTTAGGAAACGGTATCGATCCTTTGGAAATCATCGACCAGTATGGCGCAGATGCCCTTCGTCTCACTCTCATCACCGGTAACGCACCCGGCAACGACATGCGTTTCTACATGGAAAGAGTTGAGGCCAGCAGAAACTTCGCCAACAAGGTTTGGAATGCGTCAAGATTCATTATGATGAACATGGAAGGCAAAAACGTAAGTATCCCCAACGACGCTGACCTTCAGCCTGTGGACAAGTGGATCCTTTCAAAGTTCAATATTCTGGTTAAGGATGTAACCGACAACATGGATTCCTTCGAGCTTGGTATCGCAGTTCAGAAGGTTTACGACTTCATCTGGGATGAGTTCTGTGACTGGTACATCGAGATGGTAAAACCCAGACTCTACAACTCAGACGATGCCACAAGCCAGAACGCAGCTCTTTGGACCCTTAAGACAACACTTATTGGAGCACTTAAACTCCTTCATCCTTATATGCCTTTCATCACAGAGGAAATCTTCTGCAACCTTCAGGACGAAGAAGAGTCCATTATGATATCCGAATGGCCTAAATATGAGGAGTCTAAGACTTTTGCCAAGGAAGAAAATGCAATCGAGACCATCAAGGAAGCCGTTAGAGGTATCAGAAACGTAAGAACCGAGATGAACGTTGCTCCTTCAAGAAAGGCTGCAGTTTACGTAGTAAGCGACAATGCAGGCATCAGAAACACCTTTGAAGAGGGCAAGCTTTTCTTCGCAAGTCTTGCATATGCATCAGAAGTATTCATTCAGTCTGATAAGACAGGCATTGCAGACGACGCAGTTTCAGTAGTGATTAACGGCGCTACAATCTACATTCCTTTTGCTGAACTTGTTGATATTTCGGCTGAGATTGAAAGACTCAACAAGGAGGCTGCAAGACTTGAAGGCGAGATAAAGAGAGCCGACGGAATGCTTAAGAACGAGAAGTTCGTATCCAAGGCTCCCGCAGCCAAAATTCAGGAAGAAAAGGACAAACTTGAGAAGTATACCAACATGCTTTCTCAGGTAAAGAACCGCTTGCAACAACTTGCCAAATAGCACTATAATAAAGTCAGCGAAGTACGACCTGTAAACCTGTTTCAAATCGGGGTATCCAAATGGGCGAGTTTGACGTAAATCCCTCTGACGTGAATCCTGCTGAAGAAGAGAAATCTGCGGCAGAAATCGCAAAGGAATTGAACGAGGCCTCCAGTGAGAGCGCACAGCTGGATATGCTTCTTGAGAAGATAGCCAGCGCACAGGAGGAGATTGCTAAAAGTGAAGAAGAGGTAATTCCCCAATCTCCTTTGGGGGCTGATTCGTATGTCAGAATTTCTGAGGACGGAATGACTGCATACCTTCTTCTCGGCACCCCTGAGGAGGGAGCCGACCCTTACGATATTGACGATATTATGGACTTCATCGATGAGAACGGGGTAACCTACGGCGTTGAAATGGGCCGCATTAACGGTATGCTCATTGCAGGCATGTATGACAGGGAAGAGGAGATTGCCTTCGGAACTCCTATGGTTGAAGGTAACGACGGATACTACGAGTATTTCTTCTCACCCGACACTCATACGGGTCCCAAGGTTTTGGAAGACGGAAGCGTGGATTATCAGGCCATGCATATGCTCCAGAACGTTAAGACCGGTGATAAGCTTGCACTTTACCATCATGCCGTAGCGGGAACCGAGGGAACGGATGTAAGAGGCAATGTTATCAAGCCTGCACCCGTTAAGGATTTGAAGCCTCTAAAGGGAATGAATATTTCCAACGAGGAGGATCCCGATATTTATGTATCCCTCATCGACGGCAAGGTTGAGCTTAAGGGTGACAGAATTGATATTCAGGGAACCCATGAGATAAGAGGAGATGTGGATTATCTCACAGGCAAGATCGAGTTCTACGGTGACATTATCGTAAACGGCAACGTGGAATCAGGCGTTACTTTAAGAGCAGGCAGAAACATTATTATAAACGGAACCGCTGCGGCTGCATCACTTTTTGCAGGCGGCGATATCATAATTTCCAAAGGTGTAACAGGCAGCCAGAATGCCAAACTTTCCGCAAGAGGAAACATTTTCTCAAACTTCCTTGAGTACTGCAATGTTGATGCAGGCGGAAACGTTGAGGCCAACGCTATCCTTGACAGTCATGTCAATGCCAGCGGCAAGGTTATAGCCACCGGAGGAAAAGGCAGAATCATCGGAGGATACGTCCACGGAATGCTTGGAGTAGTTTCAGGTTCTGCCGGAAACAATACCGAGATTAAGACCATTATCCACTCAGGCTATGAGCCCAAGACCTACGAGGAGGTTGTAAGACTTACCAACGAGGAGAAGGCTCAGACTGAGAAGCTTCAGCAGGTTGTTGCCGAGATGACCGAGATCATTCAGGCAAAGGCTCAGAAGAACTGGAAGGCCAAGGCTCTTGAAACCAAGCTCCCGGAGCTTGAGGAGAGAAAGAACGCCATTTACAGAAACCTGGATACCATTCGCTCGGATATTGAGTTTTACAAAATGATACTTGAAAAGGGAAAGGGGTCCAAAATCGAGATCAAGGGACCTGTTCACGCAGGCGTCCTCATCAGTATCGAGACGTCGAATATGCCCATAGATAAAGATACCTCTTACATGAGATATTTTAAGGCAGGCGGAAGGGTTCAGAGCGAAGTACTGGTTTTGTAGACCGAGCCTATTGATGAACTACCAAGAAACAACAGATTATCTTTTAAATATCCCCAAATTTGCGGGTAAGCACACCGTTGCGCTCACCAGAGCTTTTTACAAGGAGCTTTTCCCCAACACTTCACAGATGAAAATTATACATGTGGCCGGCACAAACGGAAAAGGTTCCGTTTGTGCTTATTTGCGTACTGCTTTAAGGGCCATGGGGTACACTGTGGGAATTTTCACATCCCCTCACCTTGTGAAGATTAACGAGAGAATCAAGTACGAAGATGCAGACATTACCGATGATGAGGTTATAACCTATTTTGACAAGGTAAAAGAGCATCTTACGCCCGGTGGGTATCACCCTTCGTTTTTTGAGTACTTTTTCTTTATGGCAATGCTTTTCTTTGCCGATAAAAAACCGGATTATCTCATTCTTGAGACAGGCCTTGGGGGTAAGCTTGATGCCACCAGCATTACGGAGGATCCGGTTATAAACATAATCACAAGAATAGGCTATGATCACATGGCATATCTTGGGGATACTCTGGAGTTGATTGCAGGGGAGAAAGCAGGAATCTTAAGGGAGAATGTACCTGTGGTTTACGATGCCCTTGTGGATGAGGCGGCAGCAGTTATAAAGAAGCGGGCCAAAGAGCTTTCCTGCCCCGCTTTTCCCATAACAAAAGAGGACTTTTCGCTGGAAGCCGTTCACAATAAAAACATTGATTTTTATTATGTTTCTCGGTATTATAGTAGTGTTAGACTTACAGCAGGTACGCCCGCATTGTACCAGCTTGAAAATGCGTCTCTGGCCTTAAGAGCACTGGAAGTTATGTTTGATGAAAGCAAGCTCTCACCGGAGATTCTTAAGAAGGCTGTAAGGGAAACACATTGGAAAGCCCGCATGGATGAGGTCCTTCCGGGAGTCTTCGTAGACGGAGCTCACAATGAGGACGGAATCAGGGCATTTATTGAAAGCGTATCCGCTAATTCACCTGAAGGAAAGAGACGCTTGATTTTTGGTGTTGTGAAAGACAAGGAATACGACAAGATGGTGGAGGATATCGTTACAAGCCACCTCTTTGAAAGTATTGATGTCGTATCAATAGACAACCCAAGAACCGTTACGGCGGAAGAACTTGCCGAACTGTTTAAGAAGGCAGGATGCGGAGAAGTAGGAGTTTTTGCCTCCGTAAAAGAAGCATATAAAGAAGCAGAAAGCCGGAAAGAGGAGGGCGATGTGATTTATATCGCAGGTTCCTTGTACCTGGCAGGAGAGATACTTGATTATCTGGGACTCTGAGGAGATAAGATATGATTAATTTCGAGGAAGAATTATTGAAGTTTCATCCAAGCCTTGAAGTTGAAGAGGTTGAGGATGCCATTTATAACCAGGATTTGACAGACATGTCCGATCTTTTTGTGAAGATGGTTAAGGAAGTTACAAACGAAGAATAATGAGGACAGGCAATGAGATGTTATAATTGCGGAAGCATCCTCTCAGAGCAAAGCTTTTGTACTTCCTGCGGAGTGGATGTCACCCTATACAAGAAGATAATCATGGCCTCTAACCGTTTCTATAATGACGGACTTACCAAAGCAAACGTAAGAGATTTATCCGGGGCCATTGTTTCCTTAAGACAATCACTGAAATTTAACAAGAACAACATTGAGGCAAGAAACCTTTTGGGACTTGTCTATTTTGAGATGGGTGAAGTTTGCGCAGCCTTAAGTGAGTGGGTAATAAGCAAGAACATCCGTCCCGCCAAGAATGTTGCCAACACTTATATAGACATGGTTCAGAGCAATACATCAAAGCTCGACACCATAAACCAAAGCATCAAGAAGTATAACCAGGCTCTGGCTTACTGTCAGCAGGACTGCCTTGATTTGGCTGTAATTCAGCTTAAGAAGGTCCTTTCCATGACCCCTAAGTTCATCAGGGCTCATCAGCTTCTTGCGCTTTTGTATATCAACGACGAAGAGTGGGAGAAGGCAAAGAGAGAGTGCGACAAGTGTCTCGCCATCGATAAGGGCAACACCTTAAGCCTTCGTTACCTTAAAGAGATAGACAAGATGATGATGCCCGACGAGGGCGGCGCAAAGAATCAGCCCAAGACTGAGGAAGTGCACAGATACCGTTCGGACAACGAAATCATCATTCAGCCTGCCAATGTGAAAGAGCCCCGTTCCGGAATGGGCGCATCCGTTCTTTTATACATTGCGGTTGGTATTGCCTTAGGTTCACTTGCTACATTTTTCCTTATCAGACCCGGAATCATTTCTTCCGAGCAGAGCAAGTACCAGGATGAAGTAAGAGCCTACGGAGAGCAGCTTGACGCCAAGACTGCCCAGATTACGGAGCTTACCTCACAGGTTGCAAACCTTGAAGAAGAGGCTGAATCCTTACACGGACAATTAGACGGATATGTGGGAGAAGGCGGAACCATCGAGTCCATCGACAAGCTTTTGACCGCAGCCACCACATATATTGCAGATCCCAATGATATCGAGACCATTTCTCCTTTGGTTCAGGAGATTGCCAATGAAGTTGACATTGAAGCCACATCAGATGCCTTCAAGGAGCTTTATGCGACAGTGCTTAAGACAGTAGGTCCCGGAATTGCAGCCCAGTTCTACGAGACAGGCTACCAGTATTTCGGAAATGACCAGTTTGAGCAGGCCATCGACGAATTGGAGCAGGCAGTATTTTACGATGAAGAGAACCTGGATGCTTTGTTCCTTTTAGGAAACGCCTACAGAAGAGCAAAGAATGACGAGAAGGCAGCTGAGACATATCAGGCAGTAATCGACAAGTTCCCCGGCACTGAGAGGGCAAAGAGAGCCGAGGAATATCTTGGGGAAATTAACGGATAATACCCCTTATTTCGGAGGGTTAGATGAAGAAAACATGGGTGAAAGCTCTTATCATAATATTAGTTACCATCGGGCTTATGGGAGTAAGCCTTCTTGGTGTGTACTATGTTATGGACGAGAAGCAGAAGGAGCTTGAGAAGCAGGTTCTGGAGCTGGAGCAGGAGCTTAACACAAGATATACAGAGACAGAGCTTAACTTTAAGATTAACCAGAGCGTTGAGGAAGCAGAAGAGGACACCAGGCAGACCATGCTTAAGGATGTGAAGGAAATGCTTCTTGAAACCAACAGCTCAATTAAGGTTATAAGACATTATTATCCTGAGGATCTTGTGGTTGTCAGCGGAGGAAAGTTCCATTTCCTTCCCATCAGAGACGACCTTAAGAAGCATAATTACGACGAATCCAAACTGGAATTCGCAGAGGACGGAGAAGTTACATACAACGACGGCACCATCTCATCCATCAAGGGCGTTGACGTTTCTCAGTACCAGGGAGAAATCAACTGGGAGAAGGCCAAGGCTGACGGCGTTGAGTTTACTTTCATCCGTACAGGTTACAGAGGATACAAAACAGGAAAGTTTGCGGGGGACGATTTGGCCCTCGATAACATTCAAGGGGCGTATAAAGCAGGAGTAGGTGTAGGAGTGTATTTCTTCTCTCAGGCCATCAATGAGAAAGAGGCCGTTGAGGAGGCGGAGTGGGTAATTGACCTGGTCAAGGACTACAGCGATATGATTACATATCCTATCGTTTTTGACCTTGAGAAAATGTCCCCTGACAGTGCGAGAATGAACGCACTTTCCGCTGAGGAGAGAACCAAGTGTGCCATTGCTTTCCTTGACAGGATAGCAGAGGAAGGTTACACGCCCATGCTGTATGGAAATTTGGAGATGTTTGCGGTTTTGGCAGAGTTTGATAAGCTCGAAGCCTATGATAAGTGGTTCGCTTATTATGATGACTGCATTTATTTCCCTTATGATTTCCAGATATGGCAATACTCTGATTCAGGGTCTGTTGACGGAATACCCGGCAATGTAGACTTGGATATATGTTTTACAACTAAATACGAGTAGTGAAAACTACGTGACTTGCTTAGGGTGAGTCAAAAGGAGGGTAAAATGAATCAATCAACCACAGGGATCGGTGTGGTCAACAAGGCTGCGAACATTATGTACACAGTCATTGCCACAGCGCTTTCTCTGGCCAACATCTACGTTCTTATCGTAGGCAATCAGACTGCGGCTATCACCATAGCTCTGACAGCGTTTCTTGTTATTCTGGCAGTTGTTCTTTGGGTCCTTTACAAGGGCAATCCCGACACCGAACTAATCAGGCATTTCATTGCAGTGGGCTTTGGTCTTTACTATACTGTGAACTGCTTTATAGCCAACCAGAGACTGGTGTTTGTTTATGCCATTCCGCTGCTTTTACTCTTGGGAATGTATAACGATGTGAAGTTCTCAACATTGGTATCCGTTATATGTTCATCAGTGGCAGTTGTTCACAGCGTGTATGTGTCATATACAAACGGATGGGCACCCGGTGAAGTTGACGCCATGCTGATTGAAGCTATCATTATGATTATCTTCGCTGCATTCTCCATTGCAGTCAGCAAAATTTCAACGAGAATCAATGAAGAGAAGATAGAGGTTATTAATGAGGCCGGTGAGAAGACCAATAACATGCTTTCTGAGATCATGGAGATTTCAGGAACCATGATTGAACAGGTTAATGAGATTGCCGTCAAGATGGAGACTCTTGTAACTTCAAGTCAGGAGACTTTGGATGCCATGACTGAGGTTCAGACAGGAACCACAGATACAGCAGACAGTATTCAGAATCAGCTCTATAAGACAGAGGAGATTCAGGCTCAGATAGACAAGGTTACCGGTGCAGCAGGAAATATCGGTGACAACGTAGTGGTTACGGTTGATGCCTGCCACGAGGGACGTGACAACATGAAGATCCTTATGGAGCAGACCGTTGTTTCAGAGAACGCCGGAAACGACGTTATGAACGAGGTTGCGGAGCTTAAGGATATCACAGCAAAGATGGAGAGCATCGTTGAACTTATCAACAACGTAGCATCCCAGACAAGCCTCCTTGCACTTAACGCTTCCATTGAGGCAGCAAGAGCAGGTGACGCAGGAAGAGGATTTGCGGTTGTTGCAACAGAGATTTCAAACCTTGCAAGCCAGACCCAGACAGCAACAGGAAACATCTCCACTCTTATCGACAGCATTTCCGGTAAGATGAATGAGGTCGTTTCCGCTATCAATACACTTATCGAGAGTAATAAGAACCAGAACACTGCAGCTACCACAGCTGAGGAAAGCTTCCAGAAGATTATTGAGAGCATCAGACAGATAAGAACCAACTCCAATATTCTTACTGAGATCGTATCAACTCTTGCTGCAGCCAACGGAGAGATTGTTGAGGGTATTCAGACCATCTCTGCAATCACCGAGGAGGTTTCCGCACACTCTACAACAACCTGTGATTCCACAAGAAATAATCAGAGTGTTGTACAGGATACACTTGATGTGGTTGAGAGCATGCTTTCAAATGCAGAGAAGCTTAAAGCCATTCAATAGACTCCATAAGTACAGCTTATGAAAAGTATAAGGAATATGTATATCCTGTAATATTGAATCGAGAACGCCTGCCAAGGTATAATTACCTGGCAGGCGTTTTTAAGTATAGTACGTCTAGAACAAACATTTTACTTATAGGAGTGTAGAGATGGAAAGAAGAGTAGGAACAGTATCACGCGGTATTCGTTGTCCCATTATCAGAGAGGGTGACGATTTGGTCAAAATGACTGTGGACAATGTCCTTGAGGCAGCTAAGAGCGAAGGCTTCGAGCTTAGAGACAGAGATGTTATTGCACTTACTGAAAGTATTGTTGCCCGTTCACAGGGTAATTACGCTACAGTAGACGATATTGCCGCAGATGTTAAGGCTAAACTCGGTGGTGAGACAGTTGGCGTTATTTTCCCGATTCTGTCCAGAAACCGTTTTGCCATCAACTTAAGAGGTATCGCTAAGGGCTGCAAGAAAGTTGTCCTCATGTTAAGCTATCCTTCAGATGAGGTAGGTAATGCTTTAATCACCTATGATCAGCTTGACGAGGCAGGAATCAATCCCTACTCTGACGTCCTCACTCTGGAGCAGTACAGAAAGTACTTCGGAGAGAATAAGCACGAGTTCACCGGCGTTGACTACGTTGCTTACTATTCAGACATCATTAAAGAAGCCGGTGCTGAGGTTGAGGTGATTTTTGCAAACCAGGCAAAGACAATCCTTAACTATACAGACTGTGTAATCAACTGTGATATTCACACCAGAGTTCGCACCAAACGTATCCTTAAAGAGGCAGGAGCCAAGAAGGTATTCGGCCTTGACGATATCATGACTTCATCCGTTAACGGCAGCGGATACAATGAAAAGTACGGTCTTTTAGGTTCCAACAAGTCCACAGAAGATAAGGTTAAGCTTTTCCCCAAGGAGTGTAAGGATCTTGTTCTTGCAATCCAGAAGGAGATTCTTGATAAGACAGGCAAGCACGTAGAGGTTATGGTTTACGGCGATGGTGCCTTCAAAGATCCTCAGGGTAAGATCTGGGAGCTTGCAGACCCCGTTGTTTCTCCTGCATTTACAGACGGCCTCATCGGTACCCCCAACGAGCTTAAGCTTAAGTACCTTGCAGACAATGATTTTGCCAACCTTTCAGGCCAGGCTCTTAAGGAGGCTATTGAGAAGTCCATTAAGACTAAGGATGCTAACCTTAAGGGAAATATGGCTTCCCAGGGTACAACACCCCGTCAGCTTACGGATTTAATCGGTTCTTTATGCGACCTTACCTCCGGTTCCGGAGACAAGGGCACACCCGTAATTTTGATTCAGGGTTATTTTGATAACTACACAGCAGAATAAATTTCAGCCCGGTTTATCCGGGCTGTTTTTTTGCGCAAAAATCATTGAAAAAGTTTTAAAAATTCAGACTTCCAAACGGCCGGAAGTAGTGTATAATAGTAAAAAAAGTTTTCGGAGGATAGCATGAAAGTCATCCATCTGGCAGATTTGCACCTGGATTCACGCCTGACTTCCGTTCTCCCAAGTGAGCTTGCCAAGCAGCGCAAACGAGAATTGTTGAAGGCTTTCCTTAATATGGTAGATTACGCACGCGACAATGATGTTGAAGCCATTATTATTGCGGGCGACATGTTTGATTCCGACAGTATTCTTGTTTCTACGAGAACCGGCGTTACAAACGCCATTCTTGCCAATCCTTCTATTGAGTTCTATTACCTTCGCGGTAATCACGATATGGACAATGTTCTTTCCGATGAGGACGTTCCACCAGATAATCTCCATTTTTTTGATGATACTTGGACCAAATACATATTAAATTACAAGGGCGAAGGCAATATCTGCTTATACGGTGCAGAACTGACCCAGAGTAATTCAAAGCATATATGCCTGGAATTGCAGCCTGATTCCGCGGATTTTAACATAGTTACACTCCATGGACAGATTACGGGCTCTGCAGTCAAGGATAAGGCCGAAAATATCAATATTAAGGAGCTTAAGGACAAGGGTATCGATTACATAGCCCTTGGACATGTTCATGCCTATAAAGAGGAGAAAATAGACGCCAGATGCACCTACTGCTATCCGGGCTGTCTTGAGGGAAGAGGATTCGATGAGTGCGGCGAGCACGGCTTCGTTCTTCTTGATATAGATGAGGTTTCAAGAACCTACACCCATGAGTTTATTCCCTTTGCTTCAAGGATGCTTTACGAGGAAGAACTTGACGTGACGGGAGTGTCAGGAACCTTCGAAACCATGGAGAAAATCAGGGATTTCCTGGACAACATAGCCATAGAATCTAAACACCTTGTCAGGATTGTTTTGACCGGCGAGGTCGACGTTAAATGCGAGATTGACACCGCTATGATAGAGGATAATTTCGCCGACAGATTCTATATTTTAAAGGTAAAAGATAACACAAAGATAAAACTTGACCTTGATTCATTCAAAAAAGACCTGTCCTTAAGAGGAGAATTCATAAGGACTGTGGAAGAGGATGAATCATTAAGCGACGAAGATAAGGCATCAATAATCAAGATCGGACTTCAGGGATTTGCCGGAGAGGATTTTGAATAGGCGGGAGTTATGAGATTACTCAGTTGTCACATTGAAAACTTCGGAAAACTGCAAGACAGAACCTTTACCTTCGAGGAGGGCCTTAACAACATTCTCGAGGAGAACGGCTGGGGTAAGAGTACCCTTACCGCTTTCATTCGTGTAATGTTCTACGGCTTTGAAGGTGAGAGAAAGCAGGGGCTTTCAAACGAGAGGAAAAGATTCTCTCCCTGGCAGGGAGGAACCTACGGTGGAAGTGTCCGCTTTGAGAAGAACGGTAAAGCTTACAAGGTGAGCCGTGTCTTTGGAAATAAGGAGGGAGTGGATGAAGCTTCCCTTATTGACGAGGCCACGAATCTTGAAAGCTCTGATTATGATGTAATGAATCTCGGAGAGGAACTCTTTGGAATAGATTCCGACTCCTTTATGAGAACCGCTTTCGTTTCCCAGAACGATTGTGTATATAACGAGACCACGGAAAACATCGACAGGAAACTGGGAAGACTGGTGGAACAGACAGACGAAAATGCGGGATATGACAGTATTGTCACAAAGCTTAAAAAGGCCGTATCTTCGGCTAATTCCAGGGTTCAGAAAGACTCACTTGTCAACCTTAAAAGAAGAGCCACAGAGCTTGAAGAAGAGATAAAACAAAAGGCTGTTATAGACGGTTCCATAAGTGAAGTAAGAAGACTTTCCGGAGCCACAAAGGAAGAGATAGCAAATCTTGAGGAGAAGAGAGAAGGCCTTTTGGCAAGAAGAAGTATCTGTATTGCCGCTGATGAAAAGAGAATCAGAAGAGCAAGACTACTTGAACTAAAGGAAGCTGTCTTAATGAGACAGAACAACCTCCTTAAGGCTGAAGCCCAGTTTAGCGGACGAATTCCCGAAAGAAGCGAGATAGACGAAACCATGCAGGATGCCAGAAATCTGGCAATCACAAAGGGCTCCTTAGAAGCTTATTCTCTCTCATACGAAGAGGAGGATGAACTTGAGAGACTCTATGATACCTATGGTGAATATTCCCACTTCGAATTTGAGAGACTTTTGTTTATAAGAGATCCCAAACCCTACGGCAAAATGGGAGTCCTTGGAATATACCTTTCAGTTTTCGGAGTTATAGCCCTTACCGTCGGTGTGGGGTTCTTCGTAAATAAGACCCATATCCTTGGTGCAGTCGTTGGCTTTGTTGGCTTACTTTGCATAGTGGCGGGCATTATTATCGGAAGCATCAAGAAAAGAAGAGAGAAGATTTATCTGGAGGATACCGCAAGAATCCGTGCCGATTATGAAACCTTCAAGGTTTTGGAGGCCAAGAAGAAAAAGAGGGATGAAGCGGAATCCAAGATGGCCAAGTTTAATGTCAACATAGACTCCTTCTTTGAATCCATCGGAATGAAGCGCCCTGAGGATGTTTCAGAGGTGCTTGGTCATATAAAGGAACTCCTTGGAGCCTTAAGCATTTGTAAGGAAGAGCTAAGTTACGCCAAGGGCGAGCTTAACGCATATGTTGAGAAGTATCCGGAGAATGATGAGAATACACCGGAGAGCGGATATGAGACCGTGGCAGAGCTTGACGACAAGATTAAAACCCTTGAGTATGACATTTCCGAAACCCACAAGAGAGTTCTTGATTACTCCAGACGTCTTGAGACCTTGAAGGGCCAGAGAGCAGAGCTTGAGGAAAAAGAAGACGAGCTTTCGGAAATCAAGGAGAGAATCGAGAAGCTGTCCGAGAAAGTAAGGCTTTATAACCTGACAAAGGATTACCTTACCAAGGCCAAGAACAGCTACACGGAAAGATATTTAGGTCCCATCAGAAACGGATTTAAGAAGTACTACAGCCGCCTTACCGAGAAGGAAGGCGCGGAATATAACCTGGATGCCAATACCCATCTGTTTGTGGAAGCCTCAGGCTTAAACAGAGATACCGGAAGCCTTAGCTTCGGCTATCAGAACCTGGTGGGTCTTTGCATGAGACTGGCCCTGTTTGAAGCCATGTACGGCCATGACGGTCCCTTCATTGTAATGGACGATCCCTTCGTTCATATGGATGAAGAGAAGATTCAAAAGGGCAGAGAACTCCTTAAGCTTATTGCGGGTGATGTTCAGGTTATATATCTTACCTGTCATGAGAGCAGGGCTATGTAATAATATTCACTCCTGCTTTACAAAACTTAAAAGTATACACATATTTATTCAAAAAACTATGTGATTTTGTATATTTTCACATTGACTAAATGGTGATGGAACTATACAATCTCTATTAGATATAAACAAACCGCAAAAGGAGTATAAAAATGCCAAAAAGAACAGATATTAAAAAAGTATTGATTATAGGTTCCGGTCCTATTGTAATCGGCCAGGCCTGTGAGTTTGACTACTCGGGAACACAGGCATGTAAAGCCTTAAAGAAGCTGGGTTACGAGATAGTTCTTGTAAATTCAAACCCCGCAACAATAATGACAGACCCGGAAACAGCAGACATTACATATATTGAACCCCTTAATGCGGACAGACTTGAACAGATAATTGCAAAAGAAAGACCTGATGCTTTACTTCCCAACCTTGGAGGACAGTCGGGACTTAACCTTTGTGCAGAGTTATCAAGCAAAGGTATTCTTGATAAATACAACGTAAAGGTTATCGGCGTACAGGTTGACGCCATCGAGAGAGGCGAAGATCGAATCGAGTTCAAAAAGACCATGAACTCTTTAGGAATCGAGATGGCAAGAAGTGAAGTTGCCTACAGCGTTGACGATGCTTTAAAGATAGCCGAGAAGTTAAACTACCCTGTAGTTTTAAGACCTGCATACACCATGGGTGGTGCCGGCGGCGGACTTGTTTATAACCCCGATGAATTAAGAACAGTATGTGAGAGAGGCCTTCAGGCCAGCCTTGTGGGCCAGGTCCTTGTTGAGGAAAGTATCCTTGGCTGGGAAGAGCTTGAGCTTGAGGTAGTAAGAGATGCGGAAGGCAACATCATCACAGTCTGCTTCATTGAGAATATCGATCCTCTCGGAGTACATACAGGAGATTCCTTCTGTTCCGCTCCCATGCTTACAATCTCAGAGGAGTGCCAGAAGAGACTTCAGGAGCAGGCTTATAAGATTGTTGATGCGGTTAAGGTTGTGGGCGGAACCAACGTACAGTTTGCTCACGATCCCGTAAGCGACAGAATCATCGTTATCGAGATTAACCCTCGTACATCCCGTTCATCAGCCCTTGCATCCAAGGCAACAGGTTTCCCCATTGCCCTTGTATCCGCAATGCTTGCTTCGGGACTTACCTTAAAGGACATCCCCTGCGGTAAGTACGGTACCCTTGATAAGTACGTTCCCGACGGAGACTACGTGGTTATCAAGTTTGCAAGATGGGCATTCGAGAAGTTTAAAGGCGTAGAAGACAAACTTGGTACTCAGATGCGTGCCGTAGGCGAAGTTATGAGTATCGGTAAGACATATAAGGAGGCATTCCAGAAGGCTATCCGTTCCCTTGAGACAGGACGCCACGGCCTTGGACATGCCAAGAACTTTGACTCTCTTTCAAAGGAAGAGCTTCTTGATAAGCTTAAATATCCTTCAAGTGAGAGATATTTCCTCATGTATGAGGCCCTGAGAAAGGGTGCTACAAATGAAGAAATCTTCGAACTTACAAAGGTTAAGGATTACTTCATTTCCCAGATGAGAGAATTGGTTGAGGAAGAGGAGGAAATCCTTAAGCACAAGGGCTCCATGCTTCCCGATGACATGCTCATTGCTGCGAAAAAAGACGGTTTCTCCGATAAGTATCTTTCACGTCTTCTTGGTGTTCCCGAAGCAGACATCAGAAATAAGAGACTTGAGCTTGGCGTAGAAGAGCACTGGGAGGGAGTACACGTAAGCGGTACTCAGGACTCTGCTTACTATTACTCTACATACAACGGAGAGGACAAGGATCCCGTAAATCCCGAAGAGAAGAAGATTATGATTCTCGGCGGCGGTCCCAACAGAATCGGCCAGGGTATCGAATTCGACTACTGTTGTGTACATGCTTCCAAAGCCCTTAAGAAACTTGGATTCAAGACCATCATCGTAAACTGTAACCCTGAGACGGTTTCAACAGACTACGATACTTCAGATAAGCTTTACTTCGAGCCTCTTACATTAGAGGACGTATTAAGCATTTACAATAAGGAGAAGCCTCTCGGCGTAATCGCACAGTTTGGCGGACAGACTCCTTTAAACCTTGCAGCAGACCTTGAGAAGAACGGCGTTAAGATTCTCGGAACTCCTCCGGCAGTAATCGATATGGCTGAGGACAGAGATATCTTCAGAGCCATGATGGATAAGCTCGGAATTCCCATGCCTGAGTCAGGAATGGCAGTTGATGCCAAGGAAGCTGTAGAGATTGCAAACCGCATCGGCTATCCTGTAATGGTTAGACCTTCCTACGTTCTTGGCGGACGCGGAATGGAAGTGGTTTACGACGACGAGACCATGGTAGAATACATGAACGCGGCTGTAGGCGTAACACCCGACAGACCCATTCTTATAGACAGATTCCTCCACCATGCAATGGAGTGTGAGGCAGATGCCATAAGTGACGGCGAGCATGCATTTGTTCCTGCGGTTATGGAGCACATTGAGCTTGCAGGCGTTCACTCGGGCGACTCAGCTTGTATTATTCCTTCGGCTCACATCTCACCCGAGAACCTTGAGACCATTAAGGAATACACTAAAAAGATTGCAGTTGAAATGCACGTAAGAGGACTTATGAACATGCAGTATGCCATCGAGGACGGCAAGGTATTCGTTCTTGAGGCAAACCCCAGAGCATCCAGAACAGTTCCTCTTGTTTCAAAGGTTTGTAACATCAGAATGGTTCCTCTTGCAACAGAGATTATTACAGAGGAGCTTACAGGAAATCCTTCACCCCTTAAGAATCTTAAGGAGCAGGTAATTCCCAACTACGGTGTTAAGGAAGCTGCTTTCCCCTTCAATATGTTCCCTGAAGTTGACCCTGTATTGGGACCTGAGATGCGTTCCACAGGTGAGGTTCTTGGAATGTCACCTTCAATCGGTGAAGCATTCTACAAGGCTCAGGAAGCATTGGGATCAAAACTTCCCATGGAAGGAACAGCCCTTATTTCAGTAAACAATCCCGACAAGGCAGAGGCTTTGGAGGTTGCTAAGAAACTTACAGCTGAAGGATTCAAGATTGTGGCTACAGAGGGAACCCACAAGTTCTTAACAGAGAACGGAATTGAAGCCACATGTGCTCTTAAGCTTCACGAGGGAAGCCCCAACGTAAGAGACATGATTCTTGACGGAGAGATTCAGCTTGTAATCAACTCACCCATCGGAAGAAAGAGCCGTTACGATGACTCATATCTTCGTAAAGCAGCGGTAAAAGCCAGAGTTCCCTACCTTACTACAATGGCAGCAGCTCTTGCAACTGCAGATGGTATTCATTACGTGAAGCACCATAAGGATGAGGGTGTTAAGTCCCTTCAGTCCTATCATAAGGAGATTCACGATAAATAAAGAGGTAACACATGCGTACCATGGAGTTTAAGATGGAGCGCCCGGGCTTACTTAATGTGGGTGACCACGTGAAAATAGGTGAGGGTGTACTTCCCAGTAACTATTACTATATAATTGAACCATCCCTTGCAATGTCAGGAAACTTTCCCTTCAGAGAAAGACTTATGGCAAGAGAGGGAGATGTAACGGATATAATCCAGAATGAGAGAGGCTTCTACGTAACCGTAACCTTTCCCGATGAAAAATAAGAGAAAAGAGGAAAAAGATATGCTTAAGAAAGTATCTACAGATAACGCACCTGCAGCTATCGGCCCTTATTCACAGGGTATCGTTTGCGGAGGATTCCTTTTTGCAAGCGGACAGATTCCCATTAACCCTGCCACAGGAAATGTTGAGGCAGAGGGTATTGAGGCTCAGGCTCACCAGGCATGCAAGAACGTTGGAGCAATCCTTAAGGAAGCCGGCACAGATTACGCTAATGTTGTTAAGACCACATGCTTCCTTGCCGATATGGGAGATTTTGCTGCTTTTAACAAAGTATATGAGCATTATTTCACAGAGAAACCTGCAAGAAGCTGCGTAGCTGTTAAACAGCTTCCCAAGAACGTACTTTGTGAGGTAGAGGTTATTGCCAGTGTCTAATAATATTACACTTATCGGAATGCCCGGATCCGGCAAGAGCAGCTACGGAGTGGTGGTTGCCAAGAGAATGGGCTATGGGTTTGTGGATTCCGACCTTGTGATTCAGGCCAAATACGGGAAGCTTTTATGGCAGATAATTGAGGAGAAGGGACTTGATGAGTTCCTAAAGATTGAAGAGGAAACCAATGCGGCAATCCTCGGAGAGAACCTGGTTATTGCCCCAGGCGGAAGCGTCATTTACGGCGAAAAGGCCATGAAGCACTTTAAGGAAATTGGAAAGGTTATTTACCTTAACCAGCCTATTGAAAAGTTAAAAAAGAGTGTGGGAAATCTTTCTACCAGAGGTGTTGCCATGAAAGAGGGACAGACCTTTGAAGACCTTTATGCCGAGAGAACTCCTCTTTACGAGAAGTACGCAGACATTGTGATTGACTGTAAGGATAAGGACGGCAATAAGATAGTGGATGAGATTATATCTCAAATTCGTGCTTAATGAGGAATCCTTTCATAGAAGAATCCCATGCGGCATCGATTGATTTGTCCATAACAAATGTATTAAAGGATGTACCGGTTACGAGAAGTAACCGGTCATTTTCATATTTGACATTAAGAACGAGAGCCTTAATAAGGTTTGCACCCTCATCTGTGAGGGCATCCTTAAGGGCTCCTTTTACATATTCGGGTTTAAGTATAAGGGCGAATTTAAAGGAGATAGGGGTGCTTTTGCCCTTAATAAGAGAAACAATAAGGGGGCGGATTTCCTCCCAGGGAGTGAACTCGTAGGAGGGCTTTTCCTCCGTTCCCTCAAAAAAAGCGGGATTGTATCTTCCGTCAATGTCCACGGTGTTTGAAACCACCAGGTTGGCTTTCTCCAAAAGAAAAATATCGAAGGTGTCAGTCAGAAGAAGACTGTTCATGAATTGCTTTATATTTGCTATTTCGAAGGCTGTCATATTACGACTCCTGTTTGTTAAGTTCGTTGTAGATGTATTTGCAGTACTTTGAATAGAGGGGTGTAAGGGCGAAGCTTACGTTTCCGGGCATTGTTACGGACAAGGCAGAAAGCTTTACAATGTGGGCTGCGTTAATGAAGGTCTTGCGGTTTACGGGCAAAAGATTCGGATAGTTTTGCAGCTGGCTTTGGAAATTATCCACGGAACAAAGCACATGCGCGCTTCTGTTCCCCGTCATTGTAAGGTCCATGAAACGCCCTTTGGAAGTAGCGTAAATGAATTCAGATTCGTGGATTCTAAAGCTCCTGCCATTGTCTTCTCGAACCTCGATGGTGGGTTCTTTAGAGGCAAGGCATTCTTCCACGGTATCAATCATCTCCGAAAGTTTTATGGCATCGATTGGCTTATCAAGGAATTTAACGCCCTCGGGGCAATCCATCTCGCGATAGTTAATCTTTCCGCAGCAAAGGACGAAAATGCTTCTCTTGCCATTTTCAATAAGGGTCTTGGCTATATCGATACCTGTTGTGTTCTCGGAGTTAAAATCAAGAAAATAGACATCATAATCCATGGGAGTATAAAGAAGGGAAGCGGAACTTCCATAGGAATCTACGTAAAGACCGGAAACGAGACCGCGTCTCTTGTCTCCCTCCCTTGTCAACAGCCGTTCCATCTGCTTTCTGTCAGCTACGTTATCATCACAAACCGCGATGTGCATCCCTTTTTCCCCTTAGATTACAGTGTCAAAAATTGAAGAGGCATAAAGTATAGAACCAATGCCAGAATGATGTGAAGAACTAAAATTGCAGGCATACCGTACACAAAATACCAATGGCGGGTTTTGTGTTTAAAGAAATACATGCCTGCAATAGATCCAAGGCTTCCACCAATGACGGCAATGATAAACAAGGAGGCTTCGGGGATCCTGAAGGAACGCTTCTTGGCCTTCTTCTTATCAATGCCCATCATGGCAAAACCTACAATATTTATGATAACTAAATAAACTAAAAGTATTAAAATCGGCTTCATGTCGCTAATACTTTAGCATTATTTTTGGTTTTTGGCAACTTCCTGCATCTTCATTGCACGAACTTTGCATGAAAGTCCGAAGAGGTTGATGAAGCCTTCTGCATCGTGGTGGTCATAAAGGTCACCGGTTGTGAAGGAAGCAATCTTCTCATTGTAGAGAGAGTAGGGTGATGTTGTTCCGGCTTTGATGATGTTGCCCTTGTAAAGTTTGAACTTAACTTCACCGGTTACGTACTCCTGAGTAACTTCCATGAATGCCTGAAGTGCCTCACGAAGAGGTGTGAACCATTTTCCTTCGTATACGAGATCTGCGAACTTGTTACCGAGATCTTTCTTTAATGTATATGTGTCTCTGTCAAGGATGAGCTCCTCAAGCTGCTGGTGAGCTTCCATAAGGATTGTTCCTCCGGGAGTCTCATATACGCCACGGGACTTCATACCTACAACACGGTTCTCAACGATATCGATGATTCCTACGCCGTGCTTTCCGCCAAGAGTGTTGAGAGTCTCGATGATCTCGCTGACTTTCATCTTCTTGCCGTTAACGGATGTGGGAACACCTTTTTCAAATGTCATGGTTACATACTCGCCTTCTTCGGGAGCCTTCTCAGGTGTTGTACCAAGTACAAGAAGGTGATCGAAGTTGGGCTCGTTTGCGGGATCCTCGAGCTCAAGTCCCTCGTGGCTGATGTGCCAGATGTTACGGTCTCTTGAATAAGAGGAATC
>JAFZSQ010000054.1 GCA_017619295.1 Lachnospiraceae bacterium
ATCAATCTTGCACTCCAGGGCGGAGAGAAGATTGATATCTTCGAATCACTTGGCGATTTCGGATCATATGTTTCTTCTGACATGTGCTACGACATCACCGATCTTATCGATACCTATGCTCCCGGCGCAAAAGAAACAGTCGGCGACAGCTGGCTGGACGCTTGTAAGTCCAACGGAGTTTTATACGGTATTCCCACAATGAAACCCATCGCACTTACCCCCATGTTGATTTACCGTCAGGATATTGCAGACGAACTTGGAATCGACATCAGCAAGGTAAATTCCATCGAGGACGTTACAGAGGTTCTTGAAGCAGTCAAGGCCGGCAAGCCCGACATGATTCCCCTTGCAGCTGTTCAGACAGGTGAAATCGGTTTATCCACAAACTACGGCGAAGTTGACTTCCTTAACGATGACAGATATAAACCCATTGGTGTTCTTGTGGGAGATGATTTGACAGTTACCGACCTTTACGGTACAGATCACTTCAGAGATCTCTGCAAGCTGGTTAGGGGCTGGTACAACAACGGTCTTGTTATGCAGGATGCAGCAACAACCAACTCCGCAGCAGCAGAGACTATGAGCTCAGGTAACTATTTCGGATACCTTGCAGCATACAGCTATCCCGAAGAGGATACGGCAGCAAGCCTTGAAGCACAGGTTGCAGGTTACGACCTTGGTGCAAAGATCATCGGCGATGCTTACCTTTCAACAAGTGATATCAACGCAATCACATTTATGGTAGCTTCAACAACAGACGTTCCCGAAGCAGCACTTAAGTTCTTAGACCTTACATACACAGATGCAGATATCATCAACCTTCTCATCTACGGTATCGAGGGCAGAGACTATGTGAAGAACGCAGACGGTTCCGTTTCATATCCCGAAGGACAGGATGCTGCAACTGTTCCCTACACAGCACAGCTTTCCTGCGGTACTTTAGGTAACTTCTTTAAGATGTATCAGATGGGCGTTGCTAACGACGCTTCACTTGAGTGGGAGCTTGAGCAGAATAAATCAGCAAAGACATCACCCGCTATGGGCTTCACATTCGATTCAAGCAATGTTAAGACCCAGTACACAGCAGTACTTAACGTTATTTCACAGTACCTTCCCGGTCTTATCTGCGGAAGCCTTGATCCCGATACCGAAATCGACAAGTTCATTCAGGCACTTAACGATGCAGGATATCAGGACATCCTTAACGAGAAACAGACACAGCTTGATGCCTGGAAGGCAAGCAAGTAATTAACGACGAGGGTAACGAATGGAAAGAACATTGGTTAAATCAAGAAAAAAGAGATTCAGCAATCTCTCCCTTGCTCTTATAGCATTGCCAGGAGTGCTGTATCTTATCATAAACAACTACATACCGATGTTTGGGGTTTTCCTTGCTTTCAAAAAGTACAGCTTGAAGAAGGGTATCTTTGGAAGCGACTGGGCAGGTTTTGACAACTTCAAATTCCTGTTTAAGACCAAAGACGCCATAATCATGACAAGAAACACAGTGCTTTACAACGTGGCCTTCATAGTAATAGGAACCATCGTTGCCATAGCAGTGGCGGTTATGATGTGCGAGCTGGGAGATAAGAAAAGAGTTAAAGGATTTCAGGCCCTTTTATTGTTACCCAACTTACTTTCCTGGGTAGTAATAGGTTTCATAGTATATGCATTCTTAAATGCTGACTCAGGTTACTTAAACAATACCGTACTTAGGACACTGGGAATCAACCCGGTGTCCTGGTACGCCACTACAGGACCCTGGCCTGCAATCCTCATAATTGTTTTCCTCTGGAAAAACATGGGTTACCAGTCCATCGTCTACATGGCTTCAATTTCAGGAATTGACAAGTCTATATATGAGGCAGCGGCAATTGATGGAGCAAGTAAGATGAAGCAGATTTTTAAAATCACACTTCCTCTTTTAAAGCCTACGGTTATCACCCTGGTGCTTATGTCCATCGGCCGAATCTTCTATTCGGATTTCGGTTTGTTCTACCAGGTGCCTCAGAACTCCGGAGCACTCTTTAACGTAACCCAGACCATTGATACTTACGTTTACAGAGGCTTGATGGAATTAAATGATGTAGGAATGTCGGCGGCAGCAGGCTTGTACCAGTCCTTCGTGGGCTTCGTGCTTGTTTTAATCGCCAACTTCACTGTCCGTAAGATTGATCCGGACAATGCGTTGTTCTAAGGAGGTGTGGAGATGACAGAGAGTAAAGCTTTTAACAGGGTTTCCACAGTAATCCTTACAATTCTCGTGGTTCTTGCAATGCTTCCCATCGTGCTTATCGTGGTGGCATCCTTTACCGCAGAGACAACGCTTATAAGAGACGGCTACAGATTCATGCCAAAGGAATTAAGCCTTGACGCATACTACTACATGCTTAAACAGGGCAAAATCATCCTCCGCTCCTATGGCGTCTCATTCCTTGTAACCTTCGGTGGTACGGCAATAAGCGTTCTTCTAACAACCATGCTTGCTTACCCCATGGCGAGGAAATCATTTAAATACAGAAATTTACTGGCATTCTTCGTATTTTTTACAATGCTGTTTAACGGCGGAATCGTTCCTTCATATATCATGTGGACTAGATTCTTCCATATAAAAGATACCATCTGGGCTTTGATGATCCCCAATTACCTGGTATCGGCTTTCAATGTAATACTTGTTAAGAACTACTTCCAAAACAGTATTCCGGATTCTCTTATTGAGGCAGCAGGCCTTGACGGAGCAAGCGAGTTTCAGATTTTTACAAAGGTAATGCTTCCTCTGGCTGTACCCACAGTGGCAACAATAAGTCTCTTTACGGGAATTGCATACTGGAATGACTGGACCAATGGTCTTTACTATGTGAACAATGAGAAGTTCTACAGTATACAGCAGCTTCTCATGAAAATAATGAGTAACATCCAGGCCCTTCGCTCCAACTCCAACGCATCCCTACTTGGAACAGGAGCGGTGGACCTGCCAAGTACTTCGGTTCGAATGGCCATGGCGGTTATAGGTATTCTTCCTATTGTCATTATTTATCCCTTCGTTCAGAAGTACCTGGTAAAGGGTGTTATCGTAGGCGCAGTAAAAGGATAAGAAAAAGATATTTTTTGACAATCCAATGGTTGAATAAAGGAAAGAGCTTGGAGGTCTTTCTTAATATAATCAAAGTATCCTAATAGTGGGGTATTACAAAAGGAGGACTTTTTAATGAAAAAGAAATTATTATCAACAATTTTGGCCGTAGCTATGACCATGACAGCACTTGTCGGTTGTGGCGAAACCAAAGCTCCCGCAGCTTCAAATGACAGCGCAGAGAGCACAGAAGCTTCTTCAGAAGCAGCAGAAGTAACAGAAACAGCAGAGCCTGTAGAAGACGTAGAGATTTCATTCTACACAACAGAGACAGGTAAAGATCAGATGTTCCAGGATATCATTGCTGATTTCGAAAGCAAGAACCCCGGAATCCATGTTGAGTATATTGCAGCAGGTGACGATCAGTTACAGCAGTGGATGGCTCTTTACTCCAGTAATGAGGGACCTACAGTATCACTTATGGACCCTATCAACATCTGGGAGAACCAGGAGAGAATGCTTGAGTACACAGGCATGTCCTTCGTAGACAACATTGAGCCCTCAGCACTTTCAACAATGACATTTGACGGTAAGGTATACGCAGTACCTCAGACAGCAGCAGGCGTTGGCCTTCTTTACAACAAGGCAGTTTGTGACGCAGCAGTTGGCGGAGACTTCGATCCTTCATCAATCAAGACTCGTTCAGACCTTGAGGACCTCTTCAAGAAGATTGAGGCAACAGGCGTAGATGCTACATGCTTCACAGGTGTTAACTGGTCACTTGGTTCCCACTACCTTTGCCAGGCATACGGTGCAGCTATCGGAACAACAGAAGAGAGAGTTGCATATGTAAACAGCATCATCGCAGGCGAGACAAAAGAAATTGACAACGATGTATTCAATGGCTACATGGATACATTCGATATGATGGCTAAATACAACCACAACGCAGCAGATCCCCTTGTAGGTGACGTAAACATCGATGCAGCAGCTCTTGCAGCAGGCGAGTGCGGCACATGGTTCATGGGTGACTGGGCTTGGACATTCTTAGGACCCATCGTAACAGAAGGTCAGGAATTCGGACTTCTTCCCATTCCTCACTCTGATGATGCAAACGATCCTTTAAACCAGTCAATCGCAACATCTTTTGCTAAAGGTTACTGTGTAGACAAGTCTCAGAACACAGAGGCACAGCAGGCAGCAGGCCTTAAGTTTGTAGAGTACATCACATCCGATTCCTATGCTGAAGAGCAGATGGCTAAGGTTTGCGGACAGGCTCTTCCTTACAAGAACGCAACAGTAGAAATCGAGAGCCCTCTTGGTCTTTCAACAGCAAACTACATTGCAAACGGCAAAACATATGACTTCTACGGAACACCCAACCTTTGTCCTTCCGATATCTGGTATGAGTGCGGAGCATATATGTGCGAATACCTTGCAGGTCAGACAGACAGAGCAGAGCTTGCAGCTAAGATTGATGAGTACTGGTCACATCAGGAAGCAAGATAATCTTACGGAAGAATAAAAACAAATTGAATGCGGGAAGTTTCGGCTTCCCGCTTTTTTAAAGGAAATTATGATGGCAAAGAATTTTGGGAAGAAAATTAAAAATATCGGAATCTTTGCGGGATTCGGATTGCCTGCAACGATCATATGGGCAAGCGTGGTATTAATTCCCTTCATTTACGGTATCTGGATTACATTTACCGACTGGAACGGATTGGCTATCGACATTAACTATGTCGGAGTACAGAACTACCTTGAGGTCTTCACAGACTCAACATTCGTTACCGCCTTCTTTAAGACGGTTATATACGCCTTCTTCACCGTTATAGCAAGTAACCTTGTAGGTTTCTTACTGGCTCTTGCGGTTACAAGCGGAATTAAGGGACAGAGCTTTTTCAGAACCGGATTCTTCACACCCAATATCATCGGTGGAATTATCCTTGGTTACATCTGGAACTTCATTTTCTCCTACGCTCTTACAACTTTCGGAAAGAGCATCGGAGTGGAGTGGATGTCAACTTCATGGCTCACACATCCCACAAGAGCACTTATAGCTTTGATTATTGTAAGCTCATGGCAGATGAGCGGATATTTAATGGTTATATATATTGCGGGCCTTACAAACGTGCCTAAAGAACTTCTTGAGGCAGCATACGTTGATGGAGCCAGCGGATTCCAGGTGGTAAGAAGAGTAAAACTTCCTCTTATCAAGAACTCCACGGCAATATGTATCTTCCTTTCCATATCAAGAACCTTCATGTCCTTTGATATGAACTTATCCCTTACAGCCGGAGGACCTTATAAGTCCACAGAGCTTATTGCATATAAGATTTATCAGACAGCATTTACAAGCATGGAGTTTGGTAAAGGTCAGGCACAGGCAATCGTATTGTTTGTAATCGTGGCAATCATCTCCTTGCTTCAGGTATATTTCACAAGAAAGGGGGTTGATGAGCAGTGAGTAAGACCAAAAAGAAAATCCTCTTCGTGATTACACTTGTTGTACTTATCATCTTCATGGTGCCCTTTTTCATCCTTGTGAACAATACCTTTAAGCCCACAGGCGAGTTTATTAAGACTCCCTTTGCACTGCCCAAGAACTTCACTCTCGAAAACTACACCGTGGCAATTGACAGAATGAACTTCTGGAAGGCCCTTTACAACACAGCCTTCATCACGGTTCTTACAGTAGTTTTCAATATGCTTGTAGGCAGTATGACAGGCTATTTCTTTGCAAGAAAGAAATGGAAAGTAAATAAGATTGTTTTCGGATCCTTCCTGGCTTCCATGGTGGCACCTTTCCAGGTTTACATGATTCCTTTAGTCAGAATCTATGCCGGAAAGTTCGGACTTTCAAACAATCTTTTGATGGTTGTATATATTGCGGTTGGTTTAAACCTTCCCTTTGCAGTTTTCCTTTACAAGGGATTTACAGAAGGGATTCCCGAGGAGCTGGACGAAGCCGCAAGAATAGATGGATGTGGTTTTACCAGAACATTCTTCAGAATAATAATGCCGCTATTAAAGCCCATCATTATTACAGTTACGGTTTTCGTGGCAATGGGTGTTTGGAACGACTATCTGATGTCAAGTCTGTTCCTTACTAAGACACATACTAAGACTTTGGCGATTGCCATAAAGACATTCTTAACCAACCATTCGGCAGAGTATTCGCCCATGATGGCAGGCCTTTTACTTGGAATCCTTCCCATGCTGGCATTCTACCTTATCGGCCAGAAGTACATTATAGAAGGCGTAGTTGCAGGAAGTGTCAAGGGTTAACCTTGTTTGGAATTGAGAAAAGAACCGGGAGTGCAGCCATAGAGCTTTTTGAAGGTGTTGATAAAGGACTTCACATTGGGGAATCCGTTATCAAAGGCACAATCCGTCAGATTGGTCTTTCCTGATGAAAGCTGTTCGGCAGCATGACTGGCGCGAACAAAGTTAAGATATGAATGAAAAGTTACTCCCAGGGATTCTTTAAAGAGCCTTGAGAAGTAAGTGGGAGAGTATTTAAAATAACCTGACACGCTCTCCACGGACAGATCCTCGCGATAATGGGCTTCGATATAATCTGTAAGCTGCATGGTTATATCCGAGGAGTTCATTCCGACATGGGAGGTGTCGTCAGAGCTTATACAGTATTTGGCAATTATTCCTAAGAGGGCATAGGTTTTGCTCATGAGAAGAAAAGGATATTCCTTATCCTCTTCATCGAGGTTATAAACATCCAAAGCGATATGCCTTATTTCATCCGTCACATGTTTGATGCCGGGATTTCTGAAGAAGAGATTCTTACCCACCCATTTCTCCACGAAGGGGTTTGAAATGATGAAACTGATGCCGGTGAAGTGGTCCTCTAAGGAAACGTAACTGCAGGAGTGAAGCTCACAGCTGTTTATGAGAATCCAATCGGATTCCTTCATATCGAAGTGGCTGCTTCCTGAGTTGAAGCGAATGTTACCGGTTAAGTTAACGGTAACCTCAATGCTTCTGTGCCAGTGAAGGGGAGAATAAATAAGATTTCCCTCCAGATTGTGGCGATAAATCTGCACAGGAAGTAAACTAAATATATCATTGTTGGATTCATAGAAATCTGTCATGATAACCTCCGAAAGTTACACATAAATGATAGCATAAAGAAAAGGGAATGGCTATGACTGTTAAAGAGATAATTGAAGGCGTAATCGAAAAGAGCGGAAGCAGACGCTTCCCCTATAATGAGACCTGCGATCACCTTATGATCGGGGATGAAAACATGGAAGTGACCGGAGTAGTCACCACCTTTATGGCCACTGTGGATGTGATTAAAGAGGCCATTAAGCTTGGGGCCAATTTCATTATTACCCACGAGCCCACATGGTTTACGGGCAAGGATGATGAGGACTGGCTTACAGAGGATCCGGTATACCTTTCAAAGAAGAAAATCCTTCTTGATAACAAAATAGCCATCTGGAGATTCCACGATCACATGCATGCGGGCACTGAGGACGGAATCTACAGAGGTTTTGAGGAAGAGTTCGGGTGGGCACAGTACCGAGAAGTTCCTTCCTCAAAGGACACAAATCCCTGGTTTGGAGCTACATACGTAATTCCTGAGACCACCTTGGAGGAACTGGCAATGTTCTTTAAGGACAGCCTCGATATGGATGTTATTCAGCTTGTTGGCAATCTTAAGATGCCCGTAAGAAGAGTGGGAGTTTTGGTAGGCGGCGGCAGCCTCGGTTTAGGGGTTGAGAACATGCCTATGATATACATGAAAGAGCGCGATATCGACGTGTGCGTCTGCGGTGACATTACCGAATGGACATTGTCGGCTTATGTAAGAGACGCGGCTCAAATGGGAATGAATAAGGCCATGATTGTCTTAGGACATGAGAGAAGTGAGGAGTGCGGAATGAAGCACCTTCCCGTATGGCTTAAGAGCATTACAGGGGACATTCCGGTAACCTTTGTGGACGCCGAGGAACCCTTTAAATACCTGGTATAGGAGGCATGACAATGCAGGAGATTCTTACCATTAACGTTAATCTTACAGATATTTATGAGGTAAAAGGGAAATCCGCCGAAGCGGTAATGATCAATTTCGGCGGTGATGCGAAGTCGGAGTTTTTTGAAGGAGTGATACTTCCCGGCGGTGTTGACACCCAGAAGGAATTCTACCCCGAGAGAAGAACTCTCTCCGCAAGATATATTCTTGAGGGAAAAGATATGGAAGGGGAAAAGTGCCGAATCTTCATCGAGAATAACGGCACGGCTGACGAGAATAAGTTCGTTCATGAAACCACACCCAGAATCATTACGGATTCAAAGGCTCTTTCATGGATGGAGACAGCCACATTAAAGGGAACGCTTGAACCCAAAGAGGGCGGCGTTATCATACATATCTTTAGAGTAGATTGAGAGGAGATATTTAATATGTCATATTTACAGGTTAGTTATTTTTCACCTTCTATCTGGCGACAGACCACATTTCACATGTGCCTTCCCAACGATGTTCCCCCTGAAATGAGAGAGGGCAACAAGAATTACGACAGACCCATGAAGACACTTATGCTTCTTCACGGTTATTCAGGAAATACAAGAGACTGGACACTTGGAAGCCTTATAAGCGACCTGGCTCTTAAATATAATATGGCTGTTATTATGCCTTCAGGCGACAACAGCTTCTATCTCAATGCTAAAGGATGCTGCTTTAAGTACGCAGATTTCGTAGGCTTCGAGCTTTTAGACTACTGTAGAAAAACCTTTGGCCTCTCAAAAGAAGCCAAGGATACCTTTATCGGCGGCCTTTCAATGGGCGGATTCGGTGCAATCCACGCAGGACTTGAGCACCCCGAAAACTATGGCAAAATCTTCGGCCTCTCATCAGCACTCATAGTTAACGGACTTAAGGATATTAAGCCCGGTGTCAACGACGGCATTGCAGATTACGACTATTACTGTCACGTATTCGGTGACCTTGACAAGGTTAAAGAGACCGTTAACGATCCCGAGTTCATCGTTAAAGAAAGACTTAAAAAAGGCGATACAATCCAGCCTGTTTACATGGCTTGCGGTTCTGAGGATTTCCTTATTGAGAACAACAGGCAGTTCAGAGACTTCCTTAATGAGCATAAGGTAAATCTCACATACAAAGAGAGTGAAGGAATCCATGACTGGATCTTCTGGAACAAGTATTTGGAGCCTGCAATTGAATGGGCTTTGGAGGACTAGGAATGTTACTTGATAAGATTAAGGCCGCAAAGAACTGGCAGCCTCCTGTAATCCCTTCTGACATCCCCCACGGTGATATGCCGGGAGATAAGGTTGAGATAAACGAGGGCCACGTTAAGAAGGCCAATGTGATTTTCCCAAGACTTCTTTCTCTTATGGAAGAAGAGGCTTCTAACGGGAAAGAGAAAATAGTTATTACGGTTTGCGGCGGTTCAGGTGTAGGCAAATCAGAGATTGCTTCCATATTGTCATTCTATCTGACAGGAGCCGGCATCAAAAGTTATACCCTCTCCGGAGACAACTATCCGAGAAGAATTCCCATGCATAACGACGCCGAGAGACTTCGCGTATATGAGGAGCTTGGAAGAGAGGGCCTTGCAGACTACCTTGGCTCCGATAAGGAGATTAACTTTAAAGAGATCGAAAAGATTGCCCTTGATTTCAAGGCGGGAGTTAAGAGCATAAGCCTAAGGCGCCTTGGAAGAAAAGAGGACGAGCTTTGGTACGACGATGTGGATTTCTCCGATACCGATGTACTTATAATCGAGTGGACCCACGGTAACAGCGATAACTACAAAGGCGTTGATATCCCTATCCTTTTAAACAGTACTCCAAAGGAAACTTTAGAGCACAGAAGATCAAGAAACAGGGATGGAGCAACTGACTCTCCTTTTACAACTATGGTTCTTGAAATTGAGCAGGGACAGATTGCAAGCCAGGCTCACAAAGCAAAGATAATCATTTCAAAGCAAGGAGAAATCTTAAGCTACGATGAGTATCTTAAGCTTATGGAAGCGGAGAAGTAGAAATGAGTAATACCGATAAAGCAAACAATAAGCCGATGCTAAATGCATATCCCGACAGTATGGGAGGAACTCTTGGTGATATTACAAGGATTCTTTCATCGGATGATTTGAAGGGTACCTTCTCTTCCTTTTATATCTTGCCAAGTCTCTATCACTCAGATTTGGACAGAGGCTTCTCGGTTATTGATTATTCCTTGGAAGATAGTCTTGCAAAGAAGGAAGACCTTAATGCATTACAGGGCATGGGAATAGATTTGAAGCTTGATTTCATCTTAAACCATGCGTCGGTTCAATCCCCCCAGTTTCAGGATTTGGTGGCAAAAGGTGAAGAATCTCCTTACAAGGATTTCTTTATCAACTGGAACGAGTTCTGGGAGGGGAAGGGTGAGATGACCCCCGAAGGGTACATTAAGCCCGATGATAAATATATAAAGGATATGTTCTTCAGAAAGCCCGGGCTTCCCATCCTTATGGTTAAGATGCCTGACGGTAAGAAGGTTCCTTACTGGAATACCTTCTACCAGGAGGTGAAGGAAACTCCCGAGGGAGAGAAGTATTTAGGTCAGATGGACCTTAATATCAAGTCTCCTTTGGTTTGGGATTTCTATGATGATACCCTTAAGAAAATTTCCGAGTATGGAGCAAGCATTGTAAGACTTGACGCTTTTGCCTATGCTCCAAAGGAACCGGGACTTAAGAATTTCCTTAATGAGCCCGGAACCTGGGATCTTTTATCAAAGGTAAGGGCTTTGGCGGATAAGTATAAGCTGACGCTTCTTCCCGAGATACATGCAAGCTACAGTGAGAAAATATATGAGACCATAGCAGATAAAGGTTATATGACCTATGACTTCTTCCTGCCGGGACTCATTATCGACGCTTTCGAGAATAAGGATGGTTCTACTCTTGTGGCATGGGCAAATGAGCTGATTGATAAGAAAATAAGAACGGTCAACATGCTTGGATGCCACGATGGAATACCTCTTCTTGACTTGAAGGGTCTTATTCCCGAGGAGCAGATTGAAAACCTTATTAAGACTGTTGTAGGTCGTGGCGGCTATGTGAAGGATCTTCACGGAGCCAAGAACATGTACTATCAGGTTAATGCCACTTACTACTCAGCACTTGGTGAGGATGACAAGAAGATGTTGGCGGCAAGGGCTTTGCAGTTATTTATGCCCGGAAAGCCTCAGGTCTGGTATCTGGATTTGCTGGCAGGCAAGAATGATTATGAGGCTGTGAAGGCAGCAGGTGCCGGCGGACATAAAGAGATAAACAGAACAAACTATACTGCGGATATGGTTTCTGAGGCTCTTAATAAAGATGTTGTTAAGAGACAGATTGAACTTTTAAGGTTCAGAAACAGCTTTGCGGCCTTTGATTGGGACAGCAGCATAGAAGCCAAGGCCAAAGACGATGTGATTTTCATCAAGTGGATTAAGGGCGATTATGCGGCTACCCTTAAACTGAATCTTACGGATTTTGACTGCGTGATTATTGCAAAGGATAAAGACGGGGAGAGAGTAATATGAAATATAATACCTTCTTTCAAACATTAGCTTTTGACAGGGTTTTGCCCTATGAAGGACAGGTAGAGTGTCTGGTTTATGAGGGAGGGAAACCCTTCCTTCAGATAAAGGCGCCGGAAGCGGTTAAGGTGAATTTCAGATATGAAGAAGTTGACCATTACTGCACCAAAGATGAATCCGGAATATGGAAGACACCTTATACCGCAACGAGCGCAATGAACTATGTTCAGCTTATAGTTGACGGGGTGGAGTTAATAACCCCCATGCTTCCCATTTCCTATGGATACTCAAGACCCTATAACTATGTGGAGTTGGAGATGGAGGACGCTTTTTACGGAATTAAAGAAGTTCCCCACGGAAGCGTCAGAAGAGAGTACTTCCAGTCAAGTGTGACAGGTGAGTGGGAAAGCTGTATGGTTTATACACCGCCGGGATATGATGAGACTTACAAGACTTATCCGGTGCTTTACTTGCAGCACGGTCACGGCGAGAATGAGATGGGCTGGACGGCAGCAGGCAAGGTTAATTTCATTATGGATAACCTTATTGCCGAGGGAAAGGCAGTACCTTTTGTTATCGTTATGAACAACGGAATGGTTCAGAAGGTGGATGAAAGCGGCAAGAGAGTGGTTGATTTCCTCTTGTTTGACAAGTACCTCACAGAGGATGTAATTCCCTTTATCGAGCAGAAATTCAGAGTGGGCGGTAAGAAGGTTTGGAGAGGCATGGCAGGGTTATCCATGGGCTCTTTACAGACTTGCCTTACAGGATTCGCTCATCCCGAGATGTTTGATTGCCTTGGAGTTTTCAGCGGATTTGTAACTGATATAATTCAGGGAACTGAGCTTGATTTGCCGGGAAGAGAAGTCAGCTCCAACGAGCACTTGAAGATTTTGGATGACGGACAGAAGTTTAACGCTTTGTTTAACGTCTTCTTCAGATCCATGGGTGATAAAGATCCTTTCTGGGAAAGCTTCGCTCATGATGATGAGCTCCTTAAGGAGAAAGGTATCACCCAGGTCCGAAAAGTATATGACGGAACTCACGACTGGAATGTATGGCGTGAGTCCTTCAAGGATTTTGCAAGTTTAATATTCAAGAATGTTTAAAGCTTCTTATATTCAGGGATGCGGTTTTCGAATACAGTGTAGTATTTGAAGCCGCATTCTTTTAACATGTCTTCGGCAACGTTAAAGTCGGCAGCCACATCTTTTGCAAAGTGAGCATCTGAGCCGATGGTGATAATCTCGCCTCCAAGCTCCTTGTATCTTTTAAGAATATCTATGTGAGGGTGAGCAAAGGAAAGGCCCTTTCTTAAGCCTGCGGTGTTGATTTCGATACCCTTTTCGTTATCAATCAGCTCCTCAAGCATGCGGTCGAAGATGTCTTTGTATTTCTCGTATGAGTAGTTCTGATCCTTGGATTTGCCGTATCTTACAACGTAGTCAAGGTGACCGTAGACATCGAAGTTTTTGAACTTCTTGATGTTTTCAAGCTCCGATTCGAAGTACTCTCTGTAGGCTTCCTCATCGGTGCGGCCTTCGTAGTACTCGGGCCAGTAGATGTCCATGCCCCTTACAAGGTGGGATGAACCGATAACGAAGTCGAAGTCGTAGGACTTGGCGTAGGCAGCTATCTCCTTAAGGCAGGAGGTTTGTATACCAAGTTCGATTCCGAAGAGGATTTTGATTTTGCCTTCATATTCATCTCTCATTTTGAGGAGCTCATAAAGGTATGAGTCGGTGTTTACCTCGAAGGCACCGGGATTGGGAAATTCTTCGCTGGTTGGCCAGTTGATATCCATGTGCTCAGTGATGCACATGTGGGTTAAACCCTTGGCGATACCGGATTCGATGACCTCCCTCATGGGAGCCTCAGAATCCTCTGAAAAAGCTGTATGTATGTGGAAATCTGCTGTGATAGACATTAAGTATATCTCCCTTCTTTTCGATAAGGTCAATAATAAAGGATATGAAAGGAAAAAGCAATAATTCTCACAACTCGCCGAATTGTGGAAGAATTGAACGCTTTGTGGTAGAATGAGGGCATGAAGCGACTCGATGCTGTATTGAAAATAGAATTCGTATATATGCTATTGCTGGCAATAGCTTTGTTTTGCTATGCAATTTTTACGGGTAATGTACAGGGCGAGGCTTACATCGGGTCCTTTGCGGTTGAAGAACTGGCCGACGGATGGACATTGACCGATCCGGATGGCAATGTTACGGAGGATGTAACTTTACCCATAAAGCAATACGGAGCAGAGGGAGACGAGTTTGTTCTCACCAACACTCTTCCTGATGATGTGTGCAAGGGTACAGCCTTAAGCATGAGAGCTACAAGACAGACCATAAGAATCCTTGTAAACGGTGAGGACAGAGGACTTTATCGTGCCGTGAACTTCAACGGAACCAGGGAGGCAGTGGTAAGCGGATATGCCGTAGCTGACCTTGAGGACGGAGACGGCGGAGGATTAATAGAAATAGTTGTCACTCCCAGAAGATCTGAGACTCAGACTTTCAGCCCCGTGACATACGGATATGGAAATAACGTTTGGTTTCCTTATATAGAGCAGAATATTTTTCTTGTAATTGTTGCCAGTGCTTTGGTTTTTGCCGGCTCGGTTGCAATTGTAACTTACGTATTTATAAGGAAGAAGATAGATTCGGCTGATGCCATTTTGTATCTGGCCTTTGTAATGCTCGTGGATGGACTTTGGATTATAAGCGAATCTCCTATTAGGCAGCTTATCTTTAAGTCACCGTCCTACACCAGCATTTTCTCATTCCTTCTTGTGGAGTCCCTGGCGGGATTTGGAGTCATGTACTTCAATGAGATTCAGGAACACAGGTATGAAAAGATTTATGTGCCTTTGGAAGCGATTCTTTTTGCCCAGGTACTTGTAAATACCATCCTTCATTTTACGGGAACGGTTGAGTTCTTTAATACTCTGATTTTCTCCCATACATGGACGGTTATTTCGATTCTGGCCGGGCTTACTTGTATGGTAATTGATATAAGGAAAGGCCTTATCAAAAGATATAATATTGTGTCCTTTGGAATGCTGGTGCTTGTAGTATCGGCCATATTTGAACTGATTGTTTTCTACAGCGGCACATTTAAGCTTGGTGTGTTCCTTGGTCTTGGTCTTATGATTCTCCTTGGAACCACAGCAATGCAGACCATCAGTAATGTCATTAAGAGAGTCGAGGACAGACGACTTTATTCCGAGAAGATGACAAGGGCGACCTTCAGTACCATCGCAGGCACCATCGATGCAAAGGATGAGTACACGGGAGGTCATTCCGAAAGAGTAGGAGAATATGCGGAAAAGATCGCCACTTGTATGGCGGAGATATATGGTTTTTCCGAAGAGGATATTGAGAGAATCAAATACATCGGACTGATGCACGACATCGGAAAGATCGGAGTTCCGGATATTGTCCTTAATAAAAAAGGAAAACTTACGGATGAAGAGTTTAACCTTATGAAACAGCATACGGTTATCGGCTGCGACATCCTTAAGAATATAGAAGATGTTGAAGGATTAAGAGACGGCGTTAGACATCACCATGAAAGATACGACGGCAAGGGTTACCCTGACGGTTTGAAGGAAGGAGAGATTACTCCTTTTGCCAGAATTCTTTGTATTGCCGACAGTTTCGATGCCATGACAAGCGACCGTGTGTACAGAGGAAGGCTCAACAGAGAGCAGGTTGTGGAGGAGATTGAGAGGAACCGCGGAACGCAGTTTGCGCCCGAAGTGGCGGATACTGTGCTGGCGATGATTAAAGACGGGATGTTGGAGTGCTGAGATTTTTTCGAGATTTTAACATTTTCTGCTTGATTTTGGGCATGAAATTATGTAGAATATTGGTGCTGACAAAATTTTATCAATCCAATATCCGGTTTGGTAGAAAAAATAAATACTCAATTATATTTTAGGAGGAATCTAAAATGGCAGTTAAAGTAGCAATTAATGGTTTCGGCCGTATCGGTCGTCTTGCATTCAGACAGATGTTTGGTGCAGAGGGATATGAAGTTGTAGCAATCAACGACTTAACATCCCCTAAGATGTTAGCTCATCTTCTTAAGTATGACTCTTCACAGGGTAAGTACGCACTCGCTGATCAGGTTACAGCAGGTGAGGATTCTATCACTGTTGCAGGTAAGACTCTTAAGATTTACAAAGAGCCCGATGCTAATAACTGTCCTTGGAAGGAGCTTGACGTAGACGTTGTTCTTGAGTGTTCAGGTTTCTATACATCTAAGGAAAAAGCACAGGCACACATCAATGCAGGTGCTAAGAAGGTAGTTATTTCTGCTCCCGCAGGTAACGATCTTCCTACAATCGTTTACAATGTAAACCACAAGACTCTTACAAAGGATGACAAGATCATTTCTGCAGCTTCTTGTACAACAAACTGCCTTGCTCCTATGGCTAAGGCTCTTAACGATCTCGCTGGCATCAAGTCAGGTATCATGAGCACAATCCACGCTTACACAGGTGATCAGATGATCCTCGATGGTCCTCAGAGAAAGGGTGACCTCAGAAGATCTCGTGCAGGTGCTATCAACAT
>JAFZSQ010000055.1 GCA_017619295.1 Lachnospiraceae bacterium
CCCATCTGCACATGAAACGTGCAGATGGGGCCTGTCCCCGATTGCACCAACCAACTGCACCTTAGCCTAACCCTACATCCAGTGCCATCATCAACATGAACCCGGTTGCAAAGCAAAGGGTTCCGGTGTTTGAATGTGTGGTCTCTATAATCTCGGGAATAAGCTCCTCTACTACCACGTAAATCATTGCTCCGGCTGCAAAGCTTAAAAGGTAAGGCATAATGGGAAGGAAAATCCCTGATGCAGCCACCATAAGAAGAGCTCCTATGGGCTCAACGATTCCTGATAATGTGCCGTAAACAAAAGTCTTCCACTTGGGAAGTCCCTCAGACAGAAGGGGCATTGAAACAATTGCTCCCTCAGGGAAGTTCTGAATTGCAATACCGATGGCAAGAGCCAAAGCTCCCATGAACGATATCTTCTCATTCCCGTGAAGCCATCCGATACATATGATTCCCACAGCCATTCCCTCGGGAAGGTTGTGAAGAGTTACTGCAAAAATAAGCTTTGTGGTTCTCTTTAATCCGCTCTTGATTCCCTCTTCGGAACTGTCAAGGTGAGTATGGGGAACAACCAGATCAAGGAAAAGGATAAAGAACATTCCAAATCCAAAGCCCACAACTGCAGGAATAAATCTGAGTTTCCCCATGTCAGATGACATTTCAAGGGAAGGCAGAATCAAGCTGAAGAATGATGCCGCCACCATTACTCCTGCGGCAAAACCTGCAAAAGCACTGCGAAGTCTTGCTCCGATGCTGTCTTTGAAAAAATAGACGCAAGCCGCCCCAAGACTTGTTCCCATAAAGGGAATGATGATTACTTGCCAAATGCTAGCCATTATTTAGATACTCCGTTTCAATATATAAATGATTCTTAAAAGCCCATTTCCTTTAATTCAGAAACAAGGCCTACATAAAACTCTCTTACATCAAAGCCTTTGATGTTCTCCCTGTTAAGGTCAATCATGTCACCATGAGAAATGCCTCGTTTGCTTTTAGGCTCAAGCATGGTAAACTTCTCTCCCCAGGGGAATGATTTCTCACCCACGAGACCATCATTCTTGCCATCAAAATATTTTACAAGAAGATAGGACATATTTAAAGGGAATTGTCCGGCTATGGGATTGCTCTGGAAAGAACCCACAGACTGATAATAAACACCGGGGACATCCTTAATCTCCTCATTCATCTTCATGCAGGCTGAATGAGTAAGATCATTTACTCCATCCAGGAAGTCGGGATTAACGTCTCCAAGCTTTGCTGCTCCCGCATTATAAGCCTTGGCTATGGCTTTCTGCTGAGAGACAGGGATTTTACCAAGAAGATACTCTGCAAATTCGCAGCCTCTGTGAGGTGTGTTGATGGTTGTAAGTGATGCCACGTCTTCGGCCACGCCGCACTTTGCTATGGCATATCTCATATCAAGACCGCCCTTTGAGTGAGCAATTACATTTACTTTCTCGCAACCGGTCTGGGCTTTGATTTCCTTAATCTTAGAAGCCAACTGAGCTGCACACTCTGCAACACTGGCGGAACTGTTATGTTCGCCATAAAAGATAGTTGCGCCGTTCTTTATTAATTCGTCAGGAATTCGTCCCCAGTAATTAAGGTGCGTGAAATCCCTGAAGAAAATACCGTGAACCATCAAAAGAGGATACTTTGTCTTGCAAACCTGTTTATCCTTACGGCTTTCATCAAGTTTAATCTTTGCCTTCTCAAACTTAACCTCCGAATCGGCGGTACTGATGATTTTGAAAAGCAGTATCAAATGCACAATGGGGATAAGTCCGAATACCGCCCCCAGCACTCTCCATTTGATTCGAAGCTGGTTACAGTTAATATAGACAAGAATAATACCGATCCAGAACAGTATAAATTCAAGAGCAATTACCAAAACGAGCCTAATTATAAACCCTGCCGGCGATTCTCTGTATCCGGAAAAACCGAAGGGTTCTCTAAACAGGTCATATGCGTAATAACAGACAAACAGGCAGGTAGTGATCAGGAAAATCTTCAGAATCACGCTGCCCGCTTTACATGCATTTAGTCTTTTCATTACTAATCTTCTTTCAAATCGTATTATTCGCCATGAGCCCCTTTGTTCCTCAGCTTTTTAATAAGCAGGGGTATAGAAACGCCGACTAAAAACGCCACAACGGAAATTATAACATAAATTCCGGATTCGGGAGTCAGCATAAAGGAACCATAGGATGATGCTAAATCGCCTCCAACTCCAGGTCCTGACAAAAGGCCCACCTCACCCACAAGCGCTATTGCAATAAAACACGTCACTGCTGTAAGCGCCTTGGTGAGTTTTCTTTCCCGCGCCTTTTTTATCTCTCTACTGCGTCGTTTAATCTCTGTAATTGCTTGCTCGGATGTGTACTTCATATAGTTTATGCCTCCGACATTTCCCCCCTTCACCTTATATAATTATTACCTTTTTACTGTGCCACCATAGTATTTCATAAGGTTTAAAAATCCGCAATATCCTTCTTCATTTAAAAGCTGCAAAGGACTTAGCTTTGCATTTGCGGGTATTACCACTTCATATTTCACACCCTGATACATAAAGTTAATAGTTACAGATAGCCCGGATCTGATTGCCTTGTCTATCAGTTCATAAGTATTTCGATTAAAACTCACATAATCTCCGGTATTGAAATACATACCGTTATTTGCAAGTAAACGTGCTCTATCAAGCTGTCCTGTTGAGATCATTTCCGATAATTGTTTTAAATAACTCTCAACCTGCTCATCAACTTTCCTTAACATATCACCATAGTCTTCAGATGTCGAAGAACTATCTCCCGTCACTTTGTTTGTCGCAGTTACCGAAACTGTATTTCCGGCTTGAACCGTTGATGTATCCGAAGCGATCGGACTTGGTGTAGGTGTTGGCATTGAGCTCTGAGCCTGTTTTATCGTTTCAACCGTTGTTCCTGCATCATATCTGTTTATACTACCCGTAGTAAGAGCACTTGTATCTGGATTTACTTCCAATCCCTGTCCGTTATAATCTCCTCCGGCTCCTATTGCTGCTCCGGCTCCAGCGGAAGATTCAGTGTTTCCCCCTGCAGCTGATACTCTTGCGCCTCCGGATATGATAATTGAAGAGGCAGTTCCCCAAATGCCGCCGCCGATTCCGGCACCTGATTCTCCACCAACTGCAGTTACTGTTCCCCCGCTTATGGTAATCGCGTTTCCGGTGCCCGAGCCTCCTCCTCCAATCCCGGAGCCGTACTTTCCACCGGTCGCAGTTACAGTGCCGCCGCTAATTGTAATATTTCTACCCGCTTGGCCCAATCCGCCGCCTATACCGGCTCCATTACTTCCTCCTGTTGCTATTACCGTGCCATAGCTTATTGTTATATTCTCACCTTCTCCATATCCGCCGCCTATACCGGCTCCACCATTACCTCCGATTGCCGTTACGGTTCCGCCACTTATTGAGATATTTTTACCAGCTTTACCGGTACCGCCGCCGATTCCGGCCGAATTGCTTCCTCCGTTGGCGTGTACTTCTCCGTGACTTATTGTAATTGTGTTCCCCTCACCATTATAACCACCGCCGATTGCCGCAGCCTGACTTGCGTTTGCAGTAACATTGCCTCCGCTTATTTCAATATTGGTTCCGTTGCCTCTCAATCCACCGCCGATTCCGGCGCCCATTCCGCCACCTCTCGCGTTTACTGTACCGTTTGTAATGGTGATGGATGAGCCACTATTGCCACTACCGCCACCGATTCCGGCGGCTTCATAGCCTCCGGTTGCTGTTACCGATCCGCCGCTAATAGTAATATCTGAGCCGGCACCTCCGTTACCACCGCCAATTCCTGCAGCTTGGTTTCCTCCTATTGCAGTAACGGTTCCGTATGTTATGGTAATCCCGGTTGCGTTTCCGCCTTTTCCGCCACCGATTCCAGCGCCGTAATCCTTATTTTCGGCAGTAACCGTTCCCCCATTAATGACAATATTTGATGCGGAGCCGTTTGCTCCGCCGCCGATTGCAGCCGCATTACTATTTACTGCCGCCTTCGCATTTACGGTACCACCGTTAATGGTAATATTTGACGCATTTCCGTTGGGACCGCCGCCGATTCCGGCTGCAGAAGCTTCTGCTTCATTCATGTTGGCATTTATAGTTCCGCCGTTTATCGTAATATTTGTAGTATTCCTCTGACCTTGGGAGCTTCCGCCAATCCCTGCACCACCGGATTGGCCATTAGCGTTAAGTACACCGTCATTATCAACATCATTGATTACAAGATAACCGGAATCGTCCTTTTCAAGGGCGGCATATCCTCCAAACGCTGATAAAGTATTGGTTCCTTCGAGTTCAATATTAACAGTACCTTCTCCGCTTACAGTAACCGCTCCCTGCAGGCTGAGTATATTGACATTTTCAAGAGTAACGTTAGCTGTGGCGCCATTTTCAGCACTGATACTAACGTTATTTGATGATGCGGAATCACTATTCCTGTTAGTGATTACCGGGGCATCATCATTATTTGTGTTGCTTCCCTGAGAAACAGTCTGTCCTGAATCTGAAGCATGGACAGTTATTGCTCCATCCTCTGTGTAATAGGTGTCAGCAAGCGCAACGAGCGGTGTAGACAATACCATCATTGCTGTGATTACTGTACTTCCTACCACTTTCCCTACATATTTTCCTTTTTTCATAGTGTTTTCCTTCCTGTTTGTTATAGGTCAAGGGGCATTTTTATGTTCATTTTCTGCCCTCTATATTTTTAGTTGCATCAAGAAGGAAAATTACTCACTAAAATTTTTTAAATTTTTTTATTCTGCATAATGGATCAGCTTACTTATCTTCATTCTCCATTTTCTTATAGATTTTATAATGAATGCATGTAAGGCTGCTAAATACTCCCAGAGCAAGTGCCAGAATCCCTGTTATAACATATCCCATTCAAAATCCTCCTCTAACAATTCATCATAACCTCTCATTTTCTGAGTTTTGATAGGCAAGCAAGGCCTCGTTCAATTCCCTGGCCCCGGCCAACTCAAATACATATTCTATCACAGATGAAAGGATAAATACCACTACTATTCCTATTGCAATTCCCGGCACAACACCCTTTCTCTCGGTGGGTATTGACTCCGCTGAATATGCCAGTGTAAGCATCATTGCCTCAATCACCAAAAGAACAACAGCCCTTCTTATGATAAGCATTTTCATGGATAATTCTTTTTCAGAATCTGTGAAAAAGCAGGGAATCACCCCAATGGCAGCATAGATTAAGGGCGAAAGAAAAACTTCATATCCAAACACCCTGTCACTGTCGAACATTAATCCCAAAACCATAAGAAGAATAGATATTAATGTAACCAATATAAAGTAAAGCCTGAAGGCCTCTTCAAATCTCTTTCTGAACTTATTCATCTGTTACCTCCGCCCCTTAAGTGTATCCTTGAAGTCAGGCACGTATTTTCTGGAAATAACAATCTCCTCTCCGTTCTTTAGGAGGGCTGTATATCTGCCGCTTAATGCGGGTTTAATGGATTTTACCTTTAACAGGTTTAAAAGCATACCCTTCTGAACTCTTATGAAGGATTTGCCCTTAAGCATTTCCTCAAGTTCATAAAGCTTAAGTCTTAGTTCATAACTTTCCTTTGCTGTGTAGATAAAAAGCCGATTATCTACTGATTCAGCATAGAATACGTCAATAACAGGAACCTCTATGCTTTGACCCTCTACATAGGCGCATAGCTGTCCCTGCCTTGATTTTACAAAGGAAATTATTTCCTGTATGTTATCCGTTACTTTATGACATCTGATTTCCAAGACTTCAGGTTCTTCTGCGGGAACCTTTTTCAGTTTCAATTCCATGAAACCATTATAGCAGATTACTTCGTTTTTTCCAGTTTAAGCCACATGGCGATGCTGTAAACCACGCTTATAACAATTGCCGCAATTACGGTGATAATCATTTCATTTTTAGCTCCGCCAAAAAACTGTGCGGACACCTCAGGCTTGTTAAATGCACTGCAGGAATTGTTTACTGCGTGGAATATCATGCAGGGAATGATGCTTCCACCCTTGTAGTAAAGTGTAACAAGCACAAAGCCCACAGCCACAGCAAATACAATCTGAAGAAGTGTCTCAAACAAATCCTGACCGTTTAACAGGTTAACGATATGACCGACTCCAAAGGTTATTGAAGAAACAATAATTGCAGCCTTTACATTGTTCTTGGCCATTCCTTCAAACAGAAATCCTCTGAAAAGAATTTCCTCAAGGAAGCCTACCCCAAACATGCTAAGCAGATAGCAAGCCGTTCCAAAAGCTGAGTAGTTAAATCTTAATCCGAAGAACAGGCTGCTGCATCCGATAAGGAAAAGGGGAATGAAGAACCAGGCTTTATACAATTTGTATGCCGGTTTAACCAGTCCGTATTTTTCCATAAGTCCGTTTCTCTTAATCCAGGAGAAGAGGAAAACCCCAAAGGCCACGTGGAAAATTGCAGAGGCAACTTTGAATGTGCCTGTTACCTCCGATATATATTCTCCAAGGCTTGTTCCGATTACATAAATAACAATCATTATAACTGCAAATCTTACTTCACTCTTTTCATATAGTTTTTTCATGTGTTATATTCCTTTCTTTCGTGTCGTTAGGTGGAATATAACCCATAAATTCTGCCCATACAATAGGTAAGGAGCCAAGATGCACTATTGCTTTGTAAGATGCACTAAACTTTCATGTTTCCCCTTTTTTGATATCTGATGTATTATTAGAGAAAGGAGGTTACATAACTATGGCACAGTTATCAAAGAAAAAAGCTGATAAGCCCAATGAGCATGTTCATTCCGCCAACAACATGCCTGCAACTTATCAGAAGTACCACCTTATTCCCTTTGACCATGTGGACGGTTTTGATATTCGCCCCGGTTTCTATGATATAAACGGGGCAACCGCAATTCCCGGCGGAGTAAATTTCACCGTTCATACCACAGGCGGAACAGCTGTTGAGCTTCTACTTTATCATCGCGGCGAATCCGAGGACAAGCCCTTCGCCGTAATACCCTTCCCCTCTCATTACCGTATCGGTAATGTATTCTCCATGATAGTATTCGGACTGAATATCTATGATTTTGAATACGCATATCATGTAGACGGTCCTTATAATCCTTCAAAGGGCCTGATTTTCGACAAAACAATCCCCCTTTTGGATCCCTATGCCAAGGCTGTTGTAGGTCAGAGCGTATGGGGTGAAAAGGGTCCCGTGGGCAACATGTATCGAGCAAGAGTCGTAAAGGACGATTTTGACTGGAAAGACTTTGCTGACCCCTGCCTGCCCATATCAGATTTAATAATATATGAGATGCATGTTCGTGGTTTTACCAAAGACAAATCATCAGGCGTTGAGTTCCCCGGAACCTTTGAAGGTATCCGTGAAAAGATTCCATACCTCAAAGAACTTGGTGTCAACGCAGTGGAACTGATGCCCATATTTGAATTCGATGAAACTCTGGATAAGCGTGAGTATAACGGAAAGCAGCTTTGCAATTACTGGGGCTACTCCACCACATGCTTCTTTGCTCCCAACACAAGTTATGCGGCTCATACCGAATATAACCGTGAAGGAAACGAATTAAAGCAGCTTGTAAGTGAACTTAACAATAACGGCATCGAGGTAATTCTAGATGTTGTATTTAACCATACTTCCGAAGGAAATGAGCACGGCCCCGTAATCTCCTTCAAGGGCTTTGATAATCAGCTCTACTACATGCTGACTCCGGAAGGCTTCTATTATAATTTCAGTGGCTGCGGCAACACCATGAACTGCAGTAATCCTGTGGTTCAGCAGCTTATTCTGGAGTGCTTAAGATACTGGGTTATCACCTATCGTGTGGACGGATTCAGGTTCGATCTTGCCTCAATTCTCGGTCGTGACGATGACGGTTCGCCCATGGCCAACCCTCCTCTCATGCAATCTCTTGCCTACGACCCTATTCTGGGAAATGTAAAGCTTATTGCCGAAGCCTGGGATGCAGGCGGGCTTTATCAGGTAGGCACCTTTGCTACCTGGAACGACCGTTGGGCTGAGTGGAACGGAAAATATCGTGACGATATCAGAAAGTTCTTAAAAGGCGATGAGGGCTCAATCTTCGGCGCCGCCTGGCGTCTAATCGGTTCCCCCGATATATATAAAGACAGCACTCACAACTCTTCCATCAACTTCATAACCTGCCATGACGGCTTCACCCTTTATGATTTGTTTGCATACAATGAAAAGCACAATGAAGCCAACGGCTGGAACAACACAGACGGTTCAAATGATAATCACAGCTGGAACTGCGGCGCTGAGGGCGAAACAGATAATCCCGGGGTAAACGCCCTTAGAAGAAAGATGATGAGAAACGCCTTTGCCGTACTGATGTCAAGCCGGGGAACCCCCATGTTTTTGGCCGGTGATGAATTCGGAAACACTCAGTTTGGAAACAACAATCCCTACTGTCAGGACAATGAAATTTCATGGCTTGACTGGCGTCTTCTTAAGAAAAATAAAAGTGTATTTGAATTTGCCAAAAAGGCAATCGCCTTCAGAAAGAAACATCCTATTCTCAGAGAACACCTTGGCACCAGCGGCCTCGGCTTCCCAGAAACATCCTTCCACGGCGTGAAGGCCTGGCAGGATAACTTCCAGGGTTATGACCGCTACCTTGGTGTAATGCTTGCCGGAAAGACTTCAGACGGCACCGAAGATATCGTATATGTGGCCATGAACACCTACTGGGAAGATCTGACTGTTGAGCTCCCCTCTCTTCCAAATGAATTTCAATGGAAAGTGGCTCTCGACAGCTCCGACAAACCCATGAAGGAAGGAACAATTGTCTCCGGCAGCTTCGTCATCGAAGCCAGAAGCGTCGTGGCCCTTGTGTGTGTTAGCTGATGGCGGCGCGATTTAATCAAAACGGGCATCGGGAAATGACTTTCATCATTTCCCGATGCCCTATTAATTCTAAATCAAGTAATGCCCTACTTGCCGTAATGGCCGTACAAGTATAATGGGCCGTACCAGGGAATTTTAGGGTCGGTCTTGACTTTCTTACCCGGGATTGTCACCTCATAATCCTTATATTCGTAGGTGTATGAGAATACAAGGGTAAGCTGGGGATTCTCTTCCAAAGTCTTCATGATATTTGAGGGAAGGGCTGTTCCTCCGCGCCAATATACCGTTCTCTCACCGCCCAGGGATATAGCATAATCAAGTAAATCCTCTAAGGGGTCAAGATAATTGAATTCGGGTATATCTTCAGGTTCCTGAGGGGCTTCTTCGGAATCCTGTGTAGGTGTTGCAGCAACAGTTCCAACTCCGGATGATCCAAGTGCTGTCAGATTAATAATCCCCGATGAATAATCCGTCATATAGTTCCCGTTACACTGTTCCTGGAATACATAAAGTTTACACCCTGCAGGAGCAGCTGAGGGAATATTTATGCTTGCGATTCCGGTAGCAGATGTACAGGATGCGATATTTCCGTAGTATAAAACCGTGTCGGAGGAATCAGTTATGATTGCAGATACATATTCATTTGTACCAATCTGTGCTCCACTGTAGCTGATTTCTGCGGTTCCGCCCGGTGTGAGTGTATCCAAATCTGTTCTACTTGCGGTGAAACTGCTTCGAGCAGAATCCGCAACGGTGAGTTTCCATTTCGTGTTTAAATTGGAGACATTCACAAGTGTAAGGTCAGCACCTACAGTACCAGATAATTTGCCGTCTACAGCGGCAGATGTAAAAATAATAGCTGATAGATTTAAATTTAAAGCTGGGCGTATTGCAACCTCAGAAATGTCGACGCTTAATCCACTTGTGGACACTTCACCGTCAGCGTGGACATAAGCAGCTGAGAAATCATCATGGATACCTGGTGAGCGTAGCCACCACGGACCGCAGGGGCCATATTCCAATATAGCATAATTACTGGTATATGCGGTATCTTCAGCCAGGCGGCTGTTATCATCAGTGAATCCGTATGTTGTGTTTCGAACCTCATCGATGGAAAGAAGCAATAGTTTATCTGTTGTATTGTTACCACCTGAAGTGCCATAATCAGGATTATCTGAGTTAATAACGGAAGTATCAGCTATTGATGACATCTCCGCTCCCGAAAAAGCAGAATTTATAAAGTTATCATTCAACCAAGTACGAAGAGTACAAGATTCCCATGTAACTAAAGAATCGGATTCATTATATTCTTTGCAGTCAAGATTATCGTCTGCGAGCAAAAACAACTGACTGCCCGAATTCTGCAGTACTCTCCATTTAATGGGATCGACTCCTGTACCGCTTTGATTATATACGCCAAAATACACACTGTTCACCTGGGCTCCCTCGATATTTGGCGCACTTCCTCCTGTTACAATCTGCAAATTCTTCCCCGTTCCAGCTGCCTTTACAGTCATCTCCGTCCCTGGCAATACCGTAACGCATGCGATTACCGCCATAATAAGCCCAAGGGCCATTGTCAGTAATCTTCTAATGACCCCTTTTTTTGTTATAAAGTCCATTTTTGTTTCCATTACAAAAGCCCTCCAAATTATTTATCTCTTTTTTCCCTGAAATATTTAACAAGTAAAGTTGCGCCTATGCCTAACAGGAAGCCTGCTACAGCGACTATTACGTATAGACTGTATTCCGGGGTTAATAAGAATGAGCCATAGGCTGTCATAGCACCGGAATCTGATCCGGGACCGGTCAAAAGACCTATATCACCTACAATGACCATGACCAGTAAACAGCTTAATGCCATCAACCCCTTGTTTATTTTCTTTTCCCTGTCTTTTTTTATTTCTCTACTGCGCCTTTTAATCTCTGAAATTGCCTGTTCTTTTGTATATTTCATAGATTTCCTCCTTTTGGATTCATCCCTTCATTATGTTAGTTACAGAAAATAGAAATATTACTCACCAAATCTCAAAAATATTTTTTTGCAAAAAAATAACACGCATCAGCGTGCTATTCTTTTTCTTATAAAGTAAAGTATCACCGCCATGGTCAGAGGCAGCACATATCCAATGTATGAAGACAATCCCGGAGCCGACACCAGAAGGTTATATAAGGAATGAACACTGGTTGAAAGGCTTAAGCCACCCATGATAACCGCAACTGAAAGAGCGCTCTTTCTTCTTAACATGATAAAGGCAAAAGTCATGGTCAGCACACTTACAATATGCATTATGCCTACAGCAAACCCTCTGATCAGGATGTAGGGAAGGCTTTCCGATCCGGCAGCCAAAAGCTGGCACAGGTTTTCAAAGGTTGCAAACCCGGTTCCCAGTCCGGTGCAGGTCAGAATCAGTTCCTCATCATTGGGCTCAAACATAAACACATAGAGAAGCATGGGAATGAACTTTACTATTTCCTCAACCACGGGGGAAATAAAGATTGACGTATCTTCTCGTCCCAAGGCGGCTTTAAGTTCCCAAAAGCCTCCTATATAGGCAGCAAAGAGACATGCTAACATCCCAACCACAAAAGCACCGATAAACCTTTTGGTTTTATCCTTTGTAAAAGCCAGGGCTACAATGAGAGGAACCACTATGCAGATAAGAATATTCTCAGCGTAAATCATTGAGTGCCCACCTTTTAAGAGCAAAATACAACACAGGTAACGTAAGAATGTTAAGGGCAGAGGCTATGATGTACCAGACTCCCTCACACATAAACAAAACCAGGTCACTCCAGAAGAATACGAAAAATGCCGTATACAAAGCCTTCATAACGTTGTCTTTGTCTCTGTCCAATAAACCCTTATAATCATAGGCTACTGCAAGGCCGGTAACAATAAACATCACAACATAGGCTGCAATGTCAAGTTCAACCCGGTATTCCTTAAAAATTATAGGTGCAAAGTTCAACGCAAATACGGCAAAGGTGCCCGCAACTGCAACTGCCTTCTCACTTTTCTTATACACTCCGGCATTATGGGTGCGCGAAACCACCACATAAAGAAAATATATGTAGGGCGGACTGCATACAATGTCCTGCACCCACTCTCCTGACCACAGTATCCAAAGAACAATATTTAATCCAATAAACAAAATGGAAAAAAGCAAAGATGCGATGTGTAGATTTTTGTATTCATGGGCGATTTGGGTAAGACAGGCTCCCAAAAGAAGTAATGTAGCAGTTTTTGCTATTTCATCGGAGGAAAATGGCTTTCTGGTATGAGGCCTTAAGAAATCATAAACTATCCAGTAGAGGTCCTCGAGGCTGTAACTTACCATTGCAAAAATAAAAAAAGAAATGGGGACAGAATTACGGCAGCGTCCGGAAAGCCTGATGCCGCCATAAACGATAGGTATCAGTACAAAGACCTGCACAGTAAATATAGCAATTTCAAGAATAATTGCGCTGCTCACTTATCGTCCTTCTCCATTTCTTACATATCCCATTCAAAGCCTTCCTTAATAAGCTCTTCTTTGGCTGAAGCTTTGCCTCTGGCAAGGAGGTTATAAACCTGCTTTCTGGTCTTTCTCATGACCTTCCCCACCGTATCAGCGTCCATATCTTCAAAATAGGTCAGATACAAAGCGGTTCTATAATCCAGGGGCAGTTTGTCCAAAGCCTTGTATAAAGCTTTGTCCCTTTCACTCTTAATGGTCACTGTCTCCGCCACTTCCGGGTCCTTCAATATGTCCTCATAATCTTCAAAAGGTACGGAGTCAGTTCTCAGATTCTTCCTTAAAAACCTGGAGGCCTGTTTAACAGCCACAGAATATAGCCAGGTCTTAAACAGTGAATTATTCAAACCGAGGAAACCGGATTTACGGGAAATCACAATAGCAAAGCAATCCATCATGATTTCCTCAGAATCATCAATGTTATGAACGATTCTGTTGATAAAAAGGGTCAGAGGAACGTGATATCTCTCAAAGAGGATACCCAATGCATCGTCCTCATTCCCGGACAGAAATCGGCTGTATAATTGTTCGTCGGTTTCCTTCACCTTCAAAAAGACCTCGTTCTAAAGTACTTTATCTCCCCTGAAAAGCCCCGGAAGCATCTCGTCCAAAGGCTTGATGTAATACTTTTCTTTGTTGACTGCCACAATTATAGGGAAATCATCCGGGCAGAACTCACACATAACCTGTCTGCAGATTCCGCAGGGATATGCGTAATCAGACAAAGGCTCATCTGCCTTGCCGCCAACGATGGCAATAGCCTTGAAATCTCGATGGCCTTCGCTTACGGCTTTAAATATAACGGTTCTCTCGGCACAGTTTGTGGCGCCGAAAGAAGCATTCTCTATGTTACAGCCTGTAATGATGCTGCCATCCCCAAGAAGAAGGGCTGCCCCTACATGAAATTTAGAGTAGGGAGCATAAGCCATATCTCTTGCCTTGGCAGCTTCATCTATAAGCTTAAATACTGTTTCCTTAGAAAGTTCCATATGAAAACCTCCGAAGTCAAATTAGAATCTGGATACCACTGCCTTTACAAGGGCCTTAAACTGGGGCGCCACCTTATCGGCAGCCTCCTGAACCTCTTTGTGTGAAAGGGGAACAGGTGAGAATCCTGCAGCAAGGTTAGAAATGCAGGAAATTCCACAGACCTTAACGCCCATATGGTTGGCTGCAATGGCTTCAACAACGGTACTCATACCAACAGCTGAAGCACCAAGGGCCTTAATCATTCTGATTTCGGCAGGAGTTTCATAGCAGGGACCTGTAAGCTGGCAGTAAACACCTTCCTTAAGGTCGATGTTAAGCTTCTTAGCCTCTTCCCTAATAATTTCCTGAAGTTCCTTGCGATAAACATTGGAGTTATCGGGGAATCTTACTCCAAAGGACTCATCATTGGGTCCGATAAGAGGACTGGGAACAAAGCAGCTGATGTGATCTGTAATCATCATAAGCTGACCTGCTTTAAATCCGTCGCCCATTCCGCCTGCAGCGTTTGAAAGGAAAAGGGTCTCAATACCCATTAATGCCATTATTCTTGTGGGAAGCACAACGTCCGTAACTGGATATCCCTCGTAGTAATGTACTCTTCCCTTCATGCATACAACGGGGACGTCATTTACATATCCGAAAATGAACTTTCCGTCATGTCCGGGAACGGTGGATACAGGGAAGCCTTTAAGCTCGCTGTAAGCAACCTCCTTCTCAACCTTGATTTCGGATGCGAAATCACCAAGGCCGGATCCCAGAACTATACCTACTCTGGGCTTAAAATCTGTAATCTTTCTAAGCTGCTCGTAACAGCTTCTTACTTTATCATGTACTTCGCTCATTCTGTATCCTCCCGGTAAAAACTCAATTTCTACTTTACAACCTTCATGTAATTCTTTTTACCACGTCTTACAATCACGCCTTCACCCTTGAAGAAATCGGGATCATATAAGGTCTTGGGATCTGTAACCTTCTCATCGTTAACGGTTACGCCACCCTGCTCAACGGCTCTTCTTGCCTCTGAACGTGTAGGGCAAAGACCTGCGGCAACAACAACACCTACAATGTCAATCTTGCCGTCTCTGAAGTCCTCATCCTTAAGAGTTGTGGAAGGCATGTTCTCAAGGCTTCCTGCGCCGCTAAAGAGGGCCTTTGAAGCTTCCTTGGCCTTCTCTGCTTCCTCCTTGCCATGAACAAGCTTGGTAAGCTCATAAGCAAGGATATCCTTTGCCTCGTTAAGTTTAGCGCCTTCCCAGTCTTCCATCTTCTGAATCTCTTCGATGGGAATGAAGGTGAGCATCTTAATGCACTTAAGAACGTCAGCATCTCCAACGTTTCTCCAGTACTGGTAGAAATCGAAGGGTGATGTCTTGTTGGGATCAAGCCATACTGCATTTCCTGCGGTCTTACCCATCTTGTTTCCGTTGGAATCTGTGAGCAGGGTAATTGTCATAGCGTGGGCGTCCTTACCGAGTTTACGTCTGATAAGCTCAGTACCGCCAAGCATGTTACTCCACTGGTCGTCTCCGCCGAACTCCAGGTTACAGTTGTACTTCTGGAATAAGGTGTAGAAGTCGTAGGACTGCATAATCATGTAGTTGAATTCAAGGAAGGTTAAGCCCTTCTCCATACGCTGCTTGTAGCACTCTGCTCTAAGCATGTTGTTAACGGAGAAACATGCACCAACCTCACGCAAAAGTTCAATGTAGTTAAGGTTAAGAAGCCAGTCCGCATTGTTAACCATCATTGCCTTGCCTTCGCCGAACTCGATGAACTTCTCCATCTGGCGCTTAAAGCACTCAGCGTTGTGATTAATATCTTCGATGGTGAGCATCTTTCTCATATCTGACTTGCCGGAAGGGTCACCAATCATGGTGGTACCGCCGCCGATAAGGGCAATAGGCTTGTTTCCTGCTTCCTGAAGTCTCTTCATAAGAGTAAGAGCCATGAAATGACCTGCGGTAAGTGAATCCGCAGTACAGTCAAAACCGATGTAGAATGTGGCCTTTCCCTCATTAATTAATTTACTTACTTCCTCTTCGTTGGTAACCTGGGCAATAAGTCCTCTTGCCACAAGTTCGTCATATATTTTCATAGTAAAACCTCCAAATAATTCTCAATTTATCTACTAACCATCAACTTCTGCATGGCACGGTTCAAACCATCAACAGTAAGCTTAAACATGGGAATAAGCTCTTTTACCGCTGTCTCCGCTTCTCTCCAGGGAGCATGTCCCGGTGCCATCTTAGGATTCAGCCAAACGACCTTTTTGTAGTGACTCTTTACAAGTTTAAGCCAGTCATAACCACAAAGTCCTCCGTTCGGCCCCCTATAGTTGCCGTCAACGGAATAAAGTTCCTCCGGAGCCATCGCAGCATCCCCCACAATTATGACCTTGTAGTCGCTGTCAAGGTTCCTGAACATCCACTCCGTATCAATCCAATCACCGTTCTCACATTCCGGTGTCTTATAAAGCTTACTGTAAATACAGTTGTGGAAAAAATATACCTTAACGTCCTTATAGTGATTGGACTTATGTACCGATTGGAAAAGATCATTTAAAAGCTTGGTATATGGAATCATGGTTCCGCCGGAATCCATTAATAGCAAAAGCTTTACGGCATTCTTTCTGGGCTTTTCCATGACAATCTGCAAGCACCCGCCATTATCGCAGGTCTTTCTTACGGTTCCGTCGATATCAAGCTCCGTTTCCGGAATATCAAGACGATTGGAAAACTGGCGAAGCTTTCTTAAAGCCTGGGTAAACTGCCTGTTATCCATGACTCTGTCGTCTCGGAAATCTCTGTATTTTCTGGCGCCGATTACCGCAAAAGCAGACTGATAACCTGTGGTACCGCCCACTCTTACGCCTCCAAGGTTTCCGCCGGTATTACCGAACTGGGTCTTACCCATGGTGCCGATCCAGAAGGAACCGCCATTATGCTCGGAATCCTGGTCTCTCAAGCGCTCTTTAAATTTCTCTTCAATATCTTCCTTGGATAAGGATGTCTCTTCCATCTGGTTAAGATAATCCTTCTCCATCTCTCCTGCCATATCGTTCATCTCATCGGAACGATCAAGCCACCTAAGCATTTCGCTGGTAACTTCACGCTCCATGGACACGCCTTTAAAGCAGGATTCAAATGCCATATCGAACTTGTCGAAGTCCGTCTCACTCTTTACGAGGCACATGCGGGCAAGATAATAAAAATCTGTAAGGCTTGAACCCGCCAGATTCTTATCAAGGGCTTCCTGTAAAGTCAGCCACTCACTTAATGTAACTTTTAATCCCTTGTCTTTAAGGGCCTCGAAAAAGTTAACAAACATTACTACAGTTCACCTTTTTTAGCATTTACAAGTTCCAGGTCTTCATCCTTCTTAACGATTACGCCAACGAAAGGAAGAGCCTCTTTAATGCGATCAGCAGGAATTCCGCCAATCTGCAAAGCGTTAACCCAGTCAATAAGCTCTGATGTGCTGGGTTTCTTTCTTATATCTCTGAATTCTCTGATTGAATAGAACACATCCATTGCATTTTTAAGGAGATTCTCCTCAACCTGAGGATAATGTACCTTTACAATTTCTTCCATCAAATCCCTGTCAGGGAAAGCAATGTAATGGAAAATGCATCGGCGAAGGAAAGCATCGGGCAATTCCTTCTCCGCATTTGAAGTAATAATAACAATGGGACGCTGTTTAGCCTTGATGGTCTCCTTTGTCTCATGGATATAGAATTCCATCTGGTCAAGCTCCCAGAGAAGGTCGTTGGGAAACTCCAAATCTGCCTTATCGATTTCATCTATCAAAAGCACAACCTGCTCCTCTGATGAAAAGGCCTCGCCAAGCTTACCAAGTTTAATATATTTGGCAATGTCGTCAACACCTTCAACACCAAACTGGCCGTCATAAAGACGCTGAATGGTATCGTACATATAAAGACCATCCTGTGCTTTGGTGGTTGACTTGATATTCCAGATAATCAGTTTCTTGCCTAAGGACTTTGCTACAGCCTCGGCAAGCATTGTCTTTCCGGTTCCGGGCTCACCCTTTATGAGAAGGGGTTTCTTTAATGCAATAGCGACATTGACAGCGCTTAAAAGTTCTTCGCTTGCAACATATTCGCCTGTTCCGGCAAAGCCGTTTTCATTGATTTTAGCAGTTTCGCTCATGTTTTAATCTCCAATTTACTTTGCGTCGTTCTTTTTGAAAAGATAAGTCTTTCTCTCGTTACCGTGAATGAGTCGACCTATATTTGCTCTGTGCTGATAATAAGCAAGGGCAACAATAATAAAGGTAATTATATATATCTCAATTAACGTTGCCTGTGATGATGAGCCAAGCATACCCTTCTGTCCCATGACTATCATCTGAACAAGTAATCCAAGATTCAACAAAAGGCTTCCCAAAGAAACATACTTTGTGATTGCAAAGGGAACTATAAACATAAATGCCGCAACGGGAATAAACCAGGGATTAACTGACAGGCAAAGTCCCGCTGTGCAGGCGATTCCCTTTCCGCCCTTGAATCCCATGAAAAAAGGATAATCATGTCCAAGAATTGCTCCCAGGGCAGCATACATAACAAACAGATATCTAAGGTCAGGATAAATCTCACCTAAGGTGAATCTGATTAACAGCACTGAAAGAATACACTTTCCCGCATCTCCCGCAAATACAACAAGTCCCGCTTTAGGCCCCATAACCCTTAAAGTGTTTGTTGTTCCGGCATTTCCGCTACCATGTTCTCTGATATCGATACCATGTGCTTTCCCGTAGAAATACGCCGTCTGAATCGTACCAAAAACATAACCTACAATCATGCTTATAAGTCGGAGTCCAACAATAATCATTTTTCCTCTCCTCTTTCCCTAATGATAAATTTCAAAGGGGTTCCCTTAAATCCAAAGGTTTCCCTAATCTGATTCTCAATATATCTGGTATAAGAAAAATGCATTAATTCTTTGTCGTTGACAAAGATTACAAAGGTAGGCGGCTTAACCGCAACCTGAGTAATATAGTACAGACGAAGTCTCTTGCCCTTATCTGTGGGAGGCTGCTGCATTGCAACAGCTTCGGCCATAATCTCGTTAAGGACACCTGTTGCCACACGCATTGCATGGTTCTCGCTTACAACGTCAATTGTCTCAAAAAGCTTTCCAAGACGCTGACCTGTCAAAGCAGAAATATAAATAATCTCTGCGTAAGGCATGTAAGATAAGGTCATTCTTACCTTCTTTGTGAACTCATTCATGGTCTTGTCGGATTTCTCAACCGCATCCCACTTGTTCACAGCAATAATTACTGCTTTGCCTCTTTCATGAGCAATTCCCGCAATCTTGGCATCCTGTTCGGTTACACCTTCGGCTGCATCTATAACAAGAACTACAACGTCAGCCTTCTCAACCGCCGTAACGGTTCTGACAATCATGTAGTGTTCCAGTTCTTCTTTAATCTTATTCTTTCTTCGAAGTCCCGCTGTATCTACGAATACATACTGTTTCTTATTATATGTAATCTCTGTATCTACCGCATCTCTAGTGGTACCAGCAATATCCGAAACAATAAGTCTGTTCTCGCCAAGGAGCTTATTAATAATTGATGACTTTCCTACATTGGGTTTACCGACAATGGCAACTCTTATTCTGTCATCCTCTTCTTCAGTGCTTGTATCCTCAGGGAAAAACTTGATTACCTCATCAAGCATATCGCCGATTCCAAGTCTGTTAACGGATGAAATTGCGTGAGGTTCGCCGATTCCCAGGTTATAGAACTCGTAAACGTCACACTCATACTTCTTGAAATCATCAACTTTATTAACAACCAGAACCACAGGCTTCTTGGAGCGCCTTAACATATCCGCAACCTTGGAGTCTGCGTCTGTAAGGCCCTGCTTAACGTCAACCATGAACATGATAACGTCCGCGGTATCAATGGCTATCTGGGCCTGCTCTCTCATCTGAGAAACAATTATATCTTTTGAATCGGGTTCTATTCCGCCCGTATCAATCAATGTAAAATGATTGTCCAGCCACTCCACATCCGCATATATACGGTCTCTTGTAACTCCGGGAGTGTCTTGTACTATTGAAATTCTCTCGCCCGCAAGAACGTTAAACAAAGTACTCTTACCAACGTTGGGACGACCAACAACAGCAACAACGGGTTTTGTCTTCTTTTTAGCCATACAAAATCCTCTATTCTAAACTTAAACCGGTAATTGAACTAACAAAATCGTATCCGCTTGATTTTACAATATCGGTCTTTACTTGTAAAGTTCTTTCAACCTCGGGAAGATGGATATCATCAAGGAAAACATCCTCTCCTGAACGAAGTACATTCTGAGGCAAAAACATAACATCTCCTAAGTCCTTGCCCTTAAGTTGTGCCATAATATCCTGAGCAGTAAGAAGACCTGAAACTGTAATCAGTTCCCCGAAGAAATCATTTCTGATTGCATACACGTCAGCCTTAAGCAAAGGTTCGATTTCTTCAAGTTTCTTGGCCATTCTTAATATGTAAGGATAAGCCAGCCTTCCTGTCACTATGGACACATGGCGGGGATTCTTAAGTTTTTGCCCGGAAGAAATAAGCTTGTCAACGGCATCCGCAAACTCAGTCTGCTGAAGGCGAAGCATTCCCACACCGTTCTCTAACTGCAGATATCCGTCGTATCTTTCTTCCTCGGGAAGCTCTCTGTCTGCCAGAATATACCATTCATCGGAAGCGTGAATGAAATGGGTCCCATGCTCGGCATATATCTTCTTCTGCCATTTCTCGATTATGTCAATGGTCTCTCCCGCCTCTTCCTTGTTGAAAGGCTCCAGTGGATACAGACCCTCTCGATGTTTGGAGAGGCCAACGGGAACCACTGAAACGCTCTCTAAATAAGGCAGATATTTGGTCAGATCCCTTATGCTTCTGTCAAGCTCAGCCTTGTCATTAACGCCCTTGCAAAGAACTATCTGGCCGTTCATGACTATTCCGCCCTCATAGAGCTTATCAACCTTCTTTAAAGCCTCCCCTGCGAACCTGTTGTGAAGCATCATGCAGCGAAGCTCCGGGTTGGTGGTCTGAAAAGATATGTTAATGGGCCCTAACCTGTAATCTATAATCCTTTGAATATCGTGGTCGGACATGTTAGTAAGAGTCACATAGTTGCCCTGCAAAAAGGAAAGTCTGGAATCATCATCCTTAAAGTACAGGGTCTCTCTCATGCCCTTGGGCATCTGGTCTATAAAGCAGAAAATGCACTGGTTATGGCAGGACCTGTAGTTATCCATCAATGCATTCTCAAACTCGATACCAAGATCCTCGTCAGGGTCCTTGTCTATCTCAAGAATCCACTGCTCACCTGTGGGCTTCTCAATGAGAACCTCCAGGTAATCATCCTCAGTAAGATACTGATAATCAAATATGTCTTCTATTTCTTTATTGTTAACGGAAAGGATGGCATCGCCCACCTCAATTTCCATTTCTTCAGCTATTGAACCGGGTTTAATCCTGGCAACAACGTGTTTATTATCCTTCAAAATTTAAACCTCTTAAGAATTACGCATACATAATTATTCTACCCCAAAACCCTTGACGTGTCACTAATATAAATGGTAAAACTTTAGTGTAATAACACTACAAACGAGGTTTGAAAATGGCAAATTTAGAGCAGCTTGAAAAGGCTTTACCCTACGCTCCCATTAAGATCGTAGCGCTTGAATCCTCCAAATATCTTTCGGATGAAGTTAACGAATATCTGGTAGGTTTCAGACATGACATTAAATCAAGAATAACCAAAGATCCTGCGTTCCACGGTTACATTGACGACGATTTCTTAACCAAATTCGAGGTTCCACGTTTCGGAAGCGGCGAAGCAAAATGTGTCTTCAACGAATCCATCAGAGGTAAGGATCTTTTTATAATTGTGGACGTAACAAACCACAGCCTTACTTACAAGATGAACGGCTACATTAACCACATGTCTCCCGATGATCACTATCAGGACCTTAAGAGAGTCATTGCAGCTGCCAACGGTAAGGCCAAGAGAATAAACGTAATTATGCCCTTCCTCTATGAGGGCCGCCAGCATAAGCGCACCACCAGAGAATCTCTTGACTGTGCATACATGCTTCAGGAATTACGTGATATGGGCGTTGACAACTTCATTACCTTCGATGCCCATGACCCCAGAGTTGCGAATGCAACACCCTTAAGCGGTTTCGATTCCTTTACACCGCCCTATCAGTTCATCAGAGCCCTTTTAGGCAGTGAGGACGACTTAATTGTCGACAAGGATCATCTGGTTGTAATTTCGCCCGATGAAGGTGCTCTCGGACGTGCTATATATTTTGCAAACGTTCTTGGAGTAAACACCGGTATGTTCTACAAACGTCGTGATTACTCCACCATCGTTAATGGCAAAAACCCCATCGTTGCTCATGAGTTCCTTGGTGACGAAATCGACGGCAAGGACGTAATCATTATCGATGACATGATTTCATCCGGTGATTCAATGCTTGATACCGCAAGGCAGCTTAAGGAAATGAATGCCAAACGCGTATTTATCTGCTGTACCTTCGGATTATTTACCAATGGTTTGGATGCCTTTGATAAAGCTTACGAGAAATGCTATTTCGATAAGGTAATTACCACAAACCTTAATTACAGAATTCCCGAGCTTCTAGAAAAGCCCTACTATGCTGAAGCAAACATGTCCAAATTCCTTGCTTCCATTATCGATTTCATGAACCACGACATCTCTCTTGCCAATGTTCATGAACCCACCGAAAAGATTAAAGAATACCTCACCGAATACAACAATCGTATTGGCGAAGAGTTTTTACAATAATTCTTTTAACTCGAAAGGCGTCCGCAATGCGGACGCCTTTCTTAGGTGACACACTATTTATTCTATGAAGGATTTTATTCCTTCGAAGCCGGCATAGCCACGGTAACCTTAAACAGGTCACCATCAAGGTAAATGTTGAACTTACCGTTCTGTCCTTCAGTAAGGCTCTTGGCAATTGAAAGGCCAAGTCCGCTTCCCTCGGAACTTCTTGAAACATCTCCTCTTATAAATCTTTCTGTCAGCTCATTTGCATTAATGTTTAATGCCTGAGCGGAAATATTCTTAATTGATACCCAGGTGTACATCACCTTGGCAATTTCCTCAGTCTTAAGGTTAATATAAATCCTCGTCTGAGGCATAGCGTATTTGTATACGTTGTTGAGCAGGTTCTCAATTATTCTCCACATATGTCTGCTATCCGCAACAACTATAGGATTGTCACACTCAAGCTCAGACACAACATTGAGACCTTTCTCTTCGAATTTATCCTCAAATTCCGCCACAGCCTGGTTAATAAGCTCGGCAAAATTGATGTTTTTCATCTCATAAACGACGTTGCCGGATGAAATCTTACTTGCTTCCACAAGGTCAACGGTAAGATGTTTAAGTCTCTGGCTCTTCTCATCAAGAACTTTGATATAGCCTTTGACCTTCTCATCCTGAATATTCTCTCGCTTAAGTAGATCAACATAATTGATGATGGATGTTAAAGGTGTCTTAATATCGTGCGAAACATTGGTGATAAGATCTGCCTTCATCTTCTCATCTTTCATACTTGTCTCAACAGCCGCATGAATACCGTCTCCGATATGATTTGCAGCTTCCGCAAGAGCGACGTTGCTTCCGTGCATAACGGACGCGTTAAGTTTAAAGTTGGTCTCGCCGTTTCTGATGCGGTCGATTCCTTCTACAATTTCGTAACGCTCTCTTCTGCATTTGATATGGAATAAGCCGATTGCAATATCTATTATTGCCATTACAAACAGCATAGCTGCTCCGAAGAATCCCTCTTCAGATCCGCCGTAATCAAGAAGAGTGGCGCTTATAAATACTACAACCAGGTTAACCAGCAGGAAAATAATGTAGGCAAGTATAACGAGTGCACTTCCCGGATGTTTTCCGCTGGCATCCTCAAATCCCTTAATCATCTTATTACCAAGTATGGCAACAAGAGAATTGCTGAACAGGGTTCCTGCTTTACATCTTCTTATAAGGCTTAAGAAAACCACGCCAAGCATGCAAGCCAAAACAAAGAAGCATATTCCAAATACAGGTAATGTGTACTGTCCCATGGAATTCATGATTCTGTTAATGTATTCATAATCAAAGGTAAACAATGACGAAATCAAATACAAAAGGAATGCTAGAAGTACACAAATTCCAAGGAATACTTCCAAAGGAATATCGTCTGCCCCGTTAAGTTCAAGAACAGCTTCTCCGTCTTCAGACTTAACCCATCCGGTCTTAACAGCCAGGTAAATCATAAGTCCCGCAAAGAATGCCAGGCAAACAATGCTTCCTATAGCACACGCTGCTGTGGGTAATGTTTTTGAGTTGAATTTATTTCTTGCAGCGAAGTACTCATCTTCAACAGGATAGTCCTTATTGATACCAATCCAGATTTTTGAGTCATCGGGATAAGCGTATTCTATCTCATGGGATATAAGAATTGATCTGATATCCTCATTCCTTATATTGGTATTGGTCTGAACAATTAAATCATTAGGCGAATAATACAAATACTTGCTGCTGTTATCCTCAAAGTATTTGTCGAGATCGCGCTCTTTTAACTTATCCGCATCTTCAATATTGGTGTGGTATACCTTCTGTCCGTTAGCGTCAGTCATTCTGACACAGTAAAGCACGTTGGTATTTCCCTCAAAATAAAGGGGACCAAGCCACTGATACTGGATATAGTTTGTATACACATTGTTGATGGTCTTATCAATATCTTCAACAAGGTTATAATAATCAGCCCAGTTATTAACAAGCTGGTCAATATTCTTTCCGTCAATGGTACGGTATTTATTCTTGAGAATACTGGTATGTCCGTAATAATTTCCCATGCCGTCTTCGGTGATGTCATAAATCTTATCACTTTCAAGAGCATAGTTTACAGGCTGAAGCATCCATGTGTCCGGGATATAGTTACCCATCTTATCCTTAAGATGAGCATATTCCGGAAGCTGGATATTCATATCAAGGTTCTCGGCAGATACGCCGTAATTGTATAAGCTTACGTAAGCATCTTCATAATCTATGCCTGCGTTTGCCCATTTAAGTAAATCTTCTAAGTAAAATACGGCAGTTATACCATTGTTACCTGCCATATCTTTTCTGTGAGCATAGTTGGTAATATCGACTTGTTTCTTTCCGCTGAACAAGCCTTTTTCCTCAAACTGATGTTTAATAACCGAAAGGTATATTACGTCATCCATGGACTTGTTGAAGAGTGTCTCGAAAACATTGGAGTCTTCAAAAACCTCATCAGAGGAAAAAATATCCTCATAAACAGTGAAGCCATAGTATGAATCGCCGGCTTGGTACATTGTCTGATTCTTTGTGATAAGCATCAGCAAAACCGAAAAAGCCAACAACAACTGAGCGATTAAGAATATAACTACTTTCTTAAACTTAGATATGGGTTTTCTTCTATGCAATACAGCTTTTTTAGTATTGTCTTTTTTGCCCATGGCATTCCTTTCCGGCAGGCTATTATTGTTTCTCAATCTTATAGCCAACGCCCCAAACTACTTTTAAATATCTGGGTTCTTTGGGGTTAATCTCTATCTTCTCTCTGATATGACGAATATGAACAGCTACAGTGTTATCTGCACCGATAGCTTCTTCGTTCCATATATTCTCATAAATCTGTTCAATAGAGAAAACCTTACCCTGGTTCTTAACTAACAAAAGAAGTATGTTGTACTCGATAGGCGTAAGCTTGATGATGTCACCGTCAACGGTCACCTCTTTGGTTTCGTCGTTGATGACTAGGCCACCTGCACTGAAAAGTGAGTTGTTGGTTACATTTAAGCTTCCCAATGTTGTAAATCTTCTGATATTGGATTTAACTCTTGCAATCAGTTCAAGGGGACTGAAAGGCTTTGTAATGTAATCATCCGCTCCGATGTTGAGTCCCAGTACCTTATCTGAATCTTCAGATTTCGCAGATAAGAAAATAATGGGTACTGTGGAGAACTCACGAATCTTTAATGCCGCATGTATTCCGTCAAGTCTGGGCATCATGATATCGAGAATTACCATTCGGATATCTTCTGAATCCTTCAAAGCTTCCAAAGCTTCCATTCCGTCGTAGGCCTTGACTATTTCAAAGCCTTCCTGCTGCAAATAAATCTCAATCGCTTCAACTATTTCTTTGTCATCGTCACAAACAAGAATCTTGTCCATTTTTCCCTCTTTCCTAATAAAGAACATCAATCGTTCTCTATTATAAAAACATATGAATTTTAACAACAGTTTACGAAAATACTTAAGAAATTCTTAAACCACCCAGATACGGCCTTCGTAGGCTTTAAGCACCTCCGCATAGGGTTCGTCATAGTTTGAATATAATAGTCTTCCGTCCGGAACATCAAGAGCCGGAATCTCATGGGTTGCAAAGTTGCAGTCAATGACGTAGGAAGTATCCTTGTCAAACCTTGCGTAGGTGTATCTTCCCTTCTCACCTATCAAAAGCTCATAATCTCCGTACACGAGCAAAGGATTCTCTTTCCTGATTCTTATCAGTTCCTTATAGGCATCCGTCATTGTAGGGTCAATTACCTGAATTCCCGGTTTCCATGGAAGCATCATCCTTGCGTGCTCTCTTGTTCCCGAAAGGATTATCTTGAAAGCCTCCTCAGGAGTCTTGCCCTTATCAAGAAGCTCCTTATAGTAACCCTTGGCCTCCACATCTGTTATCTGATCCATGGATTTGAAGGGATAATTGGTGAGTCCCATCTCGTCTCCCTGGAAAACAAAGGGGGTGCCTTTTACAGTGAATTGCAAAACCGCCAGCATGGAACCAAGATAAAAGCGTCTTCTGGGATCGGTGTCGATTTTGCTTATCATCCTTGGATTGTCATGGTTATTATAAAAGAAGGCCTGCCAGCAGTTGTTACCGTAATTGGTTGTCCAGTTATGTATGAAATCTTTCAGGTAGTCAAGGTCATACCTGTAATCATCAAATCTTGTATGGCCGGGAGTTTCCAGATAATCGAAGGAGAATACCATATCAAGCTCTCCTCTTTCCTCTCCCGTAACCATTCTGGCCATATTCATTCCAAGTCCCGGAGTCTCGCCTACAGAAAAGGCATTAAATGGATCAAAGGCCTCTTTTCTTATTTCCTTAAGATAATCATGAAGCTTGGGTCCATAGAAATAATGCTCTATTCCGGTAAAACCCATTAACTCTCCGATAGCCTTATCTCCTTCGGGAAGTCCTTCATCCTTTGAGATGTAATTGATTACATCCATTCTGAAGCCGTCTACACCCTTTTCCAGCCAGAATTTAATCATGTCAATTACATCTTTACGAAGGTCCTCATTTTCCCAGTTGAGATCCATCTGTTTTTTCGAAAAAAGATGTAAGGCCCAGAGTTCTTTATCTTCATAATAGTTCCAGGCGCTTCCCGAGAAAAATGACGTCCAGTTATTTGGAGCCTTATCCTTCTTCCCCTCCCTGAAATAGTAATATTTCCTGTAAGGGCTGTCGGGATTATTAAGAGCTTCCTTAAACCATTTGTGTTCATCGGATGTGTGGTTGACTACAAGGTCCATAATCAACCTCATTCCCCTGTCATGAATCCCCTTTACAAGCTCATCAAAATCATCCATGGTTCCGAACTCTTTCATGATCTTCCTGTAATCTCTTATATCGTAACCGTTATCATCGTTCGGAGAATCATAGATAGGCGAAAGCCAAATGGCGTCAACACCAAGACCTTTAATATAATCAAGCTTCTCGATGATGCCTCTTAAGTCACCTATTCCGTCCCCATTTGAGTCATTAAAGCTTCTTGGGTATATTTGATAGAGCACTGCCTCTTTCCACCATTTATGGCTGATTTCGCCGTCTTTGGGGGCATTGTATGAAGCATCTCGGTTTAGTAAGGTGGTAAAAGTATCAAGAAAGCCTTCGCTTATTTTGCCTCGGCTTAAAGAAGAAAGAGTTTTAAGCTTAAGATTCCCGATTATACCCCCCTTAACATATTTCTCTTTGATGTTGGCCTGCATGAGAATCTTTGAAATGATGTCTCTTCCCACAGGGGTATTGTAGGCCTCTTTAATCCTGCTGTTTTTTGTAATCATTTTGCTACCCCACAAAATCAAATGCGTTTTTGTACCAGTTTATCTTGTCGCCGTCAATGGCGATAACATCGAATCTTACAGGAGTATCCATGGGATACCTCTTCTGATACAGGTAAGATACGGCCACATTGCTTATCTGCTTTTGCTTTGCAAAGTTCACGGCTTCGGATGCCGTTCCCTTGTTGGAGAAGGCTCTGTATTTTACCTCAAAAAAGACAAGATACTCTCCGTCTTTACCAATAAGATCGATTTCTCCTGTCTTATGAAACCTGTAGTTTCTTTCTAGGACCGTTATTTTATTCTTCAGGAGGAAATCATATGCACGATCTTCTCCTTCATTTCCGACACTTCTTTTATTCATCTACTGCAACTTCGTAAGTTTATTTTTAATCTTATCCATGTGATCCACAAACAGAAGGATTTCAGCCACAACTTCATAAAGCTCGGGAGGAATCATATCACCAATCTCGAGTTTTGAAAGTGTGTCCGCCAGTTTGTCATCCCTGTGTACGGGAACATCCGCCTTCTGTGCTTCCGAAATGATTTTCTCAGCCAGAGCTCCCTTACCTGATGCAATGACCCTAGGGGCATCGTCTGTGGGATCGTATTCCAGGGCGACCGCCTGTTTTACTTTCTCTTTGTCTGCCATATTTAAGTCCTCACATCAAAGGAATGGTGTCCTCCGAAGACCTTAAGATTATCTGTCTTAAGAATCTCCTCCATACCGCTTGTTTCTTCTTCCATAAGGTTACATTTTGCATTCAAAGAATATCCTCTCTTTTCAAGACGACTGTTCAGGATATCCATATGATCTTCTATAAACTTCAATGTCTCGTCATCCTTAAGCCTGAAGTTGGTATTAACCTTTGAATCCTTCATGGCAACATAGCAATCTACAGGACCCAGGTTATCCATGTCAAGATGTAAAAAGGCGCTTACACTGCCATCCTTTGAAGCCAGGGAATGCTTATTTGTGTAAACAAACAGTTCTCCGTGCTGCTCTCCGTTTTGCATCTTAAGAGGCAGCTGAATATAGGTATACATGTTATTCAGCTGATTCATGAAGTCTATATTATTGTTAAGGTTTGTCACTGCCTGAGTTATGGGAGAATTGCTTCCCGCTGTCTCGTTGGCTTCAAGTTCCAAATGAGACAATCCGGTTCGAAGTCTCTGATACAGGGCTTCAATATTGCTTTTATCCGTAACTGCCTCCGGTGTAAGGGTCCATTTATTGACAATGGCTTCCTTAACCAGATTCTGGAATTCTTTGTCCGCAAATAATTCAGCTTTGGCTTCCGGAGTCTTGGCTGCAGTGTACATTTCAATAATGCGGTTCTCGATAGCCGCAGGCTGGTTTTCGTTTGGTGTTACAGAAGCTGAATTTGTGGCTGTTTGCTCCGCAACCACTTCTTTGTCCGCCGATATTGTTTGTGCTTCGACCTTATCACCACTGACAGTTAAAGGAATTTCCGCCTCGCTTTGTGCTGTAACGGGAGCAGTTGTTTCTGTGCTTATCTGAGGAGCAATCGTTGTCTGCTCATTCTCCGCAAGAATTGCCTCCGGATTATCTTCAGCAGCAATAACTTTGACACTTCCCTCAAGAAACTCTTCAGGGCTTTCCTGCTCCAAAATAACCGTATTTATAACCGCATCAAATAGAGCCACAGCCTTTGTGGGCTCACCCGACTGCATAAGAGTGTTAAATGCTTCAGGCAGTTCATTTACAACGTCGGTAACTCCCCTTATTACCTGGTGGTTAAGATTCTTATAGTTGTTAAACTGCTCCAGATTTTCCCTTGTAACTTCTACACCAAGTTTATGGAGACATACAATATCTGAAGGTGGTACCTCTTTGTAGGTAACTACCTCCTTGAAAACCTCCTGAAGGCTTTCTCTGCTTACGCTCATTCCGTTCTTCATCATGGAATCAGCCATCTCTATTGTTCTGTCGTTTGTTGGCAGTCCTGCCATATCAAGGGCTTTTAAAACGTTGGCATCAAGTCCCATATTCTCGAATAGGGGACTTAAAGAAAGGGTGCCGCCCATGTTTGATCTGACTTCAAGTGTAAGAAGCTTGCCAAGTTCCAGCTCCATGTCATTCTCAAGTCTTGCATTTAAAACCATGTCGTCAGTAAGCTTAATGGCGACTTCGCTTCCGGTTTTGGACACAATTTCACCCTGAATCGTCTGTCCGGCCTTCATTCCTGCGATGTAGCGGTTCAATTTCAATGCCGCTGCAGGGTCTTCGTTCTTGCCGTTTCCGATTCCAAAGTTTGAAGCAGTATTCTGCATTCCGGACACAAGACTGTTAAGCCACATGGAAAATCTCCTTACAAACTGTTTATATCAATAAAGTTCTTAATAAAGCTTCTTCTGTGAATGGGACAAGGGCCATACTTCTTTAAGGCTTCAATATGAGCTGCCGCACCGTAACCCTTATTGCTTGCAAAACCATACTCAGGGAATACTTCCTCATACTGAACCATCATCCTGTCTCTGGTTACCTTTGCAATGATGCTGGCTGCCGCAATGGACGCACTCTTGGCATCACCTTTAATTATGGGCACCTGCCAAATGGACTTATCTACATCAGGAATAGTCACGGCGTCATTTAAAAGAACCGCAGGTTTAACCCCTAACTTACTGATGGCTTCTCTCATGGCCTCATATGTGGCCTGGAGAATATTAATCTCATCAATTCGTTCAGGGGAAGCCATTCCGATTCCCGTCGCAATAGCCTTCTCCATTATTTCATCATAAAGCTCTTCTCTTTTTTTCTCGGACAATTGCTTCGAATCGTTTATATATAAAATCTCACAATTTTTCGGTAAGATAACCGCTCCTGCAACCACAGGACCTGCAAGGGGACCTCTTCCCACCTCATCAATGCCGCAAATAAGGCCCTGATCCTCGTATTTATGCTCATAAATACGCATGGTTTCAAGCCTGGCAAGTTCCTTCTCATGGGCGGCAATTTTCTTTTTTGCGCTTTCCACAAGGTTCTGAACGGCTTTTCTCTCGTCTGAGGAATATTCCGATATAAATGAAGGCAGCTCATTATATGAAGCCGCCTGCAATTTTTCTTTGATAAACGAAGTCTTATCCATTTACTGATGAACTACCTTTCCAAATTTATCAAAAGGCCAAATACGAACCCATGCTTTGCCGATAAGCTCGCTTCTTTTAAGCTTGCCTACCTGTTCGAATCTGCTGTCGATTGAATTGTTTCTGTTATCTCCAAGTACAAAGTACTCATCATCCCCAAGTTTAACGGGGTTGGCTGCGTTTCCGGGTTTCTGAATAATCTCCCTGCCGTAGCTCTCCTTAAGGAGTTCTCCGTCAATATAGATATTACCGTCATAATCGATCTGGACGGTTTCTCCGGGAAGGCCGATTATTCTCTTTATGTAATATGTATTATCCTCATATCTGTAGGGAAAAACTATTATATCGAATCTCTCGGGGTCATGAAATCTGTAGGAAATCTTATCAACCAAAAGGTTATCTCCGTCAGAAAGAGTTGCCTCCATTGAAGATCCTTCCACCTGAGTTCTCTGTCCCACATACTTAATCAAAAGAAAACATACTAAAAGAACGCAAAGAAGGTATAAGCTGGTACTTAGAATTTCTTTCAAAACACTTTTCATCTTTATTCCATTCCTTATCTATTCGGGCTTTTCCAGGCTGATTCTGCCAAGTCGCCCTTTTCTGAAGTCATCCAAAAGAAGCATGGACGCCTTCGAAATATCCGGTTCTTCACCGGCTTTAAAACATTTTCTGTTTATTGCGATTCCCGTAAGAATATCCACATTTCCATCATCCTCGGAAATGCCGTATCGCTCGGCGAGGAGCCCTTTATAGTTGGCCTTTAAAAACTCGATTAAAGAAAGGGCAAGCTCGTCCTTGTTTAAAATATCATCATTAATGGAACCGATCATGGCAAGTCTCAGTCCCACGTCTTTATCTTCAAACTTAGGCCACAGGATTCCGGGGGTATCCAAAAGTTCCAGAGTCTTACTAAGTTTAATCCACTGTTTACCCTTTGTGACACCGGGCTTATTTCCCGTTTTGGCACAGGCTCTTCCCGCATAGGAATTAATGAATGTGGACTTGCCCACATTGGGAATACCCACAACCATTGCTCTGATGGGACGTCCTATAATGCCCCTCTTCCTGTCTCTTTCAAGCTTCTCTTTGCATGCCTCGTTAACCGCAGCCGAAACGCTCTTAACGCCCTTTCCGGATTGGGAGTTAATCATGACAATGTTAAGGCCTTTGCTTTCAAAATACTGCATCCAGGCATTGTTAGCTCTCTCATCTGCCAAATCCGACTTGTTTAAAAGAATCAGTCTGGACTTGTTCTTCGCAAGATCATCTATATCTGGATTCCTGCTGCTTATGGGTACTCTGGCATCCAAAAGCTCAATCACCAGATCAATCAGGCCAAGGTTCTCCTGCATCATTCGCTTCGCCTTGGTCATATGTCCCGGATACCAGTTAATATTTATCTTATTATCACTCATAATCTAATCAACAAACCCCATTTTGGCGCCGGCGACGCTCTTCTTGAACCAGGCCTTACCGATGATAAACTCTTTCTTCACCACACCGATATTGGCCGATCTGCTGTCTTCACTGTTGTTGGCGTTGTCACCCAAAACAAAGAATTCATCACCTGCGAGAACTATTCGCTCTGCCGCAATGCCTGGATCGGAAATCTTATCTCTTTGAATTCCGTCCACATATTCCTTGTCGTTTATAAGAAGCTTGCCGTTCACAATCTGAACGCTGTCTCCCGGAGTTCCCACAACCCTCTTAACGTAATAATGTGAATTAACGTTACCGTTTGGGAGAAAAACAATTACATCTCCCGCTTTGGGCTGACTGAACAGGTATTTAAGTTTATTGATGTAAACGGTCTGCCCGCTGTATAAAGAAGGCTCCATGGAGTTTCCTATAACACCGGTTGTAATACCCATCATATAAACTATAACCGCAGCAATAAATGTTGTGGTAACAATACCGAATATATAACTTATTATCTCTCTTATGAGAGCGGAACTTATTATCTTCTTTTTGGTGTAAAAACTAAGCCCTTTATGTCTGGCCATATATCGATTCTCCTACGCTTAAACAACAAAAATTATACCATATCTAGGCACAAAAATCGATAGAGGCATCTATTAAAAAAGTATTAAGAAGCAACAAAAAAGCGCCTGCAGATTACTGCAAGCGCTCTTAAGAACAAACTAACGAACTAACTCTTTAACCTTAGCTCTCTTACCTACACGATCTCTTAAGTATGTAAGTTTAGCACGTCTTACTTTACCCTTTCTTACAACTTCGATCTTCTCTACGTTAGGGGAGTGAAGAGGCCAAGTCTTCTCTACGCCAACACCATTTGAGTTCTTACGAACTGTGAATGTCTCACGGCTGCTTCCGCCCTGGCGCTTAATAACGGTACCTTCGAAAATCTGAATTCTCTCACGGTTACCCTCTTTAATCTTACCGTAAACCTTAACTGTATCACCTACGTTAAACTCATCCACGGTAGCTTTTAACTGTTCTGCTTCGATGTTCTTAATAATTTCGTTCATCATAAATCTCCTTGTTTAATGGATGTTCTTAATACGTATGTGTAACAGAGGACCATCTATTTCTATAGCAACGTTAATACTTTAGCACAAAGGTTCACAAAAGTAAAGGCTTTTTTTACTTATTCTGAACTGTAATTTCTCATATACTGACAGGGTTTCCGCTTCATTTACAGGCACGAGCTTAATGGGTAACTCTCCGGTAAGAAGCAAATCGTTGATTTCGTTTCTGATATTCCCTGTAACGTCGTCTACGACTTCCTTTGTACCAATGGGTACTCCCCTGGTATAAGCCACTTCCTTATACTCTCCGGAAAGCTTGAAACCTTGCTCCAAAAGAGGCCCCGGATTCGTACCTCTTAACAATACAGGAACCTTATCCAATCCATTTTCTTTGGCAAAATCATAAAACTCTCCGATTCCGGCCACATCTTTTGCGTAGAGGAGAACTTTGGTTTTTGCCGTATCAACAAGGGCCACTGCCCCATTAGAATCATATATAACTCTTAACCTGTTAAGCCTTATGGCTTCGGTCATATCGGAATTTATTGCCTTTTCGGCATTGAGATACTTAATGATTTCGCATTCTCTCTCATACTTGGCATATAAATCGGGGCGCTTTCTTGCGGTTCTTTCTTTGGCCGTTTCAAGGCGCCACTTCTCAATTTCTTTGTGGTTTCCCGAAAGCAAAACCTCGGGAACACCTTTCCCCATCCATACTTCAGGCCTTGAATACTGGGGGTATTCCAAAAGGTTACCTGAAAAGCTCTCAATTACACCTGAGTCCTCATTGCTAAGGACCCCCGGAACAAGGCGCGAAACCGCATCAATCACAATCATGGCAGCCATCTCGCCGCCGGTTAATACATAGTCGCCTATGGAAATCTCGTCAGTCACTATCTCCTCAAGAACTCTCTCATCAATTCCCTCGTAATGACCGCAAAGGAAAATCAGGTCTTCCTCACCGGCAAGTTCCTCGGCAATACGCTGATTAAAGGTTCTTCCCTGAGGGGTCATAAATATAACCCTTGCATCGTGTCCGATACGCTCTTTCACAGCTTTGGCGCAATCAAACACCGGCTGTGCCTGCATAAGCATGCCTGCGCCGCCTCCATAAGGATAATCGTCAACTTTCCTGTGCTTATCGGTTGTATAATCCCTGATATCATAGGTGTTGATGCTTATGTAATTGTTTTCCACTGCTCTTCCGATAATGCTGGTCATAAGGCCATTCTTCACCATATCCGGAAAAAGCGTCATAACATGGAAATTCATAGACCTCCTAAATATCCATTAAGCCGTCCATTACATGAACGATTACTTTGCCTTCCTCAACATTAACTTCCTTGACGCACTCTTTGATGGCAGGGAAAAGAACCTCCTTCTCATCGGAGACTTTTACCACATACACGTCGTTTGCGCCTGTCTGCATAACTTCTGTAAGCTCGCCGATTTCATTGCCTTCATCGTCAAAGACCTTACATCCCATTAAATCAGCAATAAAATACTCGTCCTTTTTGAGCTTTACCGCATTTTCCCTGGTAACATAAAGGCTCTTCTTGCGATACTTTTCTATGCTTTCAATGGAATCATATCCCTCAAATTTGAGTATAACAAACTGTTTGAAGAATTTGACTCCCTCAACTTTCAAATCAATATTTTCCTTGCCCGTATCAAGAATTACGGACATGTTCTTCTTAAATCTTTTAACATCACTGGTGGTGGGAAAAACCTTTACCTCTCCTCTAACACCGTGAGTTTGTGTAATAACACCTACCTGAAATCTGTCTTCCATATTTCCCTTTTCATTCAAGTGCAATAAAGGGGCATAAAAATGCCCCTTTAACTACTGACTAGTCTTCAATATCAACGTCAACTCTAACGTTGTCCTTAGAAGATGCCGCTTTAACAACGGCACGGATTGCTTTAGCAATACGACCCTGCTTGCCGATAACCTTACCCATATCGGAAGGTGCAACCTTGAGCTTAACTTTAACTGTCTTGCCCTCGGTAGACTCGGTAACAACCACATCATCAGGGTTGTCAACAAGGGCTTTTGCCATAACCTCTACCAATTCCTTCATATTGTTTTACCTCCGGGTTAATTTCGAAAAAAGATTAAATTACTTCTCGATGCCGGCTGCTTTAAGGATCTTGCCAACTACCTCTGTGGGCTGTGCGCCGTTTGCTAACCACTTCTTAGCAAGCTCAGCGTCTACCTTGAATGTAGAAGGATCTGTAGAAGGATCATATGTACCAATCTCCTCGATGAAACGACCATCTCTGGGAGATCTTGAATCTGCTACGATGATTCTGTAAAGGGGTGCCTTTTTCTGACCCATTCTTCTTAATCTGATTTTAACTGCCATTTTTTTACCTCCGTAAAAACTAATTGATATTATTATTTATAGACGATAAAGAGTTCATATTCTCTATATCTCAAATTAACTAAAAGGGAAATCTTCCGCCTTTTCCCATTCCGCCGAACATCCCGCCAAGTCCTCCGAAGCCGCCGTGCTTCTTTCCGCCACCAAACTGCTTCATGAGCTTCTGTGTCTGTTCGAACTGCTTGATGAATCGGTTAACCTCGGCAATGTCAACTCCTGCGCCCTTGGCGATTCTGAACTTTCTCTGAGGATTGAGAAGCTTAGGATCTCTTCTTTCCTTCTTTGTCATTGAAAGGACAATCGCTTCGGTATGAGCAAGCTGCTTGTCATTAACCATGGATTCAATATCGCCCATCTTTGATCCCATTCCGGGCATCATACCAAGAATTGAACCGATGCCACCCATGGAACGCATCTGCTTCATGGAATCAAGGTAATCCTCAAAGTCGAATTTGCCTTTCTTAAGGCGGGACATCTTATCCTTTTCGGCCTGCTCATCAAGCTCAAGATTGGCCTCAGATACCTTATCGATAAGGGAAAGCACATCTCCCATACCAAGAATTCTGCTTGCCATTCTGTCGGGATAAAACTGTTCCAAATCGGAAAGCTTTTCACCCATACCCACGAACAATATAGGCTTTCCGGTAACAGCCTTAACTGATAAAGCCGCACCACCTCTTGTATCGCCATCCATCTTGGAAAGAACAACACCGTCGATTCCGATTCGGCTGTTGAATTCCTCGGCAACATTTACCGCATCCTGACCAGTCATGGCATCCACAACAAGAAGCGTCTGATGTACGTCAACCTTCTCCTTGATATCAACCAATTCCTGCATCAGTTCCTCATCTACATGAAGACGACCGGCTGTATCGAGAATTACAACGTTATAGCCTTCCTTTGTAGCCTTGGCAATTGCCGATTCGGCAATCTCCCAGGGCTTATAATCCGTACCCATGTCAAAAACATCGACATTCTGCTTCTCACCGTTAATTCTTAACTGATCAATAGCAGCGGGTCTGTATATATCACATGCAACAAGCAAAGGCTTCTTACCTTTGGTCTTAAGTTTGCCTGCAATCTTTGCTGTGGAGGTTGTCTTACCTGAACCCTGAAGACCGCACATCATAATAACTGTAACAGCCTTGCCGGGTTGAAACGCCAGCTCTGTGGTCTCATTACCCATAAGGGCAACAAGTTCTTCATTAACTATCTTTATAACCATCTGGCCGGGGTTAAGTCCGTTCATAACCTCTTCGCCGATGGCTCTCTCTTCAACTGATTTAATAAACTGCTTAACAACCTTGAAGTTAACATCCGCTTCAAGAAGTGCCATCTTAACCTCTTTAAGAGCGGCTCTTACATCTACTTCGTTAAGTCTTCCCTTGCTTCTGAGGTTCTTGAAAACATTCTGCAGTTTATTTGATAAGCTTTCAAATGCCATGTATTGATCCTTATATTAACTCTCTTATGTCCTTAAGCTTTGATAAAGCTTCCCCCGGAAGATTCATCTTATCAAGTTCATCCAAAAGCTTGGATGCTTTATTGCCTCTCTCAATAAGCTTAAGTTTCTCTTCATATTCCGAAAGAGTCTTGTCACATCTCTTGACGAGATCATGCACTCCCTGCTTACTTATGCCCTCATCCTCGGCAATCTCATTTAAGGACAAATTATTGTATACAACATCTTCGTAAATTTTCTTCTGATGCTCTGTCAAAAGCTCTCCATAATAATCATAGAGAAGGCCTTGTTCAACGATTTTTTCCATAGTGAAACCCTCGCAACATTTTGACACCTTTCCTATAATACATAAACAATAAAGGCTTGTCAAGTATTTTTACTTGACAAGCCTTTGAAATTTTAAATAAACTGGGAAGCCCATTCTTTAAGAGTTGTGCTTCTTACTATTCTCTTAAAGCGTTTGCCTTCCTTCACATTGGCACCGGGAGCAAGTTTCTCGATATTCTTGCCCGATTCTCCGATATCGCTTCCGCCTGAGGTGCAGAAAGGAATAATGGTTTTGCCCTTGAAATCATATGATTCCATGAATGTGTCGATTATTGATGGCTCTCTGTACCACCAAATGGGAAATCCAAGGAAAATCACTTTGTAATCTTCCATGTTTTGAAGCTTGTTCGCTATTTCAGGTCTTGAACTCTTATCGTTCATTTCCACGCTGCTTCGGCTGTTCTTGTTCATCCAGTTAAGATCTGCCGACTTATACGGAATCTTTGGTGTGATTGGATAAACATCGGCTTCAATAGCCTTGGCAATCTTAATAGCAATCTTGCCTGTGGTTCCCCCGGCGCTGAAATACGCCACCAAAATTTTACTCATGTATTTATACTTCCTTGGTTATTTATTTGAGGCTTCCTACATTGTCCTTTGTAACAGGAACAAAAGGTACCCAAACATATTTTAGATTATCTGTTGAACCCTCAACATCCTTCAAAGAACCACCGCTGCCCAAAGCCAATGCCGCATCTATCGCTGCATTACCCTGGCCTGCCGTATCCTGAAGAACTGTCATGTACATATCGCCATCGGCAACTGCCTGACGCCCGTCAGCTGTAGCATCGATTCCTGCCACAAGATACTGATGTGTATCGTATCCATTATCCTTAAGCCAGTTGATTGCACCGATTGCCATAGGGTCGTTATTAGCTATGATACAGTCAAAATGCTGCTCGGTCAATTTAAACATGTCAAGTTTTTCGTATGCCAATGTGTCTGACCAGGTTGCATAATCGCAGAATACTACATTCAAATCTACTCCATTATCCCAGAAGAAATATTTAACAGCATCCGTTCTGGGTTCAACTGCAGAATGTCCCTGGTCTCCTTTGAGAAGAATAACGTCAAGCTTAGAAGGTTTTCCAAGTCCATTCCAAATATATTCTGCCTGGAATCTTCCGGCATCCTGCTCGAAAGACCCAACATAGATATACTTGTCAGGCTTTAAGAAACTCTCTGATGGCTCATTATTGATAAATACAATAGGAAGGTCGCCTGCCGCTGCTTCCATCTGCAGTGTTGTTGAAGCATCTGCCAGTCGGCAAATGATAGCAGAATATCCTGCTTTGGCTGCATCTTCCAACTGCTGTTTCTGAACATCCGTGCTGTTTCCGGCATAAACAATATCGATGCTGATGCCATCTTTGTTTGCTCTCTCCTGCATTGCTTCCACAAGTGAAATCAGGAATGTATCTGTATCATCGTGAAGGGCTAAAAGAATCTTTCCTTTTCCTCCTCCGCCTGCAGAGGAAGCTCCACATCCACATACGGAAACGGCCATAAGCACCGTAACCATCAAAACAACAATTGTCTTTTTCAAAACGTTACTCATGCTGCCACCTCCTAAATCTTAAACTGCTGAACATACGCTGTAAGAGTATCTGAAGTGCTTGCCAGCTCGTGAGAGTTGTCTGCGACCTCCTGGCTGCTCTGCGTAATGTTATTTGCCTGCTCAACCATTCTATGGCTGGTAACCAGAATCTCATCGGCACTGGCTGCCTGCTCCTCGGAAATGGCTGCTACGTTGGTAGCTACATCATCAACCTTTTCAACGTCCTGAATCATCAAATCAATGAGTTCGTTGGACTTCTCAATATTCTGATAAATCTGATCGAATGTCTCAACGGCTGTATTAATAAGCATTGTGTTCCTATCAATACTTTCAGCACTGATTTCAGCCTGGGAAACAACGGTCTTAATCGCTGTATGTACTTCACCGATAAGTGTGGCAATATTATCGGCACTGGCTGCGGAGTTCTGAGCAAGCTTCGCAATCTCACTTGCAACAACCGCAAATCCTCTTCCAGCCTCACCGGCTCTCGCAGCTTCGATTGAAGCATTAAGTGAAAGAAGGTTTGTTTCATCAGCAATTTCACCGATAACCTCAACGATCTTGGTAATCTCTTCAGAAGCCTTACCAACTTCGTTAATGGACTTAACAAGCTCGTCGTTGCCTTCTTTGATGCCCTGCATAGCAGCAGATACCTGCTCCATGTCGGAACGGCCCTTCTTACTGATTTCGACAGTTTCCTTCATACTGATATTAGCCTGATTTGAATTGTCTCGTGTATCGGAAACAACCATGGCAAGTGTACTTGCATTGTTGGCAATTTCTCCTACAGCTGCAGCAAGCTGGTCAACAGTATTGTTAAGGTTCTGCATTGCATCTGACTGAGCTCTGGATGCTTCGAACATATCCTTCGAAACTCTGTCAGAGTTATCGGACTGTTCTTTAAGTTTTTTGGATTCGTTATTAATTGATGAAAGCATCTTTCTCATGGACTCAACGAATTCCGAAACCTTGGAGCTCATAAGTCCAATCTCATCATTGGTCTTATGTTCAACGGCAATGGTGAAGTCACCTTCCGTCATATCTGCAATGTTCTTTGTAATTCCGCCAAGAGGAGCAATTACTCTGGATACGAGGAAGTTAATAATCAATACAATAAGGACAATGGCAATTACACCTGCAATGGCAAGTGTATAAGTGAGTTTAACCACGTCACTCATGATTGTGGATTCGGGCACATAAGAAACGAGAACCCAATCGGTTTCAGTAATCTCTTTGAAAGCTATTACATAGCCGGCTGCAGTTAAATTATCCCATTTACGGGCAGCAAGCTGTTCTGCAACCTTAGCCATCATAGGATCCGTATCTGATGTTGTTAATTTGCTTGAAACCCTGGCAGGATCCTGATGTGCAAGAATCGTGTTGTCGGAAATATCAACAAGGAACGCTGCAGCGTCATCCATCTTGACACCCGAGTTAACTATGATACTAATCTGATCCAAAGACAAATCCGCAGCTATAACCTTAAGCTGGCCGGAACCATCATCCACCAAACCTGATGCCGAAATAATGGAAGCACCATTTGCATCGGTGTAAGCTGTACCATATGCCATATTTACTCTGGTCATACCCTGTTTAAACCAAGGCTGCTCAGTGGGGTGAGATATTTTCTTGCTGGATTCAGCGGCCTGATAAATTGTTCCTCCGCCTGTAGCAAGATATACACCATCTCGGCAGTATTTATTGAAGCCATAGTTAGCATCAATAATCTCCTGCATTTCGCCGGCTGTCGGCTGGGTTTTCTCAATTAAAAGCTTAACTGTTGAGAAATTCTGTAAATTCTCATTAAGCCAGGACTCGATGTTATCGGCCTGGTTTGTGATGGATGCGCTTAATTGTGCAGTTGCCATCTCAGACAAGCTCTTCCTGGAGAGATATCCCGATATCAATACCAATACAAGGATAGTTACTATTACTGCAGGAAGTAAAAAAATCAAAAGCTTGTTTTTAATTTTGGTTTGCTTGCGCGCAGTATTATTGCCCATACTTCTCTTCTCCTTTATATATATTTGATAAAACCCATATTTGCTTACAAAAAAGCCCAAGAAAATCTTGGGCTTTATCGAGTGTAAATCTTTAATTCATGTTAACCAATCTGTCGATTTCAGTCACAAGATTTCCGATTTCAGGTTTTGAAAGCTGTGCATCCGCACCTAAGCTTTCACCTTTTCTTCTCATCTCCTCATTAACAAGTGATGAGAAGATGATTACAGGCAGGAAGCTTGTGTCATCATTTGATTTAATCAGTTTGGTCAGGCGGTGGCCATCCATCTCGGGCATCTCAATATCAGTAACCACACAACCGATCTTCTCTCTTAAGTTACCGGCATCTCTGTACTCACAAATCTTATCCCATGCAAGTTGTCCGTTCTCGTTGGGAATAAGGTTCGTATATCCGGCCTTATGAAGAGAATCAACAATAAGTTTATTAAGTAAGGGTGAATCTTCCGCAATAAGAATGGGGATATCATTTCTGCTTCTCTCACCGAGAGCATCGATATCCGTAATCTTAAGTCCCGTTTCAGGGTTAATGTCAGAAACAATTTTCTCAAAATCAAGAATAATGATTAATTTCTCATTAATCTTGATAATTCCCGTGGCAACACCGGCTTCCTGAATATTCACAGTAGCCGTAGGTTTAATGATTTCTTTCCAGGAAACTCTTGTAATTCCAAGAACAGAATCAACGTGGAACGCAATATCCAGTTTATTAAAGTTCGTGATAATAAAAAGACCACCCGGTTCAGAACTGCCAAGCTGCAAACAATTCTTAAGATCGATTGCAGTTATCATTGTGTCTCTTGGCATGAAAATTCCTTCAATAGACGGGTGTGCATTAGGAACCGGAGTTACCGGCATGTAATTGATAATCTCTTTAATCTTGGCAACGTTAATACCGTAGGAGTTACCATTTAGTGAGAATTCAAGCACTTCCAGTTCATTGGTTCCGCTTTCCATCAAAATATTGGTATCCATAGATTCACCTCTCTGTTTCTAATAAATATTAGAAAATGATAGTATTATCATTAATTTTACGTTAATTATAACACAAATTCAAGAAAAAGATAGTTAAAAATAGTATTTTTTTTAAATTATCGAATAAAAAAATCACTGCAAAAATTGCAGTGATTTAACTTTGTACCTTCAAAACCGATACCGAATCAATCTAAACCAATCTAAACAAACCTTATCTGGAAAAGCCCTCGACCGATTAGTAAGTGTCAGCTGAACATGTTACCATGCTTACACCTCACTCCTATCTACCTTGTAGTCTTCAAGGGGTCTTACTTTCTTAAAGAAATGGGATATCTCATCTTGAGGGGGGCTTCACGCTTAGATGCCTTCAGCGTTTATCCCTGCCGGACTTGGCTACTCTGCCATGGAGTTGGTCTCCAACAGATACACCAGCGGTCCGTCCACCCC
>JAFZSQ010000056.1 GCA_017619295.1 Lachnospiraceae bacterium
AGGATGTGCAATTTGGGGCCTGTCCCCTTTTTGCACCTACTCTTCGATATGTTCGCGGCCCTGGGCGATGATGCTTCGCACATGGTCGTCGGCAAGGGAATAGTAAATTTGCTTGCCGTCTCGTCTGGCATTCACAAGCTTATTGGTCTTTAGAATCTTAAGCTGATGTGAAATGGCGGACTGGGTCATATTAAGGGATGTGGCCAAATCCCCCACAGGAAACTCGCCCTCAAATAAAACAAAGAGGATTCGAAGTCTTGTGGAATCACCGAAAACCTTGAAAAGGTCGGCCAAATCATATAATTCCGTTTCATCAGGCATGTTTTTGTTCGCTTTTGTCATAGTTTATACCCTTTTCACATTCAATGCTCTGATGGCATTGAGAACTGCAATTACCATTACTCCTACATCTGCAAAAATCGCAAGCCACATATTGGCAATACCGAGAGCACTTAAGATAAGGCATGCAACCTTGATTCCGATTGCAATCCAGATGTTCTCGTACACGATTCTCATGCATTTTCTTGCGATTCTGATTGCCTTGGCAATCTTTCTTGGATCGTCATCCATAAGGACAACGTCTGCGGCCTCGATGGCTGCATCGCTTCCCATGGCTCCCATGGCGATTCCGATATCCGCTCTTGAAAGAACGGGGGCATCGTTGATTCCGTCTCCGACGAAGGCAAGAATTTCTTTCTCTCCCTTCGCGTCAAGGAGTTCCTCAACCTTCATTACCTTATCGCCCGGTAAAAGCTCCGCATGGAACTCATCTATACCCAAAAACTCTGCAACGGACTCCGCTGCTTTCTTAGAGTCACCGGTAAGCATGATGCTTCTTGAAGCGCCGGCTTTGGAGAGAGCTCCGATACCGTCCTTGGCGCCATCTTTAACCTCATCATTAATAATAACATATCCTACGTACACATTGTCTCTTGCAACGTGAACTACGGTTCCGGCTTCCTTCACCTCAGAATACATAAGGTTCATGGATTTCATAAGCTTGTCGTTACCGGCAGCGATGTTTCTGCCCTTAACAACAGCCTTAAGGCCATGGCCCGAAATCTCTGTAACATCCTTTGTGTCATCCTGGGAGGGCTTATTCTTGCAGGCCTCAATAAGGCTTAATGCAATGGGGTGTGAGGAGTAAACCTCGGCACCTGCAGCCATCTCAAGAAGCTCGTCCTCGGATACATCCTCGGATACGGGCACAATCTTTGTTACCTTGAAAACTCCCTTGGTGAGAGTTCCTGTTTTATCGAAAACTACGTATTTTACATTTGACAAGGCTTCGAGATAATTGGAGCCTTTTACCAAAACGCCTTCTTTTCCTGCGCCGCCGATGCCTGCGAAGAAGCTAAGAGGAATACTGATAACCAAAGCGCAGGGACAGCTGATAACCAGGAATGAAAGAGCTCTGTAAATCCAATCGCCCCACACTGGAGTTCCGCCTGTAATCAAAATGAACACGGGAGGAATAATTGCTAAAGCCAAAGCCAGGTAGCAAACCGTAGGAGTGTAAACTCTTGCAAATTTGCTGATGAAAGCCTCGGATTTGGACTTTCTGGAGCTGGCATTCTCAACCAGTTCAAGAATCTTTGAAACTGTGGACTCGCCAAATTCCTTTGTGGTCTTAATTGTAAGGACGCCTGAAAGGTTGATACATCCGCTGATAACCTCATCGCCTTCAAGAGCATCTCTTGGAACGCTCTCACCTGTAAGGGCTGAAGTATCAAGGGTTGAATTACCTTCCACAATCACGCCATCAATGGGAACCTTCTCACCGGGAAGAACCTTAATGAGAGTTCCGATGGCAACCTCGTCGGGATCCTTCTTGATTAACTCGCCATCCTCTAAAACGTTGGCGTAATCAGGTCTGATATCCATGAGTTTTGAGATATTCCTGCGGCTCTTGCCAACTGCGTAGCTCTCGAAGAGCTCGCCTATCTGGTAAAAAACCATAACCGCTACTGCTTCGGAATATTCGCCAAGAGCGAAAGCTCCAACGGTTGCAACCGCCATAAGGAAGTTCTCGTCGAAGACCTGCTTCTTCATGATTCCTCTGAAAGCCTTCTTAAGAGTTTCATAACCGATAATCAGGTAAGGAATCAGATTCAATGCAGCATGTATAAGTTTAACGGCGATTTCGGGAAGACCTTCAAGTAAGCCATCATAGGGAATCAGGTTTACCATAAGGGCCAGCACCGTCGCCACAACAATTTTAATGATTTGTTTCTTCTGTTTCTTGCTCATGTCTTCACCTCTTTAAATCTCAGTGACTCATCGATTTCTTAGAAGAAGATTTCGCAGTCATCCTCTACTTTCTTGCAGTTCTTAAGAACTTCATCCATAACTGCCTTCTCGTCTGCGCCATCTTCGAACTCAACGTTCATCTTGAGTGCCATGAAGTTAACAACTACATCCTTAACTCCAGCTGTCTTCTTTGCAGCTTCCTCCATCTTGTTAGCACAGTTAGCGCAATCGACATCGATCTTGTAAGACTTTTTCATAGTTTATTTATCCTTTCATCTTATATGTTTTATTGGTTTGATTTGTTTTAATATATGAACAACTATTCATATGTTCATGTAAAGTATAACACCCCCTGAGGAAATGTCAAGGGGTGTGTCATATATTTTTTTATTTTCAAAAATGAGTAGTTTAATATTGATTCTCGAACGTACGTTTTGTATAATTACATTAGGTGCCACCATAACGGTAGGCGGTTGGTCCTTTGTCAGAGGACTGTGACCTCTGTTTATATAGAAATCCCTCAGTGGGAAATCTAAGAATGGAGGGACTTGAGTATGCTAACTATCAGTGATCTAATTGCTGTTCTCGCGCTGTGCGCGACTTTTTATAGCCTTGGGTACACAATTGGTAAGCATGAATCCAAGGCAAAGAAATAACCGCCACATACCCCAATATGTGACGGTTGCTAACTAACCAAAACATATAACGGGCCAACCGTCTATCGGTGGCACTTTTTATACGTTTATTATACCATATTCATTCACTAATGCAAGTCAGGGTTTTCCTGGCTTTTCTTTTTGAGCGGAGATATGTGGTCCTGTCATAATGACTAAAAGAAATTGCCATTTTATTATGCCTATAAATGGCTATGGTTGCTTCGCATATCATAATAATTCTAGTAAATAGCAAAACTATTATGACACTCAAACGCCTTTTGAGTTGTGAGGCGTCATAATAATCCTTACAAAACTCTACTTTATTACAATATCGGAGCTGACACCGGTGTAATAGATTACAAAAAGCTGCAATTCATTATGATGACCTCAATCAAAACTTTACGAATCAGGCATAATAAAACGCTAAAAACCCAATCTCATTATGAAAATCCACCGCAACAATCGCAAAAATCACACCAATGCGCTAAGGTGCACAATAATTCATTCCTGCTTGTCTACAGGATATCTGCAATTAAAAGGGAGTCAACCCCAAAGCCGCATCGCGGTGCTTCGCAGGGTTGACTCCCTTATAATTGCAGATAAAATCGCCATCAAGCAGGAACGAATCAGTATACTTCTGATTATTCTGTCCAAACCCCGGCGTCGGAGGGCATTACAAAGCCTCCTCTGGGTGAAAGTCCTACGGTGCCTACAGCGGGGCCGTCAGGCAGGCAGGAACGCTTAAACTGCTGAGTACGGAAGCGCTTCAAGAAGGTACCAAGGCACTTCTCAATCAAAGCCTCATCATACTCATCCTTAAAGGCCACCTTAGCAAGATACTTAATCTTAGCCGGTGTAAATCCGTAGCGAATCATATAGTATAAGAAGAAGTCATGGAGTTCATAAGGTCCAAGCAACTCCTCTGTCTTCTGTGAAATTTCCCCTTCTGTGGGAGGCAGTAACTCAGGAGAAACGGGAGTATCGATGATGTCCTTAAGTACATCCGCCGTCTCATCCTTATCGCACATATCCGCATACCACTTAACAATGGCGCGAACCGTGGTCTTGGTGATATCACCGTTTACACAGTACATGGACATGTGGTCTCCGTTATATGTAGCCCAGCCGAGTGCCAGCTCGGACAAATCACCTGTTCCTACAACTAGACCACCACACTGATTAGCCATATCCATAAGAACCTGGGTACGCTCTCTTGCCTGAGCATTCTCGAAGGCCGCATCGTGCTTCTCGAAGGGCTGGTCTATATCCTTAAAGTGTGAAAGCACGGAATCCTTTATATTAACTTCCTTAAAGGTTGCTCCAAGGCTCTCACAAAGTTTAACTGCATTGTTGTGTGTTCTTTCGCTGGTTCCAAAGCAGGGCATTGTAACAGCAATAACATCTTCTCTTGAAAGTCCCAGTAAATCAGCGGTATGAACGGATACAAGGAAAGCAAGAGTTGAATCAAGGCCGCCGGAAATACCGATGAGAAGCTTCTTGACCCCCGCATGGACGCAGCGCTTTCTGAGTCCCATGCACTGAAGGTCGAAGATTTCTCTCATTCTGTCATCCCTTGCGCAGGTAGGGCATGGAATGAAGGGAGTCTTACAAACGAACCTGTCGAGGACGGTATCCTCGCTCTTTATATAGAAAGGTAATCTTAAATAGTCGTCATCTTCAAAGGCATCAAACACTGAGGATTTGATTCTCTCGGAAGCGATTCTTTCCACGTCGATATCGCTTATCAAAGCGCCGTACTTATATAACTCGCTCTCCGCCAGAATATCGCCGCACTCTCCGATGATTCTCTGGCCGCCGTAAACGAAGTCTGTGGTGGATTCGCCCCAGCCCGCACCGGCGCTTACATATCCTGCAGAAAGTCTTCCGCTTAACGAAGCCACGGTATTTCGTCTGAATTCACTGCGACCTACAATCTCAGCAGTTGCCTGAGGATTAAGGATAAGAGTTGCTCCCGCCTGGACATGAGCTACGGAAGGAGTCTCAGCAAGTGCAGGCTCATTTCCGATTTCGCAGGCCACAACCAGATCCTCTACGGTCTCGGTGTTAAACAAAAGGTTGGTTCCGATGGCAACCTCGTCGCCGTCGAAGCTTACATATCCCATGATTTCTTCACCTGAAGCAAACCATCTGGAATCATTGAATTCGCCGTGATTGGAAAGGACGGTCTTTGGAACGAAGCCAAGAACATCGCCTCTGTTTATCACTGCTGCCACGTCATAAAGCTTACCCTCTTTCTTAAGAGGCAAGCCAACAACTATCAAAGCATCCACATCCTTTGAATGCCATTTGATTTTCTTAAGTCCATCAAGGGCCGATGAAATAAGGGCCTTCTGTAAAAACAGATCCTTACAGGTCGCTCCCGCAATACAAAGCTCCGGGAAAACCATAACCTTTACATGCTTCGCCGCGCACTTGTCAATTTCAGCCATGATGCTTTCCACGTTGAAATTAACGTCCGCAACCTTTACTTCAGGTGTAACTGCAGCCACCTTCACAAATCCGTATTTCATCCTAACCCTCCTGTCAAAAACCGAGCCTTCGGCTCGAAGAACCCGATAATCTACTTCTTCGCCTTAACCAAAAGCTTCTTAAGTTCTTCCACGCTGAATTTATAATTCTTATTGCAGAACTGGCAATTTACCTCTACATCCTTGCCATCGTTAATCATCTCCTGCAGATCTTTCTTACCGATACTGATAAGAACCTTCTCAACCTTCTCTTTAGAACAGTCGCAATGGAACTGCACGGGCATTGTGTCGTTAATCTCCACATCAAAGCCCTCAAGAACGGTCTTTAAAAGTTCCTCGGGAGTAAGTCCTTTATCAAGAAGAGATGTTACGCTGTCAACCTTGGCAAGATTCTCCTCTAATTTTGCAATGGTCTCATCGCTTGTAAAGGGCATGAGCTGAATGATAAAGCCTCCTGCCTGCTTTACGGTATTCTCGTGGGACATTAAAACTCCAAGGCCCACAGCTGAAGGCACCTGCTCAGAGGTGGCGAAATAGTAGGTCAAATCCTCTGCTATCTCAGAAGTCTGCAAATCTACCTGTCCTGAGTAGGGCTCCTTTAAGCCCATATCCTTAATAACTGTAAGGGCACCGCTTCCGAGAGCTCCTGCCACATCAAGTTTGCCCTTAGCGTTGGCAGGGATTACAACCCAGGGATTAATGGGATAACCCTTGACGTTACCCTTGGAATCAGCGGTAACGGTTACTCCCTTTGCGGGGCCTGTACCCTTAATAATCAAAGTCAAAATATCTTTATCGCCCTTAAGCATGCTGCCCATCATGGCACCTGCACTGAGAAGTCGACCCAAAGCCGCTGAAACAACAGGTGAAGTATTGTGTGCCTGTCTTGCAGCCTCAACTGTTTCTCTTGTGGTGCAGGCGAATGCTCTTATGGAAGCATTTGCCGCCGTGGCTCTTACCATATAATCTGCCATGTCTATCCTACTTTCTTAGCAACCACCATGACTCTCTCGGATTCTTCGGAGGCCTCGTCTTCGGTGTCCGAATCCATAGTCTCCAAAACTTCCAAACCTGCCTTCTCAAGCAAAGCCACCACAGAAGCCAAAGTATACCCCTTCTGATAGTGAGTCTCGGTGATTTTCTTATACAAATCATTATCCTGCTTCACAAAGATTGTCAGGTCGTACTCGTTAATTCCCGTCTCCTCGTCGAAGAAATTATCCCAGATGAAACTGCATTCATCCCTGTCTTCGGCGATGGTGGCGTCCGCTATAACATCCCTGTACTTGTGAAGTGTATTGAAATCGAAAATAAATATTCCGCCGGGAAAAAGGTAATTCTCTACACTCTTGAATACCCCTAAGAGTTCTTCCTCATCCGTAATATAATTCACGGAATCGCAAACACTTACCACGGTTCCTATGGTGCTGTACAAATCCAAATCTCTCATATCCTGCGAAAGATAAAGGATATCGCTGCCGTTTTCTTCCTTCTTAAGAAAGGCCTTGGTAAGCATTTCATAGGAGTTATCAACTCCTATCATGTCATAGCCCTTCTCGTAAAGAAGCTCCGTCAAAGTTCCTGTACCGCAACCCAAATCAAGGACAAGGTTCTTCTCAGACTCAAGGATTTCCTCTTCGCCCGCATTGTCCATGTCCCCTGTAAACCTGTTAGGTTTGGAGATTCCGTATTTTTCAATTCGATCGATTATTCTGTCCCGCCATAATTCGTACGGGGTTTCGTCCATGAACTCGTCATAGACGTCAGCTAAGCCCTGATAAGCTTCCATTCACTATTCTCCCAGTTTCATGGAAATAACAAATCCTGCTGCCAAAGTAATTACACTTGCGATAACAGCGCCAACACCGATAACGCCCATGTTTCCTGCCATCCATACAGCTATGGGTGAAGCCACAAGAAGTCCGATGATTGCCCAGTAGGTGTACTGAGGGAACTTCTCAAAGAGCATCTCAATGAGTTTCGCAATTGCAAAGATGCCAACGATAATACCGATACCGAAGGGAAGAAGAATTCCGATTCCTCTTAAGATTCCCGCCATATCAAAGTGAGCAAGAGCTGAAAGGAAATCCTTGATAGCGGTAATAACCGGATTATAGTAGCCAAGAACCAGCAAAATCATGGATCCGCTGACTCCGGGAACAATCATTGTCGCAGATGCGATAATTCCGATGAAGAAAAGAATAATCACATTTGTAAGTGAAGGGGTAACGTCTCTTGTAACACCCTCTGCTTCTCCAAGAAGTGCCATTCCGATAACAAGTGCAAAGAATGCAAGGAATGCAATAGCATAGCCAACCTTAAACTTGTTGCCCTTGGTTTTCTTAAATACAATGGGGATTCCTCCGAGAATCAAACCAATGAAGAAAACTGTGGTGGGCATAGGGAACTTCTCAAAAAGAACGGGAATAACAAAGGAAAGTCCTCCGATGGCAATACCCATACCGATGAAAATGGGAAGAACAAAGATAATGCTCTTCTTGAATTCCTTGAAAAGGTGGGTAATGCAGTGAATAAGCTTATCGTAAATACCCATTGATACAGCCATGGTTCCTCCGCTTACTCCGGGGATAATGTTGGCCACACCCATGACCATACCTTTAAGAATATTCTTAATAAATTCCATGATTAAAAAACGCCTCCTAAACTATTTCCTTAAGTGCCTCTACCAGTTTCACCATCTCATCGTCCGTACCGATTGAAATACGTAAATAATTGTCGATGCGAGGCTTCTTAAAGTAGCGCACGTAGATTTTTCGTTTTTTCAATTCCTCAAAAATGTACTCCGCCTTCTTCTCTTTGTGAGATACGAAGAGGAAGTTTGCATAGGAATTGGTGGATGTAAATCCAAGCTTTATAAGCTGCTCTTCAGCTCTCTCCCTGGTGGAGATAACTCTCTGGCAGCACTCCTCAAAGTACTCGTTATCCCTAAGTGACGCAAGGCCAAGAGCAATTGTGGGAGTATTCATGGTGTAAGAGTTAATGGAGAACTTCACATCCATGATGTATTTGATGAGCTTCGCATTTCCGATGGCGTAACCGATTCGAAGGCCCGCCATACAACGGGACTTGGAGAAGGTCCTTACCACCAGAAGGTTCTCATACTTATCAATCAAAGGAAGACAGGTCTCCCCGCCAAAATCGATATAAGCCTCATCAACGATTACCGCGGAATCGGGATTGGCCTTTACAATTCCCTCGATAAAATCAACGCTCTCTAAAATTCCTGTAGGGGCATTGGGGTTTGCGATTACAATACCGCCGTTTGGAATCTCATAGTCTGACGCCTTAATCTTAAAATTCTCATCCAGGGGAATTCTCTTGTAGGGAATGCCGTAAAGCTCTGCCCAGAAATCATAGAAAGAATATGTGAT
>JAFZSQ010000005.1 GCA_017619295.1 Lachnospiraceae bacterium
AATTTCAAAGAATAGTCGATTTAATTAACAATAGACCAAGAAGGTGCTTGGGGTGGAGAACACCGGCTGAAGTTTATTCAGAAAGTGTTGCACTTGGTTGACAAACCAAGCAGACCCCTTTTTGCACCGTGCAGGTTGGGGCCTGTCCCCAAGTTGCACGGTGCAAAAAGGGGTCTGTCCCCAAATTGCACGTCGGCCCTTGCTTCTACATCAACTCCTCCAGCGCATCTTTCAGTTTCTCAGATATATCAAGCGTTCGAATATACCCCACCTTATCTTCAATACTTTCATCGCACAAGGTACGATACAGCCTCTCCTTCAGGTCGTAGCTGATTTCGCAGCGCTTAAGGAAGCGGAACAACTCATCTTTTCTCGCAAAGGAACCGCATGCCAAAGCCTTCGCCGAATCCACAAGTTCCACCTCCACCTTGCCCTCCTGCCCCAGGGGAATTCTGGCCTGGCGCTTCACGGGATCATATTCATATCCCGGGATTTCATCCACACCGCAGAACACCACATAGGGTGCAACTTCGGTGTCATCGTCATAGAGGGTGTATGTTCCGGAGGCGCCTCCGCCGATGTAGATGCCATCGGACATGGGAACTATACCGCCGGCTTTTATGAGCACGGGTATGCTCTCAAGGGGGCGGTAGAGATTCCGGACACAGGGGCCCTCGTAAACCTTGCCGTCAAAAATATCAATCCATCTGCCTGCGGGAATAAAGGCATGCACCCTGCCCATCTGCAGTTCCTTATCAATGGGTTCCGTAATGGGATAAACTGCCAGCTCCGAGCCAAACATATATCCATTATTGTTAAAACCGTAAGCCCCCTCCTCATCGGGAGAATCGTAATATAAGGGCCTGATTAAAGGTACATCATCCTGCCATGCTTTGTAGCACTCGGAATAAAGGTATGGAATCATCCGATGCCTGAGCCTCATGAAATCCCCCACTATCTCCCTCATGGGCGAAGGCAGATTCCAAGGCTCCTTAAAGAAAAATGGATTACATGAACTGTGAAGTCTCATAATCGGCGAGAACACGCCAAACTGCACCCAACGCGTGGTTCTCTCCACATCCTCCTCGCCGTGCATATGGCCGCCAATATCGTGGCTCCACCAGCCGTATCCCACATTGGAAGCTGTAGCCGTGAAGAAAGGCTGAATGGCCAGACTCTCCCAGGTGGCATAAGTATCCCCGCTGAATCCGATGGGATAACGATGACTTCCAAGTCCTGCATATCTGGAAAAAATCATGGCTCTCTTCCCACGCCTTACCTGGTCTATGTAGTGGTAGTGGTTTAAAAGCCACAAAGGATCCACACTGCCGGTTTTGGCCTTGGTGCCCTGCTGCCAGTCGATCCACCAGAAGTCCACACCGTCATCTTCGTAAGGATGCATCACTTCCTCAAAATACGCATCCACAAACTTCTTATTCATCAAATCGAATTCCACCGGCTCCCCGGCTTCTATCCGCTCCTCGCAGCTCTTGGAGCAGCCATCAGTCGTTGAGTCATCCTCGAACACCCGCCTTGCCACTCTCTCATAGCACTCCTCGAAAGCCCTGATACCGTCAGCGGGATGTAAATTCAAAGTTACAGCCAGACCGCGCTTATGTAACTCATTAAGAAACCTCTTGTAATCCGGGAAAAACTCCTTATTCCAGGTATACCCGGTCCATCCACTGCCATACTTGGGAGCCACCTCCGTCAGATGCCAGTCCATATCTATGACAGCCACGGAAATGGGAATATTCTCTTCCTCAAACTTATCCATAAGCTCAAGGTAGCTCTCCTCGGTGTACTTCTCGTACTTGCTCCACCAGTTGCCAAGCGCGAACTTCGGAATCAGAGGTGCCTTGCCGCAAAGTTTGTAGAAGGCCTTAAGCCCGCCGTAGAAATCCTTCCCGTATCCGAAGAAATACAAGTCGATTTCAGGATGAACCCTGTCAAAAATTTCCTCGCCGCAAAGTTCACAGCTTGCCCCGTCATCGAAAACAGCATATCCGTCCCTTCCGAAAAGGCCTTTTCCATACATAACAACACCGTTGGTTTCATCCAAAGTCCTTACGGTACCAAAGAGGTTCCTCCAATGATTATCTTCGCCGTAATTCCACTTCACATTTTTCCCCGAACCGTTGTCAAAAGCCAATAACTCTACAACCAGGCCTGCGGATGAAAATGCCTTCTTGTCATAGCTCACACGAAGAGCTGAAGTCTCAAAAATCAGCAAAGACTCCGTATTCTCCAAAACCTTTAAGGATTTAACCTCGGGGAAGTCCCTGTAGAAAACCGTCTGTGTAGCATTGTCTGTAAAATGTCCGTCCTTTTCATATTCAAGACGGAGCAGGTTATCCGTCAAAACACTGAATCGATAACCTGCTCCTTCTATAATATTCTTCTCAGGACAGAGTGGTCTAAACTTATAAGTCTCCACTTTATATCCTTTCTTTCACAAATCTTATTTGTTTGCCTGATATGTGCTGTAAGCATCCTGCTGGATTGAGATGAAATCTCCGTAACCCATGGCATTTAAGGTGTCCATGTAGTTATCCCATCCTGCATCAATTCCGCCTTCGGTTACCCATGTAGCTTGGGTTGCCGTTACATAAGCATCAATATCTGTGAAAAGTGTAGCCAATGTGTTAAGCTGCTCGGTTGTGTAAGAAACATTTGGATATGCTTCCTTGGCAAACTTCTTCATCTCCTTGTCAAGAGCAAGCTTTGAAGCGTCACCATTTTCTGCAGCATATGTAACCTTGTCGTTGAATCCGTCAGCCACATACTTGGGACCAAAATCACGAAGGGACTGAATCCATGCAAAAGTATCTGCTGAGTTTCCATCCTGGGGCTCAAGAACTGTATATGTGCCTGCTGCCTCATCCTTTTCAATACCGATTCCAAAGGAACCATAGAAGTTCTGAATGGAAGCATCCTCTGTGTAGAACTTATCAACCCATGCAAGAAGGGGACCGGGGTTCTCACATTTGCTTGTTACAACGAACTCATATCTTGAATAGTTCCAGTGCTCAGGATCTGAAGAAATGTACTGCTTTCCGTCAGGACCTGCAAGAGCGGGAAGGGCAACATACTGACCTGCATTTGCACCAAAGGTTGAGTCAGCTGTCCAACCGGGAGCTGCACCGATTATAGGTGTCTCGTTCATGAGCTTTGCATCCCTCATGGATGAATCTTCTGTGAAAAGTTCGGGATCGATAAGGCCCTTTGCAAAACACTCATTCATCCACTTAAGACCTTCTTTATAGTTTTCGGTTGTGGGAAGGTAAACGGGCTTACCATCTTCAATTGCCATCATGTAAGTTCCGTCGGCACCGATGGTGGTTCCGAAGGGAAGGCAGAAGAACATTACTGAATCTGCGTATCCCTGTCCGAAAGGAATCTCGTCGTTAGGGTCTCCGTTACCGTTAGCATCCTGTGCCTTAAATGCCTCAAGAGCCGCCTCGAATTCCTCATAGGTTGTCGGAACCTCTAACCCAAGATTATCAAGCCATTGCTTATTGATAAACATCTGGTTAGCTACTGTAGGTCTGCAGGGCTTCTTGGAAGGAAGTCCGTAAATATGACCGTCTGCTGATGTAGCAAGAGCCTTCATTGTAGGATCTGCGTCCATAATTGCCTTAAAGTTAGGCATATACTCATCAATGTAATCGTCAAGGGCGATGAATGAACCCTGGTTTGTAAGAATATCTGATTCGGAAAAACAGATGGATCCCATAAACGCATCGGGAAGATCGCCGCCTGCCATAATAACTGCTTTTTTGTCTGCCCAGTCGGAGTTAAGGATTGTATCCCAGTTAACTGTAATGCCTGCTTCCGCTGCAGCTGCATCCGGGAATCCCAAGTGGTACTCCTCGCCCCAATCTGCCCATCTTACTGTTGCCACCTCATAAGCGCCGCCTGCTGCCTCTGTAGCACCGGCTTCGGTATTAGAAGACTCGGTAACTGTAGCAGTCTTATCTGATGAGGAACTCTGAGCTCCTGAATTAGCTGCCTCAGAACCGCATCCGCCAAGAATCATTACCAGTGCAAGTGCGCTTGCTAACAAACCATACTTTCTCTGCATTTTTTTCTCCTTTTTCATAATATTATTTTATACTATTTATCCCTTCACTGCTCCAATCATGACGCCCTGATTAAAATATTTTTGTAAGAATGGGTAGAGCATCATAATAGGCAATGTAGAAACCACGATTGAACCGTACTTCATCATGTCGGAAAGCTGTCTCAACTCCTGAGCCATAGTACCTGTAGCCGCTCCAAGCAAAGATTCATTGGAAATAAGAATTCTTCTCAGTAAGAGCTGTAATGGTATCAAATCCTCATTCTGAAGATAGATAAGTGCATTAAACCAAGAATTCCAATGTCCCACTGCAGTCCAAAGGCCGATAACTGCTATAACCGCTTTGGATAAGGGTACCGCAAACCCGAAGAAGTACCGTAAAGTTGAGCAGCCGTCGATTTGGGCTGCCTCCCACAAACTCTCAGGCAATGAGTTTTGAAAAAACGTCCTCGCTACAATAATGTTGTAAGTGGACACTGCGAATGGGATTACCATTACCCAGAAAGTGTCCAAAAGGCCAAAGTTTTTCACCACCACATATGTGGGAATCAAGCCTCCGCTCACAAACATTGGAACGATATAGAAGGTGTTGAGCAATTTCTTTCCGGGGAGGTCTTTTCGCGACATGGCGTATCCTGCCGTGATGTTTACCACTAAAGCGAAGGCCGTACCCACTACTGTGTATATGATGGTGTTGAGATAACTCCTCCAAAGCTGTGTTTGTTCAAATAATTTCTCATAACCCCTTACATCAATGACCTTTGGCCATATCCAGACCTTGCCGCTTGCCACGTCCGCCGGATTACTGAAGGAAGCTATGATTACAAACCACAGGGGGTAGATTACGGCGATTATCATCAGAATCGCTATTATGTGAAAAACGATATTTACTACTTTGTCCTGGGATAATTTTCTTGTTCTGGTCATTTTTAATTACCTTTTTCAAAAGTTAAAAGAGACTGGACTCTGTAAATTTTTTAGCCATGAAGTTCACAAGAAGAAGTACCACCACGTTAACCACCGTGTTGAAAAGTCCTATTGCTGTGGAAAGTGAATACTGCATACTCTGCATACCCATCTTGTAAACGTAGGTTGAGATGATTTCGCTGCTTAAAATATTTTGCACATTCTGAAGGAGGAAAACCTTCTCGAAACCTATTCCCAAAATACTTCCGGCTCTTAATATGAGAAGCACCATGGCAGTTGGCATAATCATGGGAATGTCGATATATCGGATTTTTTGCATTGTGGTTGCTCCGTCAACCGTTGCAGCTTCGTAATATGTGGGATCGATACCGGACAAAGCTGCAAGATAAATGATGGAATCCCAGCCCAGATGCTGCCAGATATCACTCCATACGTATACGTGCTTGAAGGCCGAGGCCTGAGCCATAATGTTTGGAAATTCCTTTCCCATAAGCCTTGCGATATTGGCAAAGAGTCCGGTTGAGGGGGACAGGAAAATCAACACAAGTCCGCACATAACCATGGTTGAAATGAAGTGCGGCAGATAGGTGATTACCTGGAAGGTTTTCTTAAACATCTTTGTCTTCATCTGGTTACACATCAAAGCTAACAATATGGGAAGTGGAAATCCCACCAATATGCTGTATAAACTTATAACCAGCGTGTTCTTTATGGTGACGCCGAACTGGTAGGACTTAAAGTATTGAAGGAAGTTTTTAAATCCCACAAACTTTGAACCAAGGATTCCGAGTCCCGGCGAGTAATTCTGGAAAGCTATGATGATTCCGAACATTGGCAGATAAGCGAAACAGAAAAGCAATATCGCCGAAGGTGCCAGCAAAATCAAAAGTTGAATTTTATTTTTCTTCATGGGGTCCTCCCTTCTTCTGAGACGATAATAAATTTTCCGGAAGGGTAAAAATAGCACATTTAAGTTTTGTACATAGCACTTTTCCGACATGCTTAAGATTTGCTATAGCCGAGATTTTTTCTTTTCTATATAATGAAGTCATGAAAAATAACCCTCGTATGCGCTCATATTCCGTAGTGCAAGTTTTAAGAAAAACACTGTATCTGGCGGTGCCTGTTGTAATCGTTTTTGCGATAGTCAGCTGGTTTTCTTTTGCTGAAATAAGAAAGCAAAACACCCTGGCTGTTCGAAACTCTGTGGGAATCTATCAGGCTGAAACAGCCCACAGGTTGGGAGCCATCCAGCATTTCGTCCAGTGGACTGTAGTGCACGATCCGATTCTTGATTCCTTTGATACAGACAAGCACATGGGAGACTTCAGAAAGGCCAGCGACGAACTGCGCCTCAGGGTCAGCGATATGCAGTACTCCACCGGAAGCGAGTATCAGTACTTTTTCTACTGGGATGAGGGAGATATTTTTTTCAATGCATCCGCATTAAATCTTGATTACGAAACCTATAAAGAAATTCGTGAGAAAATTACAAAGGATGTTGCTTCCGATTCCATAAGATCCTCCTGGAAGCCCTATGAATTTAAGGAAAAATCGTATATGGGCTATGGAATTACCTACGACCACAGAACCTTTGTAGCCCTGGTTTCTTTGGATGATCTGCTCTCCCCTCTGGCCACCATGACCCTTGGTGAATACGGCGGAATAGACGTGGAAGAACCCTCTTTATCTCCCAGATTGTTCTATGACAGGTTATATTTCCCCGGTGATGAGGTGTCGCTGCCTTTTTCCATATATATAGATACTGAGATTATCGGGAACTTCGGTCGGCTGTTCGTTTTGATGTTCTTCGTTTTTTTGGCGGCTTTAATGCTTACCTTCATCATGGGCGGATATGTTTTGGTTTCCTATAAGAAGGTGATTTTGCCCATCAAGATTTTCTCCAAGGGGCTTTCAGAAATGAGTTCGGTGGATGAGGGCGAAGGAATTGTTCTGACGGACTCAAAGGTCCAGGAGTTAAATCAGATAAACGATCAGTTTAAGAATCTGATTCATGAGATTACAAGGCTTCGAATCGACATATACGAAGCAGAACTTGATAAAAACCGATTTATGGTGCACTTTCTTCAGCAGCAGATTAAGCCCCACTTCTATTTAAACTGTCTTACCACCATTGACAGTATGGTAAGCCTAGGGGATATAACAGCTGCCCAGAATATGCTTAAGTTTACCTCCAAGTACTTCAGATATCTCTTCCAGGTGGACATGAATTTCGTTCCCCTTATTAATGAGCTTGACCACATAGAAGACTACCTAACCATTCAGAATCTGAGGCTCGGGCAGGTTATCGAATATACGAAGTCTGTGCCCAAGGCCCTCTACCAGAGGGATGTCCCGCCTCTTCTTCTCATTACCTTTGTGGAGAATTCTCTTAAACATGCCAAACCTAAAGGCGGTGAAAATCTGAAGATCTGGATTGACTGCGCGGAGGGTGCAGGGGACAAAACAAAGATTGTCATAAGAGATAACGGACAAGGCTTCTCCCCTAAAATACTTGATAAAATTCAAAACAGGGAAAGTATTACCGAGATGGGAAATCATGTGGGTATAACAAATTGCATCAGACGACTTGAGTTACTGTATGGAGATGCATTCGATTTTGCCGCAGATAATCTTAAAGAAGGCGGCGCGAGGATAACGCTTAGACTATGAACATTCTGATTGTGGACGATGACCGCTTCGTTGTGGCGGCTCTGGAGAAAAATATTGACTGGGAAAGCCTCGGAATCACCGGGGTTTATTCCGCATACGATATTCAGGGTGCCCAGTCGATTCTGTCTTCGAAGCACATCGATTTACTTCTGAGCGATATTGACATGCCTCACGGCTCGGGTCTCGACCTTCTCGGAATTATCCGTGAGCAGGGAAATGGGATGCCGGCGATTTTTCTCACAAATTATGCGGATTTCGATTACGCAAGAAGAGCTCTTGAGCTTCGGAGTTTCCATTATTTTCTTAAGCCCATCGATTATGATGAGCTCACCGGAATTATCCGCAATGCTCTTTTGGAAGTTTCCGGGGATCTGTCGGTTTCAGGCGGCGGTGAGGCCGCAGCCAAGCTTTGGTACGACTATCTCATCGGTGGAAGAATCACCTATAAGGCCTTCGTGGCGGACTTGGAGAGGGTTTGTCCCTTTGGGTCGGAAGGGCGTGAGAATTTTACGGAACCCTCTTATGTTGTAAGCCTTCTTCAGTTTGGAAATCCCGGAGCCGGTGAGGATCGTGGAATTATGGCATCCGGTGTCAGAACCATGGCTGAGTCCATCTTTGGTCCGGATTTTGCCTCCTTTGGAGTGATGCTTCCTTATCAGTCCGAGGATTTCATTCTATATGCACTGATTCCCGTGTTTGACGAAGAATCATATGGGGCTGCTTTGAGGCCTCTAATCAGCGAGCTCTACTATTCGGTTAAGGAAAAATACGGCAGCATGCAACGGATTTTCGTTTCCTCTGCCAAGAAGATTCAGGATATTCCCGATGTTTTGGAGAATCTTATAGGCATGCGAGTTATGCCCCTTGATGAGAATCAGACAGTTGTTTACATAGACGAGACTTCGGTGACGGCGCTTCTTCAGTACGTTGACGCCCATTACACCGAAGACATCAGCCGGGAGAGCCTTTCCGAGATGTTCTTCTTTTCCCCCGACTATCTTACAAAGATTTTCAAAAAGGAAACTGGAAACAGTTTCAAGAACTATATAATTTATAAGCGACTGGAACTGGCTAAAAAGCTTCTTAAGAACACTGACTTGCCTATACGCGACATATCTTTGCAGGTGGGCTACGACAACTACTCCTACTTCACCCGCCTGTTTAAGAAAGCCACAGGCACCACCCCGGTCGAATACCGAGGGTAGGTGCAATTGGGGACAGGCCCCGATTGCACGGTGCAGTTGGGGCCTGTCCCCAACTGCATCTACCCCACCTTCCACTTCTGCCTATCCGTTCCATCGAAATAGCTCAGGTACACTCTACCACCTTCCACATCGGAACACAATGCAAACACCTTATCATAAATAATGTAATACGCATCCTCAGGCTCAATATACGCAATACTCCACTTCTGGGCATCGGAGCCGTCAGGCATGTAGACCCCGACGGGGCCGTCCTGCATGCCGATTCCTTCAGGCACGTCAAGGCACATATCCGCCTCAACAAAACGCACGGTGGAATAGTGCTCACTGGTCTCGGTATTTGTTTCAATGAGAACCTTTGAAGCCTCATCAGAAGGCGATTTTGCAAAACCTAGAGACGCGTCCTCTCCATCCTTCACCGCCGCAAGAGCCATTCCGTTTCCTTCAACGGGAGCCACAGTGTACTCTCCGTCCGGAATTCTCACATAAGAATGGAAATCCACATATTCCGAGAAATATTCGGTATCTTCATTTCTTCCGAAAACTCCCTTAAGCACGGGTATATTATCCGCAAGGACAAACATAATCGCCATCCCCAGCACGAATATCCCTACTTGGCGCAGCTTTTGGTGCAATTCGGGGCCTGTCCCCAAATTGCACGGTGCAGGTTGGGGACAGACCCCAGATTGCACGGTGCAAAAAGGGGTCTGTCCCCAAACTGCACCAAGTGCCCGCACTGTCCCCAGGTACCCGTCCACCGCCATGGGCAATAGAAGCACGAAGAACACGAAGGTATACTGTGCCTTGGCCTCCCACACCGTGTGGAAAATGAACCCTCCAAGGAAAGTAATCATGAAGAAAAGATACTTGTCCTCGTGGCCCCGATCCAAAACAAGGTAAAGCACCACGCCCATAAGAATGATGAACTGCAGCCTGTCAAGGTACGGGAAAACATAGTCGTTGTAATTTTGAATGGACATGAGATTTTCAAGCCACTCCGGCGTCTTCACCACGCCGTCGGCGGGCATGGCATAGTTAATCCACCAGCCCTGGAAGCCGGGATTGTTCCACTGGGAGGCGTTTTTGCCTGCAAAAAACCTGACAGCGTAGCCCGGATCTTTGGCAAAACGATCCACACTCTCCTTAACTCCCTCAACGCTGACCCTCTCGTGAGCGTCGGTGTTGTAGCCGGAATTCAGGTAGGCCGTGTAGGTGCTTTGGCTGTTGTCAAACCACCCGTCATAAAGCGGGCTCCCCTCCCTAAGGCCCATGTTCACGAAGGCCCAGGGGGACATGCCCTCACCCAGGGTTTTGCCGGAAATAAGCTTGTAAGCCCCGGTCAGCACCACGCCGTTAAGAAGGATTGCCGCCACCACAGCCCCCAAAGCTGCCAGCAAATGAAGGCTCTTTCGCCCATCGCGGATCATCAGATACGCCGCATACAAGCCCAGCGCGATCCCGAAAATAGCGTAGTTTTGCTTAACCGTAATGGCCATAAATATGCACAGGAAGGTAAAAACCAAGTATCTCACCTTCCGCTTATGCTTAAACAATATGAGAAATCTGAAGGCATAAAGAGCAAAGGTCAACCCGATAATTGTGCCGTAAATAAAGGTCGTATAGAATACTATCGGTAAAAACAGCACCCTCAACACTACGATCCCAATGGCTCTGGTTTTGGAATAGTCCTTCTCACCGAAGATTTTGATGAAACACTTGGTCATCAAAAACACCGCCAAAACGTTGATAATCTGGAATACGGTGTAATTGTAGTGGCCGAAGATTTTGCCAAGGAAATAGAGAAGCAAAATTATGCCGGCCTGGTTGGTGTTGACGCTTAAATAACCCGCCGTATCCATGGCGGAGAAGTCATTTTGCGACATGTCAAAGGCCACCTTGCACACGTCAAACTGGTCGGCCCTGGGAGACCTGCCCATGCAAAAAACGAAGGCCAGATCAGCCACAAAAGCCGCCACAAGAATTATGTGCACCAGCCTCTTTCCCTTGGGAAAACCTTTGAATCTCCCGGGGATATTGTATTTTTTACAAAACGTCTTCGCTCCAAAAAGGAACAAAATAAGAAGGCCGCTTGCCAGCAGATTCAATAAAACCGAATCGTACACCAAGTAGGAGCGCTCCGCCGCGTCAATTGCCGTGGAGGACAGCCCCGCCAGGAGAAAAAGGTATACGATTACCACCGCAAACAGCCCTGTCACTATATATTTAAGTATGTTACTAACTCTCACTTTACTCCCTCCTAATAACCATTCTACCGAAAAATTATTAGGAAAGTATTAAGATTCCCGCAAGATTTATCCCCGATGTGCACTTTGGGGACTGTCGTGCTTTGCATGCGTAGTGTGCAAAGCAGGACTGTCCCCAAATTGCACGTCGGCCCTTGCTTGACACCCTACATTGTAGGGTATAAAGTATAAAGCGAAGAGCAGAAGCCGCCCAAAACAGGAGGTAACCTCATGACATCTTTATTTGAAGATTTGAAAGAAGGATTGCAGGAAGCAATCGAATATGAAAAAGGTACCGTGAAAGCTAAAAAGACCGTATTTGTAATACCTCCCGTAAAAAAGGTCTCAAACACGGAAATCAAGAAAATACGGAATAAAGCCGGCATGACTCAAGCTGTTTTTGCCAGGTACATGGGTGTATCTGTCAAGACGGTTGAAGCGTGGGAGCTCGGGCGAACCCACCCAACCGGCCCCGCATACAGGCTCATAGACATTTTGTCGTCTGGAAGCGACTACGCCCTCTCAATCATTAAGCATGAATAAAATATGATAGAATGTAAATATATAGTCACCCTTACCTTCAAGAAAGGCGGTCATCATGTATAGCTTAACCAGATACAACCAAAAAGGTCATATGAAAGTTATCAGAGACGAAGCATTAGAAGATGGCATCGCCATTGGTGAGGAATGCGGTAAAGAAAAACAATTAACCCTCATCATCGAAAACATGCTCTCCTTAGGCAAATCACCCGAAGAGATTGCCGAATCCTGCAATTGCTCCATCGACGAAGTGACTGCAGTCATTAACAAGAACAAAGAATTAATAAATCAATAACCCCCAACCAAAACAACCGGTGACCCCAGTCACCGGTTGAATTTTTCTATTTCTTCACAATCGAATCCTTATCCCCATAGTACTTATAGAGATACAACGGCCCGCACCAGGGAACCTCCGGGTCGGCCTTCACATTTTTCTTGCAAAATCACCATAATCTCATAATGTGCAATCGGGGCCTGTCCCCAATTGCACCGTGCAGGTTGGGGACAGGCCCAAACTGCACCTTACTCGAACATTCCCTCTTCCCGCATGGAATATGTAACGTCACCGTCACCATAATCCACGACAACGAAAAAATCATAATCATCTGTAGGCATCAGCCCATAGCCTTCGCCGGTTTCCACAGAATATCCCCATGTAAAAGATCCCGGATTAAGGTTTCCCAGAGGTGCCACTCTCAAATGAAGAATCTGTCCATTGACAGCATGTTTCCCATCGTCAGTAGATACATACGTTCTTTCAGTATATTCATACAGAGGCTGCCCGTCTACTGTCTCAAAATGAATCACCCACTCAGGACTGCCATCATTATTTTGAATCTCAGTTTCTACGCGAATGTTGTCCTGTTTAGCCGGGAACCCTATCATAAATAAAAACAAAATTGCCACAAAAAGTATTGCCGCCGCTAACAAAGTCGCAAGGACCCACCCGAGAACCGCTCTCCTTCGTTGCCTGATTGATTCTCCGATTATAGATTTAATTGCCTCTTCCTGTTTTGCGTCCTTTGATGTCTCAACAACGTTTTCCATTTCTCCTTCGCTCCTTTCTCCCAAAACCAACTCTGAAATGGAGATATCAAGAGCAAAAGACAGGGGCTCCAACATTGTAATATCCGGCAGGCTATGCCCGTTCTCCCACTTGGAAACTGCTGTGGCCGAAACGTTAATCGCGTCACCCAGTGCCTGCTGAGTCATTTCTTTCTTCGTTCTTGATTCTCGTATTAATTTTCCTGTTCTCTCTGCGTCCATTCGGATTCTCCTTTCGTTTCGAACATAACATACGAGAATAAAAACGTGTATTGAGCCTTATTCAAGATGCCGGATTACCGCCCTGAATGCCACCTAGCAGCCTTTCTTGCCACTTTTGTGATCCTCGATGGAGCAGGCTCCGGCGGTTCCATATTCAATAAGGCCCACGTCTGCCGGATCCAGGGTTATACTGCCGTCTTCAAGCACAAAGGCAGGTATGCCCACGTCTCCGATTTTCTTAGATTTGTCAAAAGCGGGATTATTATCCCTAAGCCTGGTAAAGGCACCCATATTTCTGATATTTTCACCTATGTTTATGTACTCAAATTCGCTCTCGCGCCCAACAATCTGCTCATGAATGTAATCGCAGTAAGGGCATGTAGGCATTCCGTATATTTTTACCATTTTGTTACCTCCTTGTCAGTTTACTTACCCTGCAGTCGCCGTTTTTTTATCTTTTTATGGCCCCCAACCTTCTCCAGGCATCCGCCATTATATACGCCGCCTGGGCCTCAGCCGAAGTCCCGGATTCCACAAAACTCGGGCATCCGCAGACCTTCCTGAGAAGTCCGTACTCATCGATGTGCCCCGAAACCGTCTCGAAAGCCTTGTCCGCCGCGGCCTTATACTTCTCCGCCGGCAAAAACCCGAGAACGATTCCACGATACACCGCCGCAGCCATCATCACAGCGGAAGTTCCATCCACGAAGCTTGTCTCGTCATCCAGAATATCCCTGAACCTGCCATCCTCGGTGCCCCACTCAAGCAGACCATCCAAAAGCTCCGTCATAAACGCCACGAGTTCATCCGCCACGTCGTCACGGCCCGCCTTAAGAGCCGCCTCAATCACCCTCGCCAGCCCCATAAGCGCCCAGCCGTTGCCCGTAGCCCAGTAAAGCTTTCGAACGAACTCGCCCTTTACAACATCTTTTACATGGTAAAAAAGCTGTCTCTCCGTATCATACAAATGTCTCTTATACCCGCGAATCTGCAAAAGCGCCTCATCCAGTTCACCCATAACCGCAAGAAAAGGCGGCACCATATAAAGCCTGCGCGCACACGCCCTGCTCCCAGGGGTATCGCTGCATGGCAAGCATCGCATTTATTACCTTCTCCATCTCTTTCCTTACGTATACCCTTTACTTCACCAGGTCCTCCGGGCAAAGTTCATCATACAAATCCCGTATCTCATCAACTGATACTTCCAATTCATCGGCAATGGTTTCAAGAGACTTACCTTTGGCAATTTTTTTCTTTACCTGATCCCTTAATACCTCTTCCCTACCTTCTTCTCTTCCCTCTTCTCTTGCCTCGTTCTTCAGGTATTCCATCGTAGCAGCTTCATCATATTCTGTTAAACAACTCATTTTGACCTCCGATCTATGTCCATCGAGAAAAGAATAAATAACGCTTTCCCTGGGCATATCATCAATCGCTTTGTCTACTGCATCTCCCATTTCCAGCCTCAATTCCTTTTGATTGTATCGTATCATATCAATCAGCTAAATATAAGTACTGCTCATCTTCTACATCCTTATCGATTCCGTTGTAGAAAACCACCAGTTTCGGAATCGGTATCGGAAGCACCCTTTTACCATTCTTCATTCCCATGTACAGTGTATCTTCCATGGTTGTAACCTCAATATCGTCAAGGTTATCATAATGAGAACCATTCATCGCATTGTAAAGATCCAATGCCAAGCCTTATTTTCACTTCGTCCAAACAGAATGGTAAACAAGCGGTCCTTATGTTCTCTGTTAATACTAGTGTCTGTCATAGTTATACCTCCTTCCGGTGGGAAATACACTATGACCTTTCACATATCTCCCGCTCAATACATTAGTTGGAATTAAGCAGGAAATTTCAAAGAAATAAGAATTGCCAGATTATCTTAGATTAAAAGAAATAAACTGCTCACCATCACTATAACAGTAATACCAAGCAGTTTCAATGACCTGAATTATTAAAGTTTTATAAACGGGCAACAGCCCTTCCCTTCTTTGGTAAAAACCACAGCCTCTCCAAAATGTGTCAAACCAAACCTGTCCCAAACCTGCACGGTGCAATTGGGGGCTGTCCCCATTTGCACATGCGCCCTGCGCCCCATTTTTTTATTGACACACCCCCACCCCATACTGTATATTTATACTCATATATCGCAAATTTATACACACTATTTATCGGAAAGGGTCAAACTATGGACAGTTTTCTAGCAAAAGTCACGGAAATCAATGACGTGATCAACAGTTTCGCATGGGGTTGGTTCGCAATCTTCATGCTCCTTGGTACAGGTCTCATCTGTACAGTCATCACCAAGGTATTCCAGATTTCACACATCAAGCACTGGTGGACAAACACCATCGGATCGATTCTCCACAAGTCCACAAGGCACAACAAGGATAAAGGCGCCGTTTCGCAGTTCCAGGCACTTTGTACCGCTCTTGCGGCTACAATCGGAACCGGTAACATTGCCGGCGTTGCCGCAGCCATCTGCATCGGTGGCCCCGGAGCCGTGGTTTGGATGTGGATTGCCGCATTCCTCGGAATGATGACCAACTACTCCGAGAACATTCTCGGTATTTATTTCCGTCGCAAAAACTCGGAAAAAGAGTGGTCCGGCGGCGCAATGTACTACTTAAAAGACGGTCTCGGAGCTTACAAGGGCTTTAAGACCATCGGTAAAGTGCTGGCAGTTGTTTTTGCAATCTTCGCGGTTCTCGCCTCCTTCGGTATCGGAAACCTGGGCCAGATCAACAAGATTACATTAAATATAGAATCCGCTTTCTTTAACAACGTAACCGCACCCACTTTTGCCGGCGTGTCCGTGGTTAACTGGATCATCGGCGTGGTGCTGATGCTCATCGGCGGATTTATCATTCTCGGCGGCCTTCAGCGTATAGCTTCTTTTGCCGAGCGAATCGTGCCCTTCATGGCCATCGCCTACGTTATCGGCTCCCTCATCGTCATGGTTTGTCATTATGACAAAATCGGCGCCATGTTCGCAGCCATCTTCAAATTTGCTTTCGGCGCAAAAGCGCTTGCGGGCGGAATTGCCGGCGAGGCCCTTAAACTTGCTGTCAAAAACGGATGCAAGCGAGGCATCTTCTCCAACGAGGCCGGCCTTGGTTCATCAGTTATGGTTCACTCAAACTCAAACGTTGTTGAACCTGTTAAGCAGGGTATGTGGGGAATCTTCGAGGTTTTTGCCGACACAATGATCGTTTGTACAATGACAGCTATCGTTGTTTTGTCATCAGGATTCATAGATCTTGAAACCGGCGTGGTTGCCGAAGGCGTCAGCGACGCAACCCTCGTTGCAAAAGCATTCGGCAACGTATTCGGCATCGGTGGCGAATGGTTCATCGCTCTTGCGGTTTTGCTTTTTGCATTCACAACGGTTCTTGGCTGGTCCCACTACGGTTCAAAGGCAGTTGAGTATTTATTCGGTGTCAAAGGTGCCAAAGTCTACAAAGTCATCTTCGTAGTCATGATGGTTTCCGGCGCCGTAATGACATCCTCCCTTGCCTGGGACATCTCCGACACCTTCAACGGCCTTATGATGATTCCCAACCTTATCGGTGTACTTAGCCTCACACCTCTTGTAATCAAGCTCACCAACAACTACGTTGACAGAAACATAAAGGGCAAGGATATCAAGCCCATGCTCTCCCTCTTCCCTGAAGTTCAGGCAGAGATGGAGGAGAAATTAGGAAAATAAAAAAAAGGTGCAATTGGGGACAGTCCCCAATTGCACCTATTTTCATTTACGCTTTCTGCCCTAAATATTCCTCAAGCTTAGACTCGGCCTCATCTTCGGGAAGATTAAGCACACTCATAAGCTCAGATATAATCGTCTCACTTGATGCATTCTGTTTAAGAAGAAGCTTTATCATACCAAAAGCCTCGCCCTCCTGGCGGCCTTCCTCCCTAAACCATCCATGAACCTTAGCTTCATCGTATTCTGTAAAACAACTCATCGCAACCTCCGCTATGTGCGCCACCAGATATGGCTTTATAACATAACCACCCGGCATGGCATCTATTGCTTTGTCTACTGCGTCTTTTATTTCTAATTTCAATTCTTTCTGATTTCTTCGTATCTCGTTTATCCTCTTCCGAAAGCCCCACGGCCTTATCATATTCGTCAGCCCACAAATCAAACCCTTTTTGATCTAACATACATCCCTCTTGATTTCTTTGATATCATTTCTTTTAAAAAAGCCACCCGCATAAGCAGATGGCTCCTAACTCTCTATGCTACTGTTTATCGTTCATCTCGCGATAATATGATAAATATCTGTAAGCGGTTCTGCGGCTGATGTTACCCATATCAACAATCTCCATAATAGATTTGCCACCTTCATATTCAACGACGAAATCATTATAGGATGACTGCCATGCTTCGTCATGCTTCTTCCTGCCGATAGTTCTGCTCTCGAGTTCTTCAACTCGTGCCTTTAATTCAGCGTTCTCTTCTTCAAGAGCTTTAATCTTAGCCTTCGCTTCATCAAGATTCATAGTCTTTGGTCCGCCTACATCTTAAGTTCCTTGGTGATAACCAGTCTGTCATTGCCCTCAACTTTTAAGATGTCCAGTGCGCGATCTACTGAAACAGAGAATTCTTTCATGACATTCTTAACAGCATTGGTCAAAGCACTAATCGCTTGTTTTCTTGCATATCTCTCAACTGCTTCGCACATATTCTTATTCCCTTCTTCCGTCTCCTTAAAATGCTTCACCGCATCTGCCAGAGGCTTATAAAACATGTCCTTTGAATGTTTACAGTTAAAATCATGGGCTAACCTGCCCAGATCATCATCTCCCTTGTACTCACCATTAAAATATACCATATGAGAGCCATCGTCAAATACTTCTCCGGTCTCTCTTACAATCTTATCGATATGGTATACGGGAAGATTCTTCTTAAACCTGTCATGCCCACACACAAAAACAACATATGAATCCTTAAGTTCCTCAAATTCCTGCTTCTCTTTGAGCATTCTCACATCCATCATACCGGCATAAAACCGAAGTCTCCTCGGATGTGAGCCCTTAATACTCCTCTGGAATTCAAGGTCATATTCTCTTCCTTTGATATCTCTGGCATGGGCATCCAGCCTGATACTTCTGCCTTTGGGATAAGGATTCTTTAAATCATATTGTCCCTTTGAGCTCGAAACCTTGATATCACTTCCAATAATGAGCCGAAGCAAGAGTTCCATTGCTTCGATATTGTTATCTATAGCCTTACTCGCCAATGTATCATCCAAAAGAGTAAGGTTACTAACCAGCCTCCTAACTTCTGGGCTGAAGGCCGGCTCCCTTCCATTTGTACTACTAGCCATACTCCACCCTGCATCCGCGATGTCAAAAAGCACAGTACCGCAGATGCCACTTAATTTCTGGCACTATAGTATCAAATCCTCAGTCATGTGTCAATATCTTTCTGGCACTTCTGCTCTCCCCTTCAAAATAGGTGCAAACGGGGTCTGTCCCCATCTGCACCACCCCACTACCTCCCCTCAAAATCCCTCTCAATCTCCTCTTTCCACTCCCCGCCTGCAAACGCAACACTCATATCCGCACTACCGCACTTCCTGGCCCTGGAAATGGCCTTCCCAAGCACAGCATAATTCAACGCAGTTCCCTCTGAATCGCAGTGATAGTTGGCTGCCCTGTCGGCATTAATTCCCATGGAGCCCGCCACCTCAATGGCGTCAATGTTGGCCCCAAGGAAGAGAAACTCCCAGCCCTGCTTCTCCTTCTTTTTCTCGATCATCTTCTTTATATCTTTAAAGCCGTACTTCTTGCTTGCATTCTCAAGGCCGTCAGTGGTTATCACAAACAAAGTCTTCCCGGGGCGGTCCTCCTTCTTCATCTCCTTGTGACAGCTCCAAATGTGATCGATTGTCTCGCCCACGGCATCAAGAAGGGCCGTGCAGCCGCCCACGTAGTAGTCTTTCTTCGTAAGCTTTCGCACAAGCTCGATGGGCATTCTGTTGTGGATCATCTTCATCCCATCGTCAAAAAGCACGGTGGTCACCGCTGCCTCGCCTTTCTCCTTCTTTTGCTTTGCAAGAAGGGAGTTGTAGCCCCCGATGGTGTCCGATTCCAGGCCGCTCATGGATCCGCTTCTGTCAAGAATAAATACAAGTTCAGTCAAGTTGTCTCTCATAGTATTACCTCCTTTGTAAGGCAATAATACTATGCAAAAAAAGACGCCCGGTCACTTGCCGGGCGACATTTTCAGTCGTTGCTATTCTCTCATTCCAAGTCCCGCTTCTCCATGTTCATACAAAGCTATATTAATCTCATGGATATCGTAAACCTCTCTCTCAATAAAAAACTGAACAATCAAATCCTGCCTGCTGCAGGGCGATAACGCAAACCCCGCTCTGGAGAGAAGATCCTTGGTTTCGTCAAGATTCAGTTTCAGAGCTATTGCAAAAGCAAGCGCCGTGGACTTGCTGGGATTACGCGTCGTGCCGCATTTTAATTTGGAAAAAGCCTTCCTGTCCAGGTTTGCCCTTTTCTGCACCTCAACGTCGCTCATTCCCTTTGCATCGGCAAAAGAAAAAACCAGCTCCATAAAGGACTTATCCAGGTTGGAAATCACATCGTCAATGCGCCTGTCCTCCGCCGGCGCAGACATGGCAGCTCCCATGCACACTGAGGCAAAAAATGGCTTCGCGCTTCCTTCGAATACGACTTCCTCTATGTAGTTGTCTTGCAAAAAAGAATCTAAATCCTCATACAGCAATGAGCTTTTTATGGTTTTACTCATACCATTCCACCTCTACAACTCCGTATACTTGGCCGAGTTCCCCTTGGCCTTATCCACAGGGTACTTGGCCTCATTCTGATCCATCTTCATGTTGACAATCTCGTCCACGTCAAAACCCATGGCATCAAGCATATCCTGGCAATAAACTATTACATCAGCCAGTTCTTCCTTCACGTGCTGTTCGTCAAAATCGGTGTCGGACCACTGAAAGCACTCCAAAAGTTCTGCTGCCTCTATGGCGATGGATTTGGCCATGTTGGCGGGGGTATGGAATTGTTCCCAGTCACGGTCTTTGATAAACTGCCTGATTCTTTCTATGGTTTCCTGTTTCATTTCAAATCCTCCTGATAGGTGCATTTGGGGACAGTCCCCCTTTGCACCTATCCATTATACCATTATTATCCTTTGCAAAAGCAGGCAAAAAAACAGGCGTCAACCTACACTCCAAATTGCGCCTGCGGTTAAATACACTTTTAGTTGCGCAAGGAAATATCAAATCAGTTCTCCGCTAAAGTGCTGTATCTCATGCTGAATAATCTGCGCAGTAAAATCGCTAAACTTCCCATGCTGCTTCTGAAAGTTCTGATCCAGATAATCAACCTCAATCTCTTTATACCTGGTGCACGGCCGCACCCCCGATAAGGAGAGACACCCCTCCTCCGTTTTGTACATCCCGCTCTTTTTGGTAATCACGGGATTTATCATCGGAAAAACAAACGGTCCTGCTGCCACCACAATAATCTGCTTCTTCACCCCAATCATGTTAGCAGCCATACCGACGCATTTTTCTCTGTTGGCATTTAATGTATCAATCAAATCCGCCACGACCTGCTTATCCGCCTCTGTCGCAGGCTCAGACTTTTGTTGTAAAAACAGCGGATCTCTCACAACCTGCCTTACCATAAATTACTCCCTTTCTATCAAATCAACTATCAGATTCTGCAACTGCGTAGTCATTTTCAGTTGGTGACAATTTGTCTCCAACTGCGCCCTTATGAACACAGCTCGCTTATTCTCTCTTCATTATCTATCAGAAAGTTATAAATCCACTGCATAATCCATTCTTCGTGCTCATTTATCCAAGCATCAATTTCATCTGCTTCTTCTATCCATTCTTCCGGATAATCCCAGTTCCCTTGATACTTGGGATCATCATAATCATGAATTCCCTTTTCGATTACTGCCGCCATTTCTTCTTCGCAGGTTTCTTTAAGATATTCAACTGCTTTCTTTATATCTTCCTTGTCTGTTGCCTCATAGAAGGTCCAAGCGCCACCCCTTTGAGCAGTACCAAGCCACCCTGAAACTATCATAAACGCATTAATCTCAGGGATATTCTTAATCCCTTCACTTCTATAGAAAAGCATATAAAAATCCGCTTCGACATCATATGCATCCTTATACAAAACCTGCTTAAGTCTTGCAAATAATTGCTTAATATTTAAGTACATTTTCTCCCCAACATAATAGTATTTTCTTCCTGGTACAAAAAACTTCCATTCCTTTACTCTCAATCTTATAATGAATTCAAACGGAGGTAAAGCCATGGCATGGAAATCAATCGTACCCGGAACTGAATTATCTGATGCAAAAGCAGACAGAAAAATCGCTGTCTCCATAGAAAAATATAAGGTATCTCCGAATGCAATCTACTTAAGCGGAGAATACCTCCCCACGTCCGTTATTAAGGAGGCAAAAAAACAGGCGTCAACTTACACTCCAAATTGCGCCTGTGGTAAAGGTATTCCTGTATTCAAAATCAGAATAGATTACGGTGCAGAAAAGCCTCTTATTTTGATGCTTGAGAAGGAGGCTAATGCCGATAAACTTCTTCAAATTATTTTAGGTTAATAGCCACCTTCTTCATTCAAGCTTTGACTTAATCACCAAAATACATAACTCCCCCATTTATAAACATCGCTCCATGAGATGCCATTCCTGCATTCTCACAACTAACTTTTTCTTTCATTTCGCTTTTGACATAAATATCCTCTTCCGTTTCATTCAATGTGCTTAGTAGCCATTCTCTATACATTCGGACAATAGTTTCAGCTTGGTCAAGCATGCTTTCCTTCAACTCTTTATAAGATATAACCTTCTCAAGCGTACAATACAAATATTTGACTCGAGCTAGTTCATCCCAAACCCATACTTCATATCTATCCATAAATCGGTCTTCAGTAAATTCCATATAAACCTCTATTTTATTTGGAATCTCAACTATCTCAATAGACCGTTTTCGAAATCTGGCTTTTTTCTCAAATATTCGATATGCTTCATCTTCCAATATTTCGCCAACACTAAGTCCAAAGAGTTCGGCCAAAGAAACCATATTATCTATACCTGGCAATTTAATTCCGTTTTCCCAATTTTGGACACTTTTTACAGAAACATCTATGCTCTCCGCAACCTGCTCCTGTGTTAACTCATAAAACTTACGTATCTTTGCCAGTCTAATTCCAAACGAAATAGCATCAAATTTATATTTATCATTCATAGTAAAACACCTCTTTTTGATAATGCTACTACATAATAATCGAGCTGTGAAGGAACCGGCGGTTCTTTTTACTACAGAAAAATAAAAAGAAAGGATGCTTCCCATGTGAGAAACATCCTTCCAATTTATTTGAATAATTACTTTGCCACTCTGCCTTCAGCTTTTCCGTAGTCATTGAAATGCTTGAGTAAGGCATCTCCTACTGCACCGATTGCGGTCTGCAAATCGGTATTGTTTATGTAGTACGTATAGGCATTGAAATCCTTTGTGTTTCCTTTGTATGTTTTCAAAGCTTCAACAGCCGAATCTGTAGAGGTTGTTTCAGCCGCGGAAGAAGCTATTGCCACTCTGCCTTCAGCCTTACCATAGTCTTTGTAGTGCTTAAGCAGCGCATCCCCTTTAGCTCCGATTGAAGTTTGCAAATCCGAATTGCTTACATAATACGTATACGCATTAAAGTCTTTGGTGTTGCCTTTATATGTTTTAAGCGCTTCAACAGCAGGGTCATTTGTAACAGTCGCGGTTGTAGTTGATGCCGTAGTAGCAGCCACAGATGCCTTAGTTTTAGCTGAAGTCGTTGATGAACTACTTGCGGCATCTAATGAACCGGGATGGCACTTTGAGCAAGGTCTATAACCTCTATCCACGGCATCTTGTAATGTTGTAGGAATCTTACTCTTCCTAAGACTTGAGCAATTAGAAGCATGGTAGCATTCGCCGGTCTTGGTGAGATAAACTGTTGTGTCTCCACTCGCGGCTTTAACTGTACTTGAAGGAATTAATATACCTACAGTTAAGATAACAACGGTGAATATTGCTAGTGCCTTACGCTTAATACCTGTGTTCATGTGCCTTTCCTCCTTAAAATATAAAAATGTACCATAAAAGCTATGGTACATCCTAAGTTGCAACTGGCTGACTTAATAAGCCCCTATAGCTTTGTGTCGCCGGATTGCTCCGGTTTTACCGAAAGTATTATCTTGTTTGTTAACGATATCACAAACTGTTAATTAGAGTCCATCAACTTGTAGTTGCATACCTCCTTTTCTTTAATTTACTCAACTAATATTTCATGATAAATATATTTTCAATGTAACAAATAATTGAAAACCCATATTTACTTGTTGTACAATTTTCATTGGGGAGAAAACAAGGAGGAAACTAACATGGTATGCCCTAAATGTGGAAGTTCCAACATTCAAGTTGTTAATCAGCAAACAGTAAAAGGAAAAATCACAGATACCCGCCACAATAAAGGATTTGGGTGGTGTAAAGGATGCTTTATGACTTGCGTAATCGGCCCTTTGGGCTGGCTTTGCGGCCTTTGTGGCATGGGAAAAACCAAAGGAAAATTTAAGGACAACAGAAAATATTCAAACAAAATTGTATATTGCTGTTTAGACTGCGGCAAACAATTTGATTAACGCTTATGCATTCATATAAGTATTATCTCCGCTTGTTGTGGGTAAAATCTATGCATATAGGCCAATTAACCGGGTGTCATCAACTCCCAGAACGCAGTTTTTCTATCAAAGGATATCAGTTTCCAGTTTGTGCAAGATGCTGCGGTGTTATGGTCGGTCAAGTTTTTTCGGTCGTCACTTTACTGTTGAGAATATCAGTCTGCGTTCCATTATCGATGATACTTATGGGAATAATGTTTTCTGATTGGTTTCTCCAATATATTGAGGTCAAGGAGTCAACAAATCCTCGAAGATTTATTACTGGTATTCTGGGTGGTTTTGGTTGCTGGTCACTATACTTTAGCTTTATCAAAAAAATAATCAGGCCCTTCACCCGTGGAAATTAGTTCACACACACAAAGTTTAAAAAAAGAGACGCGACAGCGTCTCTTTTTCCGTTCGTTTTCATTGTCTCTGGTTTACCAATGTTCCCCTGCCTCTCAACGAGTTCAGGATTTCCAATTAGCAAACGGATACTCACCAAACATTGCTTTAAAGTGAAGGATAAGCTTATGCTCTATGGCCTCCGGCTGATCCGTTGCACCACATGGTTCGATTTCAACAATAAAATCCTCATTACCCTCAAGTTGCCATATGGCCCTTCCGCCATCATGAGGTTTAGTATCTTCTTCGTATCTAAAACCTATATACTCACGAAGCCTTTCTCTTAATCCCACTTTATGGCTGGTTTGTCCAATATAAAGAATATTGCTCTTATAACATCCCGGTTTTCCATATACAGTCTCGACTTTTTTCTGAAGTTGTAGTAACTTCTTTCCCGTATATTCAGAAGATTTCCCTTTAGATGTATACTGCCTGCCTTCTGATTTCGGCAATATCTTAAATACATAATCTCTGGGAATTTTAATATAATATATCCCGCCAATGTTAGGAATTTCTTTTAGTTTTCCATCGTGAAGTTGTTTCACCGTGTAATTTGCCATCTTTTATCCATTTCCAGCAGTTTTATTGTACCCTTTTTTATTTGCTCCATAATGCTCAATAAGATTCTTCTCTAGCAAATCAAGGTCCTTGTACCCACTATCTACCAGTGGAATCAGCTTTACCGAAAAATCATCCCCATATTTGTAGTCAGCATAGACATCCCCATTCCCATGACCGGTAAAATGTTGATTGACCCTAAAGAATAGTCTGGTTGCTTGACCTACATATGGCATGTCTTTCGTTTCGTTGTATATGATGTAGGCACCCACAATGTCACCTTTCTGGAGTTCTTTCATTTTGAAGAACTCTTCAGGAGTTATAGCAACCTGTTTTTTAATAAACGCATCGTGATTTGTCTTTAATTGTTCCAGTCTATATTCTCGATATACTCTAATTGCATCCGGCAGTTCATGTTTTCTGATTTCAGGATATGAAGCCTCCACAAACTTGCAAAATTCATCTGACATTGTAAGTCCGCTGCACAGTTCCTTCACAATTTCCGCATCTCTTTTTGAAACATCATCAATATACTTTGCCCTATATTCTCCTCTTCTGGTGTAAATAGCCTTTCCTGAATCTTCATATTCGATTGCTATCTCTTCTTCCGCGGCTTTCCCAAAGGCATTACTTACCCATTTTTCTTCCAATGTAGCGGTTCTAATGTTAAATCTACTATGCGCTGCCAAATGTTTAGTCACAAGATAAGCAACCATTAAAGCCAAAATAATTAGAATAATTGAAAATGCATATAAAGCCTCTGGCATGAGTATTCCTCCACATTAACTGCGAATATCCTATAAGTCTGTGTACTTCGCTGCACTACCTTTAGCCTTCTCCACCGGGTATTTTGCTTCGTTCTGGTCCATCTTTGCATTTACGATTTCATCTACATCAAGTCCAAGCTTATCCAGCATATTCTGGCAATAAACCATAACATCCGCCAATTCCTCTTTCACATGCTCTACATCATAATCAGTATCAGACCACTGGAAGCACTCTAGGAGTTCTGCTGCCTCGATGACAATCGACTTTGCAAGATTTGAGGGCGCATGAAACTGGTCCCAGTCTCTATCCTCTGAAAACTTCCTAATACGATTAATTGTTTCTTGTTTCATTATTAAATCCTTTCTATGTAACGGCCAATATAATCTCTTAAGCCTTTATCGCAAACATATAAATATGTTCCCTTAATTCCTCTGGTTAATAGCACATAATACACATGTGTTATGTATTCGAGTAACTCGTCGTAATCCGCTGTTCTCTTTCCATTCTGGTCGTAATAGTTTTCCGATCTAACTATTATTTTCCCAACTTTCTCGTCGTATCCAATCTCATTTCCAAGAACAACAAATGCGTAGTTTAAATCGTATCCCTGTATCGAATGAATACAGCCAACCTCATCTATCGCCTCTTTTGTTAACACCCATCCCTCTGTGCAGTGGTTCCACTTTCGCTGAACGCTCTGGATTTCTATGTCCTTAAGTGCCGGATTGTTCTTACTTATCCAGGGCCACGCATATCCGGCGATCATCCTTGAAAGTCCGGCTTGAGTTTCTTTTTCATACATGTCTCTTTCAAACTTAGCAAAATCATTGTACAGCTTTAAATCATATTTTTCTGAACTATATTTTCGGGTGCATTTCCCTTTGAGCATGCTTGTAATAAAATCAATATAATCATTTCCCCCTAAAACTCTCATCTGCGTTGCCAGAGTCAAGTATCCAATCAATCGTTTTGAAAGCGCCTGATCATCAATCTTTCTGTCAAAGCGTTCTATATCGATTCCCGAAGGGCCAACCACTTGCATACTGTCATAAAAAAGCACCGTAAACTTGGATTGTTTCAGTATCCAATCCAATTCGTCTGCATCAGTACTAAAACCAAGTTTTTCGCAGTTTTTCTTAAATGTTCCCATATATGAAATATTCTTGTATTGATGAAGTCTATGAACTTCATCTACAAGTAAAATGTCATACTGTTTTTTTGTGATATCAGATGGAGATAAAACTTGAGAAGGTTTTAATCCATAGATGGTTTTAAAAATATCGCGTAATGTTTTCCTCAATGATGTTTGAGGTACAACAAATCCTATCTCTTTATCGCAAAACTCTTCGCTATCTGCCAAGTATTTCATCAGGTATACAGCCACAATAGTCTTCCCGCTGCCTGGCATGCCGTTGACAACAAATCTGTCTACCGTGCCTGCTTTCAATTTCTCAAGGATTTCTTCTACAGCATTTCGTTGAACGTCATTCAGTTCTTTATATGGAGAATACTTAAATAAATCTGAGTTTTCTATCTCTTCAAGAGAGTGTTTTACCAGCTTCTCTCTTTGTAATTTTCTCCATAGCTGTTCGAATTTTTCGTCATATTCCTTTTTCTGGTAATACTGCTTGTCTGCGATTCCAGAATTCTTATTTGTCACCTCAAAAAGTTCATCAGCAGCGATATACTGGATTAGTTTTGATTCATAATCAAAGGTTACCGATTGATTAAACATTTTCGAATATATAAAATGAACTTTATCGAAAATCCTCTTTTCTTCATTTGTTGCATGCTGAGTCATTCTGGTTTTAACATGATTTGATTCACCAACATAAGCCTGCTTTCCGTTCTCTAAAATGTACAGCATTGGCCAGTTGTCCAGGAACTCCTCATTGCTATATTCGCTTTTCTTAAAATCTCCATCTATAATTTTGAACATTGAATAATCCCTTATCTATTTCTGTATCCACAGTTTAATCATGTTCATTGCGCGTTTTCACTACTCAACAACGCTTACTAGAAATAGCTTCTCTTCGAATCCTCCGCGCTTTTCCGATTTCTTTACGCGGGCTTCTTCCAGTTCTTCTAAAGTATATCCTCTTGCCTTCGCGACGGCATAAAGTACCTCAAGCAAGTCTGCCAGCTCCTCGATATTCTGATCCTTATGATACTCAGCCAACTCCTCATCAAGCTTTGCATCCAACATCTTTAAATAATCTTCATCGTTAAGGATTTCTACGGTGCAAGTCTTGCCATCCTGCTCAATAATCTCAGGTATCTTATCCCTAACAAGTTTGTTGTATGTTATGGTTCTCATCGGGTTTCCACTCCTTAAAACCTTGGTTTTTTGCAGCTTCGTATACCGGTCTAATTATATGATCCAGTCTTTGTTTGAACTCCGCTTTTTTCAAATGTTCAGCGTAAAGTTGGCTCTTGATTTCTTGATTGTTAAGGTGATATGGTGCTATCTTCTCAAACTCATGTCTTACAAGTTCGCTTGTATTTTTAAGTTCGTATGCTCTGTATTCCAATTCGCCCAGCGGGTCAAAGTATTTGCCCCAAGGTGGAAGCATGTTATTTTTGCTGCTATTGATCTCCTTTGTCGTTGGATGAAGATTCCATAACTCATCATGAGCTACAAACTGCCATGGTACGAAATGATCAACAGAGATGCTTACATCGTTCAGAGCTATGTCCCCGTAAATGTCCCTCAGCGACGGATCAACCTTTATTATCAGTTTCCAATACTTCCGCACCCTCTCGATATCCCTCGAAATTGGAGGCTCAATTTTATCGGCTATTCCGGGAACACTGGGGTTTTTGTTTTGGAGATACTGTATAAGTTTTAGCTGAGTCCAGCCCTTAAGTATTTCTCTGTGCCTTATCAAGTACTGCTGCCATAATTCGTCCAGTTCTATTCCAGTATCGATTCTAGAATAATGTTGGAAGTAATACATCAATCTCTGCTGATGGTTTATCTCATTAATCAAGGACTGCTTGGGTCCATTCCACATATTATGTTGTATTGTTATCTCATCGTAAAAGGGAGACTGTAAACGATATGGAACGTTTAATGTTAGATCAGACTTGTACTTAGAAATCTTTTTGTCCTCCGTGTTTTCAAGAAAAGACAATATCTTTTCTCTCTTCTCAGAAGACATAAATCCATATTTTTCGTGAATATACTTTACAACCTCTTCAAGGTTATCTGTAACACCAAGAGGCCCCAGACGCAGATGATACTCAGTTACCATGTACCAGGCGTCGGCTATCATTTCATTAATAAGCTCACCAAAAGAAAAGCTGGCATGTTTCTCGTCAACTTTTCTTAAGATTGCTTGAAACCAAAAGAACTTATAACAGTTTGATGTGTTATCAAACAGCCTACTCAAGTAACCTATATTCAGTTCATCTGAATATGGCAGCTGCATTCTTACCACTCCTGCATTTCTTTTTTGATTTTATCGATAATTGTGATATCTGCCGGGAGCCAATCAACATCATCAATGGTGTTTTTGTCGAGCCATTTGGCTGCCTCATGTTCCTTTAACACCAAATTTCCGTCTAGAATTTTGCACCAAAAACAGTCCATGGATAAATGGAAATTGGGATAGTCATACTCAATAGTATCGATATATTCCCCAACTTCTATCTTGGTATCAAGCTCCTCATTTATCTCACGAGCCAATGCTTCCTGTGGAGTTTCGCCCTCTTCAATCTTGCCTCCGGGGAATTCCCATCCATCTTTATATTCACCATAACCTCTCTGTGTGGCAAAAATCCTGCTGACATCTCTGATTACAGCGGCTACTACTCTTATTGTTTTCATAACGCCTCCGTTTATGCTTACGCATTAACAATATATTCGTATATATCTTCCCTTACAGGAACATCAAGAATCCACTCGATCTCCACGGCAGATTTATCTGTATTTGCCATGGTAAACTCCTTAGCCTTTCCGCTTGCAGTCATATGACCGAGATAATAGAATTCCTTAGAAATCTTGTCATCTTTATTTTTTCGTACAAAGAGTTCGACCTGTATTCCTCGTTCTTTAGCCTTAAGGAAGTTCTGAACATCTTCTGACTGAAGGCTTCTTCCGGATTTAGAAATAGCGATTAGTTTATCTCTAAAGCCTGGAACAAAGTGATCTTCATACTTAGTCGTGTCGCTTATATCTTCAGATTTATCATAGTTGATGAAAACAGGAAATGTTTTTGTCTTCTTATCATACTTATATCCGCCGATATTTAACGGTACCTCGTTTTGTTCCCAGTTCAAAAGCCTACATACATCTTCATATGTATATTTCTGGTAAAGAACAAAATCTGTATGCTCGTAACTTTGGCTATAGTCTCGCTCATATCGACTTATTCCAAAATCAACGAGCTCGCTAAGCACATTGTAAAAATCCTTGTTCGCAAGCATGGCCATAAACGATTTGGCAGGCTTATAATCATTAGCATCCTTTTCTATAAAAACGCACTGCTCATATGTCTTTTTTCCGCTTCCGGCAGGAAACTCATTAGTCAGGACATTTACGATATTCTCCTCCTGATCAGTGCTTACGTCTTTGCCAAACTCCTTCATATCTTTTTTCAGGCTCGCAAACAATCCAAGCATTGAGATTCCGCTTGAGTATGTCAGGGTTCTTTTTAGCAACTGAAGTTCCTGTATTCTTTTTCCACTTGCAAGCTTCTTCGATACAAACTCTATGATCTTCTCCTCATCTTCACTGAGGCGAATCTTATATTCTTTCTCGTACTTAACCAAGAATTTATAGTATGAGCCCAGACTATTGTTATCAAAAATCCTTACGACATCCATTTCTCCGTAATCATCAAAATCTCGGAGTGCTGGTATACGTCCAAGCTTATTCTTTAAGTTTGTATAATTTTCCCTAATAAGTTTGATATCACTAAAGTTTGCATTATCAACAGATGCGAATATCCTCTTGCGGCTGATTTCATCGAAATGAACCGTCGACTCTCCCGGGATAACTCTGCCCCCCTCCATGATGTATCGACGAATGTTGTCTTTGTTATACGTTCTATCTCCCGAAAGGGCAATCGGAATCATGAAGTTATTTGTATAGTTACCGATAAAATCAAGAATGACAACGTATTCTTTACCAGCTGCCTTTCTTAAGCCACGGCCAAGTTGTTGTATAAATACAATAGGGGACTGTGTAGGGCGCAACATAATTACCTGGTTAACTTCCACTATATCCACGCCTTCGTTCAATATTTCAACTGAGAAGATATAGTCGATAGGCTGATTTTCGGATGTTGCGTCGCCTTCATCCATCGCCAGTCTTTCGAAAGCATCCTGTCTTTCCTGTTCAGATGCATTTCCATTTAGCGCAATAGTCCTGAAAGGTTTGTCCGTCTCAGGATTGATCATCTTATTGAACTTTGCTGAGAGTTCTTCCGTCTCTTTGATGCTGCTGCAGAAGATTAATCCTTTTACTTTATCTCCACTATATCCATAGTAATTAGCCTGAGTAATAATATGCTTTACACGCTCATCACTTGTAAGCATTCTAAAATCTCTATTAGCTTCTTCGGCATCTCCGATAATAGCTAAATCTGTGATTCCAAAATAGTGGAATGGACAGAGGAGGTTCTCCTCCATCGCCTGTTGAAGTCTTATCTCATAGGCAATTTGATAATTGAAAATCTCATAAACATTTCTGCCCTCGATATTATCATCGCGTTTATCGGGTGTAGCTGTCATTCCAAGCCAAAGCTTCGGAGTGAAATGTTTCATTATCTTCTGATAAGTATCTGCAGGAACATGATGTGCCTCATCTAGGACAATACAATCAAATGTATTTCTGTCATACTGAAGCAAATGTTCATCACGGTTTAAGGTCTGAACTGTGGCAAACACATAATCTGCTTCATATTCATGATATCCCGCTCCGACCAAACCCATTGATTTGGATTTGGCAAAAACCTTCTCATAGGAACGCTTCGTTTGTCTTGCCAGCTGTCCTCTATGAACAAGGAAAAGAACTCTCTTATATCCAAGCTCTCTCATTGCAAAAGCCGATGCATATGTCTTGCCTGTTCCCGATAATGTCAACCCCGTGACACAAACTTTTTCAAAAAACTTTTCCCATAAATCAAGGCTTTCCGCTCAAACGCCCATAAAATAAGCACGGAGCGTGTTTTATAAGTGCCACAAAATCAGCAATCTGGCGTTA
>JAFZSQ010000057.1 GCA_017619295.1 Lachnospiraceae bacterium
GGCAAGAACAATTCGTATCCCTGTACATATGGTAGAGACAATCAATAAGCTCATCAGAGTTTCCCGTCAGCTTCTCCAGGAGCTTGGCCGTGAGCCTTCTCCCGAGGAAATCGCTGAGGAGATGAAGATGCCCGTTGAGAGAGTAAGAGAGATCTTAAAGATTTCTCAGGAGCCCGTTTCCCTTGAAACTCCCATCGGTGAAGAGGAAGACAGCCATCTTGGTGACTTCATTCAGGACGACAACGTTCCTGTACCTGCAGATGCAGCTTCATTTACTCTTCTTAAAGAGCAGCTGGTTGAGGTTTTAAATACTCTTACAGACAGAGAGCAGAAGGTATTAAGACTTCGTTTCGGCCTTGACGACGGACGTGCAAGAACTCTTGAGGAAGTTGGTAAAGAGTTTAACGTAACCCGTGAGCGTATCAGACAGATTGAAGCTAAGGCATTAAGAAAGCTTCGTCATCCTTCAAGAAGCCGTAAGCTGAAAGATTATCTTGACTAATGAATGAACTGGTTTTAACAAAGAGATTACAAAGTGTCGCAGACATGGTTACCATCGGTAACCGTGTCTGCGATGTTGGTTGTGACCATGGTTATGTAAGTATCTACCTGGTTCAAAAAGAGATAGCACCAAAGGCTATTGCAATGGATGTAAGGACAGGCCCTCTTTCACAGGCCCAGAAAAACATCGAGGTTTTTGGCGTGTCTTCAAAGGTGACTACTAGGCTCTCAGACGGACTTGATAAGCTGGAGTTTGGTGAGGCGGATACCATTATCATCGCCGGCATGGGCGGGCCTCTCATGAAAGACATCATAGTACGGGGCCTTGATGTGGCAAAAAGCGTCACAGAGCTTGTGCTTCAGCCCCAGTCCGAGATTCCTGAATTCAGAAGATTCCTAAAGAACAACGGATTCATTACCGTGGCCGAGGATATGGTTTTGGAGGACGGCAAGTTCTACCCTATGATGAAGGTGGTGCCGGATCCGGATTTTGAATTCTTTGATTTCTCACACCTTGATGATCCTTTCACGGTGGATGAGCTTTACGGCCCAAGACTTGTGGCATCAAGGAATAAGGTCCTTATGATGTATTTAAATGCTGAATACAGGGAGCTTATGGAAATAAGAGAGCAGCTTTTAAGAAATGCCGATTCGTCGGAGAAAAGCCGCGAGCGTTTGGCGGAAATTGAGGAGAGAATTGAAATAAATAAGGGAGTTGCAGACTAAAAAGGATTAAAGGGTTAACGAATGAGATTTATTACAAAAACCGGAATGATGAGACCCCTCATCATGCTTTTATTTTTTTTGCCTATTTTTACTACAGGATGTGGAGCAACGGATAATAATGCCCGCAGTGATTACAGATCGGCATATATAGACTTTCTTGGGAACATTAATGAGGCCGGAGTTGATGAGCGTGGCACCGAGATATGTTCCTATTATTTATACGACATTGACAAGGATAAAACGCCGGAATTATTGGTGGAATACGGGATATATGCAAGTGAAAAACATGTGTGGATATATCAATACGCTGAAGGCGAGGTTCAGCGTATTGATATGATACCTACTGTTCACTCAAGTCTTTATGCTTATCCGGATGGTAATGGGATACTGGAATGCTGGACGTATGGGGGAGGAGAAGAAATATATCTCAATACCTTAAACGACAGCAAGTTAACATCGGAAGTATTGTATTCCGGAAGTACTATTTATGAAAATCCGGATACAGGCGACTTTGATACTGAATTTACACATCCGCAAGATGTGGTGCCGGGTGCATATATTCTTACGTCATATGCACCTGACGATATATATACTATAGAAAAGTATGAAGATTAATTGCCTATACGGAATAGTTTACTTTGCTACCTGTTTCTTTAAGCTCATCGGGAAGCTTGCTCCAGTCAATGCCTGCAATCTTTGCGAAGAGTTCATCTTCGGTTGAGGCTTCAACCATGGCCTTCTTTATAAAGAAGGGATTTCCTTCTGAGTTATTGGGGCTTGCCTTTTCAATTTCAGCGAAAATCTTCATAAGACCGTTATCATCAAAAGAGTAGGATATCTTGTTGAGAATACCTGCCTCTTCGGACTTGAGATCCCAGGCTCTTTCGAACCCGAATTGCTCGCCTATACGTGCTGACATTTCCACAGCCGTATCAACTGCATGGAGTTTCTGGTATGCGTAATTTTCATCGCTGGCCATCTTCTCAATTTCTTCTTTTGAGAATATGACAGAGAATTCCTTATCGCTTTGTCCAACAAGTGATTTAACGTCGTCGGTCTTATCCGCTACGATAAAATCAAAGTCTCCGTGCTTCTTGCGCAGAGAATCAATGAATTTTTGGGCTTTTGCGGAGAGCTTTACCTCACCGGAAGAAGCGGAATTTCCTTTTGCCTTTGCAACGCTTTCACTCTTGTTCTGTTTTTCAACCTTACCGTCAAAGACGTTCTGGCTGCCATAAACAGCATTTGCCTTGATCATTGCTCATGTCTCCTTTCAGATTAATCCAATTCCGTTTGGCAATATTTAACCTTATCCTATTATATCGACAGGATCGGAGCAAAAGTTTATAGGCACAAAAAAAGCAGGGTACGGGAATCGAACCCGCCTCCCAGGCTTGGGAAGCCCGTGTACTACCGATGTACTAACCCTGCAAAAACTCTATAATTCTGTAGAAACCTATATTAGAATAGCATTTCGGGCCTCCTCAGTCAATAGGAGGCCCTTCTTGTCGCTTTTTCACAAAAACGGGCGTGTATTATTGTATAATTTGACAGGGGTGTAGAAAAACACTTTTCTTAGTACTAAAGTATTGCATTTTATCAAATGTATCGTATATAATAGCAAAGTTCGTAAATATTGGGCAAAGCAGGCGAAAGCCTGTGACGCAAAGCTATAGGGACTTTCACATGTCAGCCAGTTGCACTTACCCTGATAATCACTTTGTGGTTATCTTATTTTTGCACGGGACATGTACCCGTGCTTTTTTGTTGTATAGATAGTTTTGGTTCAGTAGATTGTTTGGCAATCAGAAAGGTAAGTTATGAAGAAGAAAAGTAGAAACATGGTACGTGGCATAATCATCGTCGCATCTATTCTCGGATGTGCCATGGCCGGAGCTGTAGGTTTAATCGGATACAAGCACATTAAAGATGCATACTATGCTTCTTTTGAGGAAGGCTTACATGCCGCAGCCATCCTTTTAAAAGGTGATCTTTCAAACCAGTACACAGGTGACTGGAAGTCTACCGGTGACGGTGTGCTTTTAAAAGGCGGAATAGCTGTTCACGACATTTTTGAAGAGCAGCTTGATGAATTAAGCGAAAGCACAGGAATGGACTTCACCATTTTCTTTGGAGATACCAGATACGTTACTTCCCTTGTGGATGAAGGGACCGGAAAGCGTATGGAGGGAACAAAGGCTTCCGACACTGTAGTTACAGAGGTTCTTCAGAACTGCAACGAGTATCTTGCCACAGATCTTGAGATCGGCGGTAAGAAGTGGTACGCATATTATCTTCCTTTAAGAAACTCAGACGGTTCGGTGGTAGGTATGGTTTTTGCCGGCCGTGACACATCTATTGTTACAGACAATCTGGCTGCAGCTTCCCGCGCCATTGTTTATGTATTTGTAGGATTTTTCCTCTTTAACTTTATTGTTGCAAGAATACTTATTACAAAGTCTTCCAAGTCCATCAGAGACATTGTCAACGGACTTCAGAAGCTTGAGGATGGGGAGCTTGATTTCTATATACATGATCGTACATTTAACCGTAAGGATGAACTTGGTGTAATCGCAGCAAGTTCCGCACAGGTTCGTGACAAACTTCAGGATGTTATCGCAGCAACCAAGAAGCTTTCCGCAGATGTTACTGCTTCAGGTGAGAGCCTTGCAACCAGCGCAGCTTCAGCATCACGTGTTGCCGAGCAGGTAACAGGCGCAGTTGAAGAAATCAGCCGTGGTGCAGCTTCACAGGCTGAGAGCATGGAAAGCTCAGTTAACAACACAGCTGAACTTGGAAACAGCATCGACGACATCACAGACAGCATTGAGAACCTCTCAAGCGCCGCAAACGAGATGCTTACCGGTGCAAATCGTACAGTTGATACCCTTAGCGCTCTTATGGATAAGAACGAGAACGTTATGGTTTCCATGAAGGATATCAACACACAGATTCGCCTTACAAATGATTCCGTAAGGGATATTGCAGAGGCTTCAAATATAATCACAGCTATTGCTGAGCAGACAAGACTTCTTTCACTTAACGCTACAATTGAGGCAGCAAGAGCCGGCGAGCATGGTAAGGGATTCACTGTTGTTGCAACAGAAATCGGCAACCTTTCAGAGCAGTCAAAGAATGCAGCTGTTTCAATCAACAAGATTGTTGAGACTCTTGTATCAGAGTCACAGAAGAGCGTTGATACAATTGAAAAGTTAAGCGAGAGCATGAAGGAGCAGAACAAGGATCTTACAAGCACCAAGGAAGATATGGACGTTGTTGTGGCTAATGTAAACAACGTTGAAGGTTCAACAAAGATGATTGCCGATAAGATTCATCTCCTTAACGAGCTTAAGGTAAGCTTCTCAGACATTATCGAAGAGCTTTCAGCTATCTCCCAGCAGAATGCGGCTTCCACTCAGGAAACCAACGCTTCTATGGAAGAGCTTAATGCAACATTTGCTCTTATCAGCACAGCAGCAGCTGACCTTAGAGAAATGGCTGAGACCCTCAGCGATAAGATGGAATTCTTCACAATCGAGGAGAAGTCAGCATAAAAAAATAGCCATAAATGATAATCCGAATGGACTATCATTTATGGCTTTTTAATTTAGAGATTAAAGCATTTTCTTAAGTTCGTCGTGTACAAACTGTACCTTGGGTCCTACAATAACCTGTACTGTGGTCTTGGAAGGACGGATAACGCCTGCAACACCGGCTCTCTTGATTTCCTTGTCGTCAACCTGAGTGTAATCAGCGATTTCTACACGAACTCTGGTTGCGCAGTAGTCAAGCTCCTTAATATTGGAAGCTCCGCCGAGACCAACGAGAATCTGCTTTGCAATTGCTGTGAAGTCATCGTTTGCAAGCTCGATTTTAAGCTCTTCTTCCTCATCATCATCTTCACGACCGGGAGTCTTGAGATTGAATTTGGTAATGACGAAACGGAAAACTGCATAGTAGATAACGCCAAATACCAGGCCGATGGGGATTAAGAGTAAAGGATTAACTGCCATGGGAGCCTTGAAGCTTAATACGTAGTCAACAAGACCTGCACTGAAGTTGAATCCCAAACGTAAAGGAAGAAGTGTACAAATAATAGCGGAAATACCTGTCAAACCTGCGTGAACAAGGTAAAGGCCGGGAGCAAGGAACATGAATGCGAATTCAAGGGGCTCCGTAATACCTGTGAAGAAGGAAGCGAGTGCACCTGCCATCAAAAGGGAAGCGGCAGCTTTCTTCTTGGAATCTTTTGCAGTGTGATACATAGCAAGTGCACCTGCGGGAAGACCAAACATCATTACAGGGAAGAAACCTGTCATGTACTGTCCGGTAACGCCTCTTACAGCACCGTCTGCGCCTGACCAGAATAAGCCAAGGTCGTTGATGTTTGCGGTATCAAACCAGAATACAGCGTTTAATGCATGGTGCAATCCCAAAGGAATCAATGCACGGTTTAACATAGCGTAGATACCTGAACCTACAGCGCCGAGGCCAAGGATAGCCTTACCGAATGAAACAAGTCCGCCGTAAACTACAGGCCAAATGAAGTAAAGAACTACGGCTGCAATAATGGAAGCACCTGCGGTTACGATGGCAACGCAACGTTTTCCACTGAAGAATGCCAGCCAGTTGGGCAACTTGGTATCTTTAAATCTGTTGTAGCAGCTTGAACCAATCAAACCTGCAAGGATACCGATGAATGCGTTGTGGATTTTGCCAAAAGCAGCGGGAACTTCTTCCACAGCAACGCCCTTGTACATTGCAACGGCACCGGAAGCCAACAGAGTAGTAATCATTAAGTATGAAACAAGACCTGAAAGAGCACTTGTTCCGTCGTGGTCCTTGGCCATACCTACGGAAACACCGATAGCGAAAAGCCAGGGAATGTTGTCGATAATAGCTGAGCCTGCTTTGATTAAGAAAGCAGCGATCATGCTGTTTGCACCCCAACCTGAAGGGTCAATCCAGTAACCTATACCCATGAGTATGCCGGCTGCAGGCAAACAAGCTACCGGGAGCATCAAAGATTTCCCGATTTTTTGAAGATACTTCATCATAAGAAATTTTCCTCCTTTTTATAAGTTTCCTTATAAGTTTTCGTTCATGAATGTTTTTAATGCTTCTGCGGCAGCTGCTTCGTCATCCCCCTCGATGGTAAACGCTGCCGTCTGCCCATGCTGTGCCCCTAATTTCATGATGGAAATTAAGCGCTTGGCGTCTACGGTTTCCCCTCCGACACTGAGGTTAATGCTGCTCTTAAAGCCTGCTGCGGTTTTGGCAAGCAGTCCTGCAGGTCTGGCGTGGATACCCAGCTCATCCTTAATAACATAAGAGAATTCAACCATCGTGTTTCCTCCTTTCTTTTTTCTAAGCGAGTTCCCTGATATGTTTCCGAAGAGCCAAAATCTTTGGAGCGGAAACAGACAGTTCGTCTACGCCAATTGATATAAAATACTTTGTCAAATCGAAATCTGCGCCCATTTCTCCGCAGATGCCGACCCGAACCTTCTTCTTGTGGGCGTTTTGGACAGTCATTTCGATTAGCCTCAAAAGCGCCGGGTGATTCGGAACCCTGAAGGGCTCCAGGGATGCATTTTGCCTGTCCATGGCAAAAGTGTATTGAGTCAGGTCATTGGTGCCAATGCTGAAGAAAGAAACTTTTTCCGCCAGCAAATCGCTGATAAGAGCAGCAGCGGGAGTCTCAATCATAATTCCAAGCTCCACATTTCCAATGGAGATTGACTCGTCCTTTAATTCTTTTTTTACCGTTTCTGTCAAATCGAGTATTTGGTCGATTTCTTCCACAGATGTAATCATGGGGAACATGATTCCCACAGGACCAAAGGCTGAAGCTCTGTAGATTGCCCGAAGCTGAGTCTTGAATATCTCAGGTCTTTCAAGGCACAACCTGATGGCCCTTAATCCCATGGCGGGATTTTCCTCCTTAGGGAGATTGAAGTAATCAGCCTGTTTGTCGGCTCCGATATCAAGAGTTCGGATTATTACTTCACGGCCAGCCATAAGGGTAATGACTTCTTTGTAGTTCTCGAACTGTTCTTCTTCGGAGGGGTAGTCGTTTTTACCAAGGAAAAGAAACTCACTTCTGAAAAGCCCGATTCCCTCTGCGTCATACTCCAATGCCTTAACAGCGTCCGAAGGGTTTCCGATGTTGGCATAAAGCTTAATGGCCTGTCCGCCCTTTGTCCTGGTTTCCTTGCCGATTAACTGCTTTAATTCTTCGTCTTCCCTTTGGATTTCTTCTTTCTTTCTTCTGTATTCGGAAAGGGTTTCCTCATCAGGCTCGATGGTAAAAACTCCTTTTTCTCCATCCACGATTCCGATTTGGCCTGTAAGGTCATCCGAGAATTCGCTTCCGGTATTCACCAAAGCGGTGATGCCTAAAGACCTGGCCAAAATTGCGGTGTGAGAGTTGGTTGATCCTTTGGAGGTTACAAAGGCCAAAACCTTTTCTTTTTCAAGTCCTAAGGTGTCTGAAGGAACCAGATCTTCCGCAACCAGAATCACTGGGTGCTCGGGAAGCTTTATTCCATCCTCGATGCCCTGAAGCTTCCTGATTACGCGGCTTGCAATATCTTTAAAATCTGCAGCACGCTCATTCATGTAAGCGTTGTCTTCCATTGAGGCAAAGAAGGCCGCCAGATCATCGCCTGCTTTTTTAACCGCGAAAGAAGCGTTATGCCCGGCGTTTATACCCTCCTTAACCGCTTCCTCGAAATCCTGATCCTCCAGGAGCATGCCGTGGACGGAAAAAACCATTGCTTCTTCTTCGCCCATCTTTTCGGTGGCATCTTCTTCCAATACCTTAAGTTCTTCAATGGCCTCATCCCTTGCCAAAAGAAATGAAGACAACTCTTTTTCGGGGTCATTGGTGGTTTCAGATGTGATAACGGGTATTCTTTTTCTGAAGACAAATATTTGTCCAATGGCTATTTTGCCTGAGACAACCTGACCTTTTATTTCCATGCTCATAAGCTTATCTATGCCTTTGCGAGAATGATTGCAGCGTCGCCGGGAACTACACTTCCTGTTTTCTTGTCAAAAGAAGAGTAGTTGTCGGAGTCTAAGATTATCATTGGTGTTGTAATGTCGTAGCCGGCATTTTTAACTGCTTCCAAATCTGCCTCAACAATAAGGTCTCCCTTTTTGACCTTGTCTCCCTGGGCAGCGTGAAGGGTGAAGAACTGTCCTTTAAGCTTGACTGTATCAAGTCCCACGTGAACAAGAACCTCGGTTCCTTCGGGAGTCTTTACGGAGAAGGCGTGTCCTGTGGGGAAAAGGGATTCCAAATCACCGTCTGCAGGTGCATAGAACTTGCCTTCCTCAGGAACCAGAGCCACTCCCTTTCCAAGCATTTCCTCGGCAAAAGTGGGGTCACTTACATTCCCTATGGGGATAAGATTACCCTTTGCCGGAGAAGCAATCTCAATTGTTTCTTTCTTTCCGAATAGTGTTCCGAAAAATCCCATTTTATATCCTCTCTTTGTCTAGAATTATTTAACGAGTTTTCTCAAAAGAATTATGATGTAGCTCATTTCGTCGGGACGGATTGTGGCATTGAACTGCTTTTCAAGATAGTCCATTACCTTCCTGCAAATCCTTGTCTCCTCCTTGTAATTTGCCGTGGCAAATTCATACAAAGCTTCATCGTCTCCGTTGTACTGTTCATTGAGAATCAGTCTGTAAACCAGGTGCTTGAAGGTGGGAATCAAATCATCAAGCTTTCCGGAGTTGCCCGGAATGCTTCTGTCCACATCCTCCTCGATGATTTCGAAAATTCTTTTTACCGCCTGAGTGACTGTGAATGCCATGCTGGTTTTCTCGTTTAACTCTGCACTGACGATATGAAGAGCTATGGAAGCCGCTTCGTTTTCACCCAGGTCCTTTCCGGTGGTTGTCTTAATTAAATCAACGGCCTTTTCACCGATTCTGAATTCTTCGGGATAGAAGGCTTTTACCTCAAAGAGCAGAGCATTTTCAAACATCATGCCTTTGTCGTATCGTTCCAAGGCAAAATTAATGTGATCTGTAAGTGTGAGATAGATGTTCTCGTTAAGCTCGGTGTTAAGTCCTTCCTTGGCCAGAGCAATAACCTCGTTGGAAATGTGCAGGTTCTCCAAAGGCAGCTTTGATAACAGGTCTTTAAACCTTTTGAGACTTTCCTGGTTTTCCATGCGGTAGACCTTTTCGATTTTGGCCTGGGGTATAACATCACCCTCACGATGACCGAAACCTATTCCTCGACCGCTGACGACAACTTCACATCCATCATCCACTGAAGTCACTATATTGTTGTTGATTATTTTCTTGATAAGCATACGGATTACCCTTTGAACAAAAAAACCAGATTTTACACAACGTAAGTAAAATCTGGTTTTGCCTGCCGAACAGTAACAATCCTTCCTCAAAAGAATCGTATTAATTTTTACGACATAACCATAAACCAATTTTTTCTCCTTCGTCAACGTGTTTTTTATTTTTCTGTAAAACCTAACAAATTTCCAAATTGGTTTTTGTGCACTTTATACGTGGAGGAGAAAGGGGGTGCTACGTTGATAAATGAACTGATAAATGATAGAATTAACTGTAAATTATCCATCCGGAGGCAAGGCTATGAAAGTAAAGATTAAAGGCGAAGTAAAGGAATATCCTGTTGGCACAACCTATGAGGAAATTGCCGAGGATTACAAAGATCAATACGACGGCACAATTGCTGTAGCATGCGTAAACGGTAAGATCAGAGAATTGTTTAAAAAGCTCTCAAAGGATTGTGATTTGGAGTTTTTTACAACAAAGAATGACATCGGAAACAAGACCTATATGAGAACAGCAATCATGATGTTCATGAAGTCTGTAAAAGATGTGACAGGTGACAAACTTGCTTTTACACTTGAGTATACAATCGGTGCAGGCTACTATCTTCGTCCGAAGAACGGAGTACAGGTTGAACCTGCTACCATAAAGAAGATTAAACAGCGTATGCAGGATCTGGTGGCTGAGGACATCAGAGTATTTAAGAGAAGCTATCCTATTTCTGAAGCTATTGAACTCTTTAAACGCCAGGGAATGGACGATAAGGTTAAACTTTTCAAATACAGAAGAAGCTCATCCGTTAATGTCTATGAGATGGACGGTTATTATGATTATTACTACGGCTACATGTTCCCCAGCACAAAGGAAATCAAGTATTTCGACCTGATTCCTTACGACAGAGGAGCGATGCTGATTTTACCCTCAAAGAAAACTCCTACAGTTGTGGATCCCCTTGATGACAGACCGAATCTCTTCAGAGCTTTGGAAGATGCCAATGACTGGGGCAACAAGTTAGGTATTGAGACCGTAGGTGATTTGAACGACCACATCTGTAACGGCAAGATAAGTGACATGATTCTTGTTCAGGAGGCTGAGCAGGAGAGAAGAATCGGCGAGATCGCCAAGGAAATCGCTGCAAGAGGCGGAGTAAAGTTTGTTATGATTGCAGGTCCTTCATCATCAGGTAAGACCACTTTCTCACACAGACTTTCAATCCAGCTGGCTACACAGGGCCTTATCCCTCATCCCATCGGACTTGATGACTACTTCAAGAACAGAGAGGATACCCCCAAAGACGAGGATGGTAACTATAACTTCGAATGCCTTGAGGCTATAGATGTTGAGCAGTTCAACAAGGATATGACCAAACTTCTTGCAGGAGAAAGAGTTGAGCTTCCCAGCTTTAACTTCAAGACCGGCAAGCGTGAATACAAGGGTAACTTCAAGAAACTTGGTCCCGATGATGTACTGGTTATCGAAGGAATTCATGGATTAAACGATAAGATGTCCTACTCACTTCCTTCAGAGAGTAAGTACAAAATCTATATCAGTGCCCTTACATGCATTAATGTAGATGACCACAACAGAATTCCCACAACAGACGGTAGACTCTTAAGGAGAATGGTAAGAGATGCCAGAACCAGAGGAACCTCCGCAAAGGGAACAATTGCCATGTGGCCTTCGGTAAGACGAGGCGAGGAGGAGAACATCTTCCCCTTCCAGGAGGGTGCGGATGCAATCTTTAACTCCGTTCTTATCTACGAGCTTGCGGTGCTTAAGCAGTACGCTGAGCCTTTGCTCTTTGGCATTGAGCCCGGTGAACCTGAATACTATGAAGCCAAGAGACTTCTTAAATTCCTTGACTACTTCATCGGCGTAAGTTCTGAGAACCTTCCCAACAACTCCATTTGCCGTGAGTTCGTTGGCGGAAGCTGCTTCAACGTATAAACTCATAATCGTATCGCATTTATTTCGGCGGAGCCATGTGGCTCCGCCCTTTTTAATGGTATAATAGTGAACTATGAAGAAAATAGTTATGGGAATTCTTGCCCACGTGGATGCGGGAAAGACCACTTTATCGGAAGCAATTCTATATAATTCGGGAGCCATCAGGAATCTTGGAAGGGTTGATAACAGGGACACCTTTCTTGATACGGACTCCATCGAGAGGCAGCGAGGAATCACTGTCTTTTCAAAGCAGGCAATTTTTACCCATGAAGATACATATGTAACACTTCTTGATACCCCGGGGCACATGGACTTTTCGGCGGAGACGGAGAGAACACTGGCGGTTCTTGATGTGGCGGTTCTTCTTGTAAGCGCCACAGACGGAGTTGACGGCCATACCCTTCTTCTTTGGAAGGCCTTGCGTCACTACGGCGTTCCCACGGTAGTCTTTGTCAACAAGACCGACATGCCGGGAGTTGACAGGAAAGCTGTATTTGAAAACATAAGCAGCAAATTCGGCGGAGGTATCGTTGATTTCTCGTCTGATGACAGGGACGAGAACATCGCCATGTGTGACGAAGACCTCATGGAGAAGTACCTTGAATCAGGCAAAATCGAAGATTTCGACATTTTGACTTTGCTGGTCAATGAGCGGCTTTTTCCCGTTTTCTGGGGCAGCGCTCTAAAGAATGAGGGCGTTAATGAGCTGGTTGATTTTATTTGCAGATACACCACAGAGGTTGAAGGCGGCGAAGAATTCGGAGCCAGGGTGTTTAAAATAACCAGGGATTCAAAGGGAGAGCGCCTCACCCATGTAAAGATTACAAGCGGAAGCTGCAGGGTTAAAGAGACCGTTGACGGAAGCAAGGATAAGATTAACCAGATAAGAATATACAGTGGCGAAAAGTTTGAAACGAGAGATGAGGTTACCAAAGGAGAGGTCTGTGCCTTTGTGGGACTTTCGGATACAATTACGGGAAAGGGCCTTGGAACTTTAAAGGAGACAGGCGGCGAACCTCTTATGACTCCGGTTCAAAGCTACAGCATAATCCTTCCTCCGGAGGTGCCTGCAGTAACTTTTCTTCCCAAGCTTAAGATGATGGAAGATGAGGACCCTACTTTGACGGTTACCAAATCTGAGGATGACGGAACTCTTGGAATATCCGTCATGGGTGAAGTGGGGCTTGAGATACTTAAAGCCAAGATAAAAGAGAGATTCAACGTTAACGTGGATTTTGCTCCGGGTAAAATCCTCTACAGAGAAACCGTGGCTTCTCCTGTGGAGGGCGTGGGGCACTATGAGCCTTTAAGGCATTATTCAGAGGTTCATCTTCTTTTGGAACCCATGCCTCTTGGGTCGGGGCTCAGTTTTGATACTGCGGTATCAACTGATGAACTGGACCTTAACTGGCAGCGCCTTATACTCACACATTTAAAAGAGAAAGAGCACAAGGGGGTCCTTACGGGTTCTCCCATTACAGATATGAAAATAACCCTGGTGGCCGGAAGAGCCCATCTTAAGCACACAGAGGGCGGTGACTTCAGACAGTCCACCTACAGAGCCTTAAGGCAGGGCCTTATGAAGACGGAGAATATCCTTCTTGAGCCCATGTATGATTTCACCATTAATCTCCCCACCGAATCCGTTGGAAGGGCCATGAGCGACCTTGAAAGAATGGGTGCCAGATTCTCTGTGGAGGGAACCGCGGACAGGGACACCTCAACCATTTCGGGAAGAGTTTCTGTCTATGAAATGTCAAATTATGACTCTGAGTTAAAGACTTACACCAGAGGACAGGGAGAACTTATCTGTGTGGCTTCCGGCTATGAACCCTGCCACAACAGCGAGAAGATTATAGAAGAGATCAATTATAACCCTGAGGCGGATTTGGAGAATACCGCGGATTCGGTTTTTTGCTCACATGGGGCAGGCACCACCATTCCCTGGTATGAAACAGAAAAATACATGCACCTTCCTGCCTATGAGTTAGAGGATGATGACCTTTACGAGGATGAGGAAGAACTTGAGGTATTCAGGGTAAAGGAGCCTGTAAGAAGCTCACAGATGTCCATCGGAACCGATGAAATCGACAGGATTATCGATAACCTTGGGGGCGCCAACAGGGGAAGCAACAAAAAGGGAAGCGTAGGCTTTTTGAAAAGAAGAGTCAGAAAGCCTGAAAGCAAGCGCACCTATGCCGAGAAGAGGGAAACGGTTTATAAGGGTGCTCCGAAGAAAAAACCTTATCTTCTCATTGACGGCTATAATGTGATTTTTGCATGGCAGGAATTAAAGGAACTTGCGGATATAAATATCGATTCCGCAAGGGACAGACTCATGGACATTATGAGTAACTATAAGGCCATGATTAATCATGAACTGATTCTGGTTTTTGATGCCTACAAGGTTCGCGGAGGCAAGGAGAATGTCTTCGATTTTCACAATATACACGTGGTTTTCACCAAGGAGGCTCAGACTGCGGATCAGTATATTGAGAAGTTTGCCCACGAGAATTCCAAAAACTATGATATTACCGTCGTAACCAGCGACGGACTTGAGCAGATTATCATAAGAGGAGAGGGCTGCAAGTTGATTTCCTCAAGAGAATTTGAACTTGAAGTTCACGGCAAAGAACGGGAACTTGCGGAGAAATATGGGTTGAAATAAGGGCTTTGTTTAAGTAAAATGGTACTTGGATAAATGGAGAAAATATATGAATCGCAAGATTAGATATATATTGGCAATCCTTTCTTTGTCTGTATTTCTCACCGCCTGCGGGGAGAATGAGGACGAGCTTCACTTAAGCGAGGGAATGGGTGCCATTGAGAGAATGGAATATGAATCCGCTCTTGAGGCTTTTGCACAGGCAGAGGAAGCCGGAGAGAACGAGAGGCTCATTAAGAGGGGGCAAGGCCTGGCATATATGGGGCTTACCCGTTATGAGGATGCAGTCAATGCTTTCCTCGAGTGTCTTTCTCTATCCGACGGGGTTGTGCAGGATGTGGACTTCGACGTTAACTATTACCTGGCCACCGCTTATCTTAAGATGGGAAATCCCGCCATGGCAGAGAGTACCTTTGATGCCATACTGGGACTTAGGAAGAATGAGATGGACGCCTACTATTTGAGGGGCGTTGCAAGACTTGAGCAGGATAACTACACCAAGGCCAAAGAAGATTTTGACGTTGTCATAGCCAAGTACCCTAAGGACTGTGACAAGCTTATTGATATAGTTGATGCCTTAAATCAGAACGGATACGGTGAGATCGGCAAGGACTACTTAAACAGGATGCTTACCGATTACGGCAACAGGTTATCCGATTACGATCTGGGAAGGGTATATTACTACCTGGGTGAGTATGCACAGGCGTGCAGATACTTGGAGACCGCAAAGGGCGAAGGCTCCGCCGACGCCTGTCTGTATCTTGGCAAATCCTATGAAGCTACCGGCGATTACAACTACGCCATAAGCGTTTACAATGATTACCTTGTAAAGGATACCACCAACGCTTCCGTATATAATCAGATGGGCCTTTGCAAAATCAAGATGAGTGATTACCAGGGAGCTTTGGAGGCCTTCCAGAGTGCAATGCAGATTGAGGACAACGGCATGATGCAAACCCTGGCCTTCAATGAGATAGTGGCCTATGAACATCTGGGTGAGTTTAAGCAGGCATCTGTTCTTATGGAGAACTATGTGAGGACATATCCTGATGACACTGAAGCGGCAAGAGAATATGATTTTTTAAAAACCAGGTAACCACAATATATAGTAGTTGACATAACGCGATAAAGCCGAAAACGACGGTTTTATCGCGTTTTTTGATTCTTTGCAAAGCACAAAATAAACGAAAAAGCAACAAATGAAACACAATATCTTGTAGAAATTGCTGTTTTTATCGTTGACTTTACCAACCCTCGGTGATACAATCGATTTAGTGGCACATGAACGGGCCATTTTTACCCTTTTTGGTCCGTTACGAGGTATAACAGGGAGGATTTTTGATGTTCCAGGTAATTAAGAGAGACGGAGCTACAACCGATTTTACTCTCACCAAAATTAACGACGCGATCATGAAAGCGTTCAATGCTACCGAGATGCAGTACAACAACGATATCATTGACCTTCTTTCTCTTCGTGTTACCGCGGATTTTCAGAAAAAAGTTAAGGACAACACTATCCATGTAGAAGAGATTCAGGACAGCGTTGAGAAGGTTCTCGAGCAGGCCGGCTACACAGACGTTGCCAAGGCATACATTCTCTATCGTAAACAGAGAGAGAAAATGCGTGAAATGAAATCAACTATCCTTGACTACAAGGATGTTGTCAACTCCTACGTTAAAGTTGAAGACTGGCGTGTTAAGGAGAATTCCACAGTTACCTATTCCGTTGGTGGACTTATTCTTTCCAACTCCGGTGCAGTTACAGCAAACTACTGGCTCTCAGAGATTTATGACGAAGAGATTGCCAATGCGCACCGTAACGCCGATATTCATATCCATGATTTGTCAATGCTTACCGGTTATTGTGCCGGATGGTCACTTAAGCAGCTTATCAAGGAAGGCCTTGGCGGAATTCCCGGCAAGATCACTTCCGCACCTGCAAAGCATCTTTCAGTTCTTTGCAACCAGATGGTTAACTTCCTCGGAATTATGCAGAATGAGTGGGCAGGAGCTCAGGCATTCTCATCATTTGATACATATCTTGCTCCCTTCGTAAAGGTTGATAACCTTTCATACGGCGAGGTTAAGAAGTGCATTGAAGCCTTTATTTATGGCGTTAACACTCCTTCCCGTTGGGGTACACAGGCTCCTTTCTCAAACATCACTTTGGACTGGACTGTTCCTGACGACTTGGCAGAGCTTCCCGCAATCGTAGGCGGCAAGGAAATGGACTTCAAGTACAAGGATTGTAAGAAGGAAATGGACATGGTCAACAAGGCATTTATCGAGACCATGATCGAAGGCGACTCCAACGGACGTGGCTTCCAGTATCCCATTCCCACATACTCAATCACAAGAGACTTTGACTGGTCCGAGACAGAGAACAACAAGCTTCTCTTTGAAATGACTGCTAAATACGGAACACCGTATTTCTCAAACTATATCAATTCCGATATGCAGCCTTCAGATGTAAGAAGTATGTGCTGCAGACTTCGTCTCGATCTTCGTGAATTAAGAAAGAAGACAGGCGGATTCTTCGGATCCGGCGAGAGCACAGGAAGCGTTGGCGTAGTTACAATCAACATGCCTCGTATCGCTTACCTTTCCGCTAACAAGGATGAGTTCTACAAGAGACTCAACCACATGATGGATATCGCCGCTCGTTCACTTAAGATTAAGAGAGGTGTCATCTCAAGACTTCTTGACGAAGGATTGTATCCCTACACCAAGAGATATCTTGGAACCTTCGACAATCACTTCTCAACAATCGGCCTTATCGGCATGAACGAAGTTGGTCTTAATGCCAACTGGTTAAGAGCAGACATGACTGATCCTAAGACTCAGGAGTTCTCAAAGGAAGTTCTTAACCACATGAGAAATCGTCTTTCCGATTATCAGGAGCAGTATGGTGACCTCTACAACCTTGAGGCTACACCTGCAGAGTCAACAACTTATCGTCTGGCTAAGCACGACAAGAAACGCTGGCCTGCAATCCGTACAGCAGGTGGAGAAGGTGAAACTCCCTACTACACCAACTCTTCACATTTGCCTGTTGGATACACAGCCGACATTTTTGACGCACTTGATATCCAGGATGAGCTTCAGACTCTCTACACATCAGGAACTGTATTCCATGCATTCCTTGGTGAGAAGCTTCCCGACTGGAAGGCAGCTGCAAACCTTGTAAAGAAGATTGCAGATAACTACAAGCTTCCTTACTACACAATGTCTCCCACATATTCAATTTGTTCGGAGCACGGATACCTTGCCGGTGAGCAGAAGATTTGTCCTCACTGCGGTAAGAAGACCGAGGTTTACAGCCGTATTACCGGTTATTACCGTCCCGTACAGAACTGGAACGACGGTAAGCTTCAGGAGTATGCTGATCGTAAGACCTACGACATCGCAAATTCCGTTCTTAAACGCCCTTCGGCTCAGGTAGTAACTTTAAGCAACTACGACTCAGACGTTGAAGTAAAGGTTGAGGAGCCTCAGGACGTAAGATATCTTTTCACAACCAAGACATGTCCCAACTGCAAACTTGCGAAGGAATACTTAAAGAACGTTCCTTATGTAATGATTGATGCAGAAGAGAACATGGAGCTGGCAGCCAAGTATGGCATCATGCAGGCACCTACTCTTGTGGTTGTAAACGGCGATGAGTACACCAAATATGTAAACGCATCAAATATTAAGAAGTATGCGGATAATGTCAAATTAATGGTTTAATCCTAAGTTGCCATTTTGGGAAGCCCGTTATGCGAAAGCATGGCGGGCTTCTTTTTTTTGTAGAGCACTTAGCGACCGTGTTTTCATATCCCCCCAGGGGGGATTTATCGCAGTAATGCGTTACCACTTTACCTTTGCAGCATACTGCATAAAGTATTGCGTAAAATACAATCGGAAATTGGACAAATTGCACAAAAAATGCTATAATATACAGACTTGGCAATCAGATTAATTATAGGAAGAACAGGAATGGACACAGTAAGAGTAATTGAAATCAAAAAGAGCGTCTTTGAAGATAACGACAGAGACGCGGATAAGCTCAGACTTGAGCTTAGAGACAAGGGAATTTACCTTTTAAATCTTATGTCTTCACCGGGAAGCGGTAAGACTACCGCATTGATTCAGACAATCAACAGAATTAAAGACAAACTTAAAGTCGCCGTAATGGAGGCAGACATCGACTCCGACGTGGACGCCAAGAAGATTCTTGAAGCCACAGGAGTTCAGTCAATTCAGCTTCACACCGGCGGCATGTGCCATCTTGACGCGGAAATGACCCGTCAGGGCATGAGTGGATTGGAACTTGGAGGAATTGATTTGGCAATTTTGGAGAACGTGGGCAATCTTGTTTGCCCTGCCGAATTTGACACCGGCGCTTCAAAGAATGCCATGATTCTTTCTGTTCCTGAGGGACATGACAAGCCCCTTAAGTATCCTTTGATGTTTTCTATTTGCGATGTAGTTATTATCAACAAGATCGATGTTTTACCTTATTTTGATTTCGATATGGATAAGTGTAAGGAATACATCCATATGAGAAATCCCAAGGCGAAAGTGATTCCCATCTGCGCCAAAACCGGCGAGGGTGTGGACGAATTCGTAAACTGGCTTGTATCTGAAGTAACCGCATGGAAGAAAGGAGAAGCAAATGCCTGAGATGAGCACACTTTTCACCCCTGAGTTTAAGGGTGAGAATCCACCTAACGAGAAAATTCTTAAGCTTGCACAAAAGATAACTGACCGAATCGGACATAAGGTTACAACAGACGATCCCGAGTACTGGGGACTTCGCTGTGTGCTTACGGATGAGATGGCCGAGGTTGCTCTCACAATGAAAGTCCGTAAACAGTACACTTTTGAGGAGCTTGTAAAGCTTAACAAAATTCCCGAGAATGGGAAGGAAAGATTCCAGGTACTTCTTGACGAGATGGCAAGAGTGGGAATCTTGGAGTATGACTATAACGATCAGTACACAAAGGATGGCCCTATCCCCAACGGAAATCTCATAAAGAGATACTGGGTTCCTTTGTTTGTACCCGGATCGGCAGAATATACCAACATGAATCTTGAGAATCTTGACAAGCACCCTGAGCTTGCAATGTTTTTTGAGAGGATGACGTTTTTACCATTGGAGAAAGTTACTCCCATGGTTCCTCCCGGAGGCGGTGGAATCGGTATGCACGTTATTCCTGTGGAGAAGGCCATCCAGATGGAGGAGGGCACCGCGGATATCGAGCACATTTCCTACTGGCTTAAAAGATACGAGGGACACATCGGAGCTTCCATTTGTTCCTGCCGTGTAAGCCGTAAGAAACTGGACGAAGGCTGTGCCGACGATTACCAGGATTGGTGTATCGGTGTGGGCGATATGGCTGATTACTGTCGTGAAACCGGCAGAGGCCATGACATCACCTACGAAGAGGCCATGGAGATTTTGAAGAGAGCCGAGGATAACGGCTTCGTTCATCAGATAACCAACATTGACGGCGAGGGCAAGATTTTTGCAATCTGTAACTGTAACGTTAAGATTTGTAATGCCCTCCGTACATCACAGCTTTTCAACACACCCAACATGTCTGCTTCCGCATACAGAGCGCATGTTGATAAGGATAAATGCGTTGCCTGCGGTAAGTGCGTAGAGTATTGTCCTGCCGGCGCATTAAAGCTTGGCCAGAAGCTTTGCACAGCTGACGGCAAGGAAGTTGAATATCCCAAGCAGGAGCTCCCCGATGCTACAAAGTGGGGACCTGACAAGTGGGATGAGAACTACAGAGACAACAACAGAATCAACTGCCACACCACAGGAACCTCACCTTGTAAAACCGCCTGTCCCGCCCATATTGCTGTACAGGGATATCTTAAGAAGGCTGCCGAAGGTAAATACAAAGAGGCCCTTGCCCTTATTAAGAAGGACAATCCTTTCCCTGCAGTCTGCGGACGAATCTGTAACAGACGATGCGAGGACGCATGTACAAGAGGAACCCTTGACAGAGCAGTTGCGATCGATGCGGTTAAGAAGTTTATTGCCGAGAAGGATTTACATGCCGAGACAAGATATATTCCCGACATCGTAGTGGCTTCCAACAGAGGACGCTGGAAAGAGAAGATTGCCATCATCGGTGGTGGCCCTGCTGGCCTTTCAGCTGCTTTCTATCTTGCTGAGATGGGATACTATCCTACAGTATTTGAGAAGAGCGAGAAGCCCGGCGGAATGCTTCGCTACGGTATTCCTTCATATAAGCTTGAAAAGGACGTTATTGACGCCGAAATCGACGTTATGCGCGAGATGGGCGTTGAGATTAAGTGCGGTATCGAAGTAGGCAAGGACGTTACAATCGATGAATTAAGAAGCCAGGGATATAAGGCATTCTATGTTGCTATCGGATGTAATGCCGGACGCCTTCCCGGAGTACCCGGAGAGGATGCTGAGGGAACCACAACAGCCATCGAGTTCTTGAAGGTTGCCAATACCGGTGAGAAGAAGATCACGGGAGATACTGTAGTTGTAGGTGGCGGTAACGTAGCTATCGATGCTGCAAGAGTATCCGCAAGAAGCGGTTCCTCAAAGGTTACCATGTGCTGCCTTGAATCAAGAGATATTATGCCTGCATCCAAGGAAGAACAGGTTGAGGCAGAAGAGGACGGTGTAATCCTTAACTGCGGGTGGGGTCCCAAGGAAGTTGTTACCGAGAACGGCAAGGTTACGGGAATTACCTTCAAGAGATGCCTTTCCGTATTTGATGAGAATAAGAAGTTTAATCCCAAGTACGATGAGAACGATTGCATTACAATTCCTTGTGAACATGTAATTTTCGCCATCGGTCAGCAGATTGTATGGAAGGATCTTCTTAAGGGAACCAAGGTGGAATTTGGCAGAGGAAACGGCCCTGTTGCCGATTCTCTTACATATCAGACAGCTGAACCCGATATCTTCGTGGGCGGTGACGTATACACAGGTCCCAAGTTTGCAATTGATGCAATCGCAGCAGGACATGATGCGGCTGAGTCCCTTCACAGATACGTTCAGCACGGCCATATGACCATCGGACGTAACAGACGTGGGTTTATAGAGCTTGATAAGGATAACCTCTATATTCCTTCATATGACACATCTTCAAGGCAGGAGCCCGGAATGGATGAATCCATACCTTCCAAGTCCTTCAGAGATGCTCATAAGACTCTTACGGAAGAGCAGGTTAAGATTGAGACGGCAAGATGTCTTGGCTGCGGACAGACAATCGTGGATGAGAATAAGTGTATCGGATGCGGAATCTGTACCACCAAGTGTAAGTTCGACGCCATCACACTTAAGAGAGACAAGCCTGAATGCAGCACCATGTACAAGTCAGAGGATAAGATTAAGGCCATCCTTCCTTACGCTATTAAGAGAGGAACCAAGATCTTACTTAACAAGAAGAAAAAATAAAGAATAGAGGAACTTATGCACGAACTGGGAGTTGTTTTTTACATTATCAAAGATGTTAAAGCAGTCGCAGTTGAGAATAAGGTCGAGAAAATTGATTCGGTGACAGTGGAGATCGGAGAGGTCTCCTCTGTCATTCCTTATTATCTCAAAGATTGCTGGGATTGGGCCGTTCACAAAGAGGAGGGTCCCATTCACGATGCCAAACTAGTGGTGGAGACGATCCCTGCAGTAACATATTGCGAAAACTGTCACAAAGAATACCCCACCGTCAAGTATGGAAAGGAGTGTCCGTACTGCAAAGACAATCGTACGTATCTTTTGACAGGTAATGAGGTGAATATAAAAGAAATCCAAGTTTTTTGATGTTTTTTTACGAAAGACACTTGCAATCCTTGTCCGCGTGTGATAATATAATCATACAAAGAGTGTCCGCAAGACGAAAACACAGGGACACCGGAAAGCGAGGGAGATTATGAATCATATATTTGCAGGTGATATGGTATTCGATTTCGCACAACAGGCAAGATTCAATGATCTGCCTAAGTGGGCCAAGGATGAGCGCTTATATAACTGCGAGACATCCGTAAGACGCCGCCTGCGCAAGAAGAATCAGCGAAAGAAAGCTGTTGTAGGATAATTGATGCCAACTAAATTTTTCATATTGATACCTTAGAAGGAGCCGATGAGTAAAAAAACTCATCGGCTTCATTATTTTTATGTGATTTTTAAGAGATATTTAAAACTTTAAAAGTTGAAAAAAAGCACATTTTGTGGTAGAGTGAGGTAGGATAAACACAATATATTGGAGAAATTTGTCCATATGAAGAGACAAGGATATAAGTTTACCAGAAAGGTTCATCCGAAGCGGGCAATAATGGCCACAATCCTTGGGGCCATAAGCCTTATTGCACTGTTTGCGGTTGTATATATAAGCTTTTTGAATAACGGTGCAAGCGTAGCATCCCCCGGCATGACGGGACTTCTCATAACCCTTTTTTCAATCGTTGGGTTTGGTCTTGCAGGAGTAACGTTTTTTGAACCTGAAAGGTATTTGCTTTTTCCTATATTAGGTATTACACTGAATTCGTTGGCCCTGATTGGCATAAGCCTGGTTTTATACGTAGGGACAATATAGTTTTAAGGATATAAGGGATAAATGGAGCAGGACAGACTGATTTTAGACAGAATCAAAGACGCGTATGAGCGCATTTCTTTTATAGAGGGCGAGAAGGAAGTCGATGAAACCTATATCGATTACTTTGAGACCGTAGCTAAATTTCTTACAAAAGTTAAAGAAGCATCTATTTTTGTTAATTCCACAACATACGATAAGGCAGACGAGGCAGCCCTTAAGGGTACATTGGAGGAGCTTTATGCACCTGCAAAGCCTGAGGTGTATGGTACAAGTTATCTTAACCCCAAGTACGCCACAGAGAAGTTCGGAACAGACATAGGAAGACTTCTCTCATTTTTGTATGCGGAATTGATTTCAATTATTCCCTACACCTATGACCATAGGAATGAGGATATTGCTGTAAGGCTTGAACTTTTCCTTGAGATTTACACAGCTTTTATCTGTGCAAAGCAGGAGAACGAGAAGCCGGACTACAATGCATTAAGAGGAATAGTTTATTCCTTTGCTTTTGACTATCAGGATCTTCTTCTTAATGAAATGATAGGATTTAAGTTCGATACCTTCCACAGCGTGGGGGAGAAGATCCTTATGGAAGCAGACCTCAATACCACAGATTACCTCTATAGATACGGTGAGTATATCAGTGATAATGAGACAGAGATTTCCAGATTTATTGCAACCTTAACCGAGGAGGAGACCCAGAGGATTGCGGATGTTTACACAGAGGGTTACCGCAAGGGCTTCGAGGTTACCGGAAAAGATATTTCCATTAAGGAATATGTCCAGATATATTATCCCATCGGCTTTGAGAGAATAATCAGAAAAGCCGTTAACAACTTTAAGGAAATGGGACTTAATCCTTTGATTTTCAGATGTGCTTCATCTGTTATCTGCGGAAGAGATACGGAAAGCCCCGGCTTCATTTCCACATGCTACAACAAGCAGTTCTTCTTCGACCACGAGGAGGATGCGGCCATATGGTATGACAAGGCATATGTGGCAAGAAGAGTGGAAGCTTACAGGAATGCCTATGAGAAGGTGAAATATCAGGCAAACCATTACGGCGGTCCCGCAGTTATGGAGATTTTCGGAGAGGTGCCTTTTGCTCCCGAGATTAAAGAGGAGTGCTGCCACTTCACAGAGGATCAGCAGAAACTCCTGGTGGACTTCAGAACCAAGGCTACCCAGATTACTCAGGAATATGTTCCCGGTGACGAGAGAAGCTTCACGATTATTTCCTTCCCGATTCCTGAAATCGGAGATAAATTCAAAGAGATTTTTGCTGAGACGGTTAAACTCAACACATTAGATTATGAGCTTTACCGCGACATGCAGCAGATTATAATAGATACCCTTGATAAGGCCGACCATGTGGAGGTTAAGGGTATGAACGGCAACAGGACGGATTTATCGGTAGCTTTACATGAGCTTAAGAATCCTTCTGAAGAAACAAACTTCGAGAACTGTGTTGCAGATGTAAACATTCCCGTGGGTGAGGTATTTACTTCTCCCAAACTTAAAGGAACTAACGGAGTCCTTCATGTTACGAAGGTATTCCTTGCAGGACTTTTATATAAAGACCTCAGCATCGAACTCAAGGACGGCATGATTGCAGATTACAACTGCGCCAACTTTGATACCGATGAGAAGAATAAGAAGTACATTAAGGACAACATCCTTGCACATCACGACACCATTCCCATCGGAGAATTTGCCATCGGTACCAACACCGTAGCTTACAAGATGGCAGAGAAATTTGATATTGCCGACAGACTTACCATTTTAATTGCTGAGAAGACCGGTCCTCATTTTGCCATGGGTGATACATGTTATTCCCATGAGGAGGAAGTGGTTTCATATAACCCCGACGGCAAGAGAATTATTGCCAAGTCCAATGAGGTTTCCGAACAGTATAAGACGGATCCTTCCAAGGCATACTTTGGATGCCACACCGACATAACGATTCCCTACGACGAACTGGGAAGCCTTACAGCGGTGGCTAAGGACGGAACCCGCTATGATATCATAAGGGAAGGCAAATTTGTCCTGCCTGGTTTGGAAGAGCTTAATAAGCCTTTAGAGGCATAATGAAAGAGAGATAATCATATGGCACAAGTTTCTATTGTAATGGGTAGTGATTCTGATATGCCTGTAATGGCTAAGGCTGCACAGGTACTTGAGGAGTTGGGAATAAGCTTTGAAATGAGAATTATATCCGCTCACAGAGAGCCGGATGAGTTTTTTGAATATGCCAAGACGGCTGAAGAACGCGGAATCAAGGTTATTATCGCAGGAGCGGGAATGGCAGCTCATCTGCCCGGCATGTGCGCAGCAATTTTCCCTATGCCGGTAATCGGAATTCCCATGCATACCACATCCTTAGGCGGAAGAGATTCACTTTATTCCATAGTACAGATGCCTTCGGGAATCCCCGTTGCCACTGTGGCTATTAACGGCGGAGCAAATGCGGGACTTCTTGCAGCAAAGATTCTTTCCGTTTCAGATGCAGGTCTTTTGGATAAGCTTAAGGCATACAGCAAGAAGCAGAAGGAAGGCGTTGAAGCCAAGGACGCCAAATTACAGGAACTCGGCTACAAGGATTATCAAACCAAGTAGTTAAAATATATTAAGCAAAGGAAGAATAAATGGATTACAAATCAGCGGGAGTAGACATCGAAGCCGGTTACAAATCGGTGGAACTAATGAAAGAACATGTAAAGAAGACAATGCGTCCTGAAGTTTTGGGAGGCCTTGGAGGTTTCTCGGGAGCATTCTCCATGAAGAAGATCAAAGAGATGGAGGATCCGGTGCTTCTGTCAGGTACTGACGGAGTGGGAACCAAGCTTCAGATAGCATTCCTTATGGATAAGCATGATACCATCGGAATTGACTGTGTTGCCATGTGCGTTAACGACGTGGCTTGCGCCGGAGGAGAGCCTCTGTTTTTCCTTGACTATATAGCATGCGGCAAGAACGAGCCCGAAAAGATTGCAGAAATCGTTAAGGGTGTTGCTGACGGATGTGTTATGGCAGGTTCCACACTTATCGGCGGTGAGACAGCTGAGCATCCCGGACTTATGCCTGAGGATGAATATGATGTAGCAGGTTTTGCTGTAGGTGTTGTAGACAGAAAAGACCTGATTACAGGAAATGACATCAAAGCAGGCGATGCTTTGGTGGGAATTGCCTCCTCAGGAGTGCATAGTAATGGATTTTCTCTTGTGAGAAAAGTATTTGAAATGACCAAAGAAAGCCTTAATACATACTATGATGAGCTTGGTGAGACTCTGGGCGAAGCGCTTATAAGACCCACCAGAATATATGTTAATGCTCTTAAGAACGTTAAGGAAGCGGGAATTAAGGTTAAGGGCTGTTCCCATATTACGGGCGGCGGCTTCTATGAGAATATTCCACGTATGCTTCCTGACGGAGTGGCAGTTAAGATTAATAAAGACAGTTATCCGATTCCTCCCATATTTGCATTGTTACAGCAAAAGGGCGGTATAGACGATAAGATGATGTATAACACATACAACATGGGCCTTGGAATGGTTGTTGCCGTTAATAAGGCGGATGCAGATGCGGCAATTAAGGCTATTGAGCAAGCCGGAGACAAGGCATATGTTGTCGGTGAAGTAATTAAGGGTAATAAGGAAGTAGAACTTGTATAGATAAGTCATATCGGACTATAAACAGCAGGAGGATTAAGTTGGACATTGTGGTATGTGTATCCGGAGGCGGAACCAATCTTCAGGCCATAATAGATAAGGTTGCAGACGGAACAATATCCGATACTAGGATTGTCGGAGTGATAAGCAATAACGCTGACGCTTATGCACTTACAAGAGCTAAGAATGCGGGAATTGATGCGGTATGTGTAAGCCCTAAGGATTATGAGAACAGAGACAGATTCAATGAGGCTTTGCTTAATACCGTAGACGGATACAATCCTGATCTTATCGTACTTGCGGGA